>NZ_JBFOCR010000009.1:0-257874 GCF_040907935.1 Aeromonas sp. s2 | reverse complement strand
GCGGCTCCGCCGCCGACAACAGCGTGAGCGGGGAGTGGCAGTTGTGCTGGGACGAGGGCAGTACTCGCGAGGGGGTGGTGCTGGCGGTGCTCTATCCCGATTGCCAGCTGGCGTTCCAGTTCCACTCTGGCTATGTCCCCACCGAACAGCGCGGCATCATCACGGCGTTGGCAGGACGTGAGATCCTCACCATCGACGATGAACCGGCCGCCGCCGTCTATGCCCGCTGGACCGGGCGCACGACGCCCTGGCCGGTGGGGCCCATCCTGCGGGAAACCACTTTGTCTCCGCTGGCCAGGCAGGTTGGCACCCTGGATGACATGCCCTATTACAAGCTCTCCCACCCCGAAGCCGTGACAGAAGGTGGCGGATTGCGCCTCTTTACCGATACTGAGGTCGGGGAGCGGTTGCTGCTGATGTACAGCAGCCAGGAGGGCCTGTTGCAACGCTGTCTGAATGCGACCCGTATCGAGCCAGAGTACGGCATGGCCACCGAGATGCAGCCGTTTGGTGCCCTCGTGATCTTTTGTGCTGGTTGCCGCTTGGCTCTTGGTGATAGCTTATGCCAATTTGTCGATCAATTTCATACCCGGCTGGGGGACATCCCCTTCATCACCCCGTTCACCTTCGGTGAGCAGGGGCGTCTGCCACACGGTGAGCTGGCACACGGCAACCTGATGATATCGAGCGTGATCTTTCTCGACAGCTGACACTGCGCTGGAAACAAGATGATTGGTAATACGGAACTGGAAGCCCTTGGCGACAAGCTGCAGACCACCCTGGTGGAGCTGGTGCGCTGTCGGGAGCGCGAGGCCAAATACCGGCAGGAGTCGCAAACCCTGCTGTGCGGGGTGGCCACCCTGGCCGATGCCCAGACGCTGGAGCAGGTGCTGGACAGCCTCATCCAGGTGCTGAAACCCTTCATCGGCTTCGAACACGCGGATGTAGTGGCCTGGGAGGGCGAGGGGGGTCTGACCCACCTCAGCACCCAGGAGGGGGAGGTGGGCCGCCCCTGGCTGCTGACACCTATCTTCTCCCGGGCCATCGAGGGGGAGACCCTGGTCATCTATGACCCGACCCAGTTGCCCGAGTTGGCGCCGCTGGCCGATGTGACGGGTTGGGCCAGCGTCATGATGACGGGGCTGCGGGCCCCCGGTTTCTCCGGCGTGCTCATCTGCCGCCACTCCCTGATGGGTACCTTCGATCTCAAGAGCAAGGCCGCCATGCAGCGTTGCCGGCCGCTCATCTCCCAGGCACTGGTCAACATCGCTTATCGGGCCCGCTTGCAGGAGCAGGTTGAACTCAAGACCCTGGCGTTGCAGGCGGGTGAGCAGCGTTTTCGCAGCTTTGCAGGCATGGCCTCCGACTGGTTCTGGGAGACGGATACCGAGCACAGGTTGAGCTACGTCTCGGCCCCTGGCCAGCAGGAAGAGATGCTGGTGCATCAGACTGGCCAGAGTCTCTACGACTACGCCTATGACAGGCGGGATCCCGAATGGGGCAAGTACCGCCGGCTCATCGGCCTGCACCTGCCGGTACGGGCGGTGCGGGTGCAGGTCAGCCTGGCGCGGGGGCCGCGCTGGATGGAGATCAACGCCGAACCCTGTTTCGACGGGGCCGGTGTTTTCATCGGCTATCGCGGCACGGCGCGGGATGTGGGCAACCAGATCCGCCGTGAGCAGGAGCTGGCCAGGGCGCGGGACGAAGCGGAGGCTGCCAACCGCGCCAAGTCGCAGTTTCTGGCCATGATGACCCATGAGATCCGCTCCCCCATGAATGCTGTGCTGGGCATGCTGGATCTGTTGCAACACGCCCAGCTCGAACCCCAGCAGCAGACGCTGCTTGGCCATGCCACCCATGCGGCGCGCCTGCTGCAGACCATCATCGACGACGTACTCGATTTTTCGAAGATTGAGTCTCACACCCTGGAGTTTCACTGCGAGACGCTGCAGCCGGCCCAGCTCTGCCAGTCCCTCATCGAGCCGTTGCTGGCGCGGGCTGTCGCCAAGGGCATCGATCTGCGCTGGCAGGTCGATGAGGCCGTGCCGGCCCAGTTGCAAGGGGATCCGGTGCGCCTCTCTCAGGTGATCAGCAACCTGCTTGGCAACGCGGTGAAATTCACCAGCGCGGGTCGGGTGTTGTTGCAGCTGGAGTGGCATGATCAGCAGTTGCGGGTGACGGTGACCGACACCGGGATCGGCATCTCGGCCGAGGATCAGGCCCTGCTGTTTGAGCCCTTCTCCCAGGTGGACAGCTCGGCGACCCGCCGTTTCTCCGGCACCGGACTGGGGCTGGCCATCAGCAAGCGGCTGGTGGAATTGATGGGGGGCAGCATCCATCTGCGCAGTGCCCCCGGCGAGGGCAGCTGTTTCTGGTTCGATTTGCCGGGCATGGCGCTGCCATGCGAGTGCAGCAGCCGACCCGAGCCGGATCAGCAGCCCATTCAGGCTCTGGATGTGCTGGTGGTGGAGGACAGCCCGGTCAATCAGCTGGTGGTCTCGCTCATGCTGCAGAAGCTGGTGAGCCGGGTCAGAGTGGCCGCCAACGGACTGGAGGCGCTGGCGCAGGTCGCGCAGCAACAGCCGGATCTCATTCTGATGGACATGCGGATGCCGCAGATGGATGGACTGGAGGCGACCCGCCGCTTGCGGGAGCTGGGTTACCGCATGCCCATAGTGGCGCTGACGGCCAACGCCATGGCGGAAGACAGGGCCCGTTGCCTGGCGCAGGGCATGGATGACTTTTTGGCCAAGCCCATCAGTCTGATGCGGCTGCGAGAGTGTCTGCAACGCCATTTTCATCCCGCATCAGCGAATCGCAGCTAAAAAAAATGGTCAACCTGGGTGGTTGACCAATTCTTCAGCAAATACTGAAGAGAGCACGGGATAAATCGGGTTGTACGATTCTATATGAAAAAGTCGTGCCAACTTTTCAGAACCGGTTTTACAGGGCTTGCAGCGCGATTATCGGTTTTTATTGCGTCCTGCAATTTGCAAAATGCGAAATTAACATTTTCATTATCGGAATATTTGCATTTTGCAAAGCCCGAATTGACTCACTGTGCGATCAGTCGGCGCAAGAATTGACGAGCCGCTTCGCTATTTTGTTTGGCAATCAACATCTGCTTCTCATAGATCGGCATCGGCAGGATCTCGAGCCAGCGTTGGCAGAGCCAGGCTGCATCGTCAAACCGCTTGTCCGGATAGAGCTCGTCGAGCTCCGGATATTGTTCGAAGACTTCCTGCAACCGGGTGACCAGCGGCTTGTCGCTGAAATTGGAGTGGGTGCTCGGCCAGTTGGGCAGGGCCTCGACCTTGGCCCGGCGCAGACCCAGCTCGTCAGTCTCCATCTCGTGGATGCAGAACCGTTCCATGCCGAGCACGGTGACACCGAGCAGGCCGTCATTCAGGGTGTAAAAGTCGGTGACTTTGACCCGGGTGCCGACCGGCAGGATCCGACCCGACTTGCCCGAGGTGGTTGCCTCTTCCATCACGATGCCAAACCCCTGGTCATTGATGAATGACTCTTTGAGCATCTGCAGGTGGCGCGGCTCAAACAAACGCAGAGGAAGCTTGCCACCAGGCAGGATGTGGGAAGGCAAGGGGAACAGTGCCAAAGGTTGAAGTTTCATGTTCCATCCTCCATTCAGTTGTTACTGAACAGGACAATGCAGCGACTGTGCCAGAGGATGAAAAAAGCCACCGGACGGTGGCTTTGGCTGGGTAAAAAGGGGCTTAGTTGCGCTGCTCCAGGTACATGACAGCCGCTTCCACGCGGCTTTGCGCCTCTAGTTTCTTGAGCAGGCTCTTGACGTGAACCTTGACCGTGCCTTCGGAAATATGGAGCACGGAGGCGACCTGTTTGTTGGAGAGGCCCTTTGCAATTTCACGCAGGATTTGCATTTCGCGACGCGTTAAGCTCTCCAGCTTCTGCTGCAGGTGATCCAGCTCGTAGATGTTCTCGAGGTAGGGGCGCAGCGGTTCGCTCAGGATCTGCTTGCCGGTCATCACGTCTGCCAGCTGGGCCAGCAGCATATCGGGTTCGGTGTCCTTGAGCAGGTAGCCGTCGGCGCCGGCCTTGAGCAGGGCCACCACATCCTGACGGGCATCGGAGACGGTCAGGATCACCACCCGGGAGGTCACCTCCTCGGCACGCAGCGCCTTGAGGGTGTCCAGGCCCGAGAGACCTTTCATGTTGAGGTCGAGCAGGATCAGGTCCGGTTCGGACTCCTTGGCCATGGCGACGGCGTCGGTACCATTGGAAGCTTCACCGACGACCTCGATGTTCTCTTCCAGTGCCAGCAGTTGCACAATCCCTTTGCGCATGAGGGGATGGTCATCCACGACCAGAACACTATATTTCATCTCGTCCATCAGGCGTCTCTTGTTAGGCTGGTGGGAAAGGTCAGATGTACGCAGGTGCCTCTGGGCGGCCTTTCGCTGATGGTCAGCAGGCCATGCAGCTTGTTGGCACGCTCGTTCATGATGCTCAGGCCGTAGTGGTTGACCGCCGAGCTTGCGATCCCTATTCCGACACCATCATCTGAAATCTGAACCTGGATGTTACCATCGGCGAGGGTCTCACAGCTAACATCAATCACTTGTGCGCTGGCATGTTTGATGGCATTGAGGACTGCCTCACGGATCAGCTGCAAAATGTGAATGTGCTGACCCGCTTCGAGGTCGGTATCGGCCAGACCGTAATGGAGCCTGATATCGGCCTGGGTCTGCGGCTTGAGCTGCTCCAGCATCACCTTGATGGCTTCGCCGAGATTGGCGTCACCAATGCTGAGGCGGAAGGTGCCGAGCAGCTCGCGCAGCTGGGTGTAGGCGCTGCCAAGCCCCTCATCGATCTGCTGCATGGCGGCTTCGGCCTTGGCGGTATCCCCCTTGGCAAACGAGCGCTTGAGCAGGGTAGCCTGGATCTTGAGATAGGAGAGTGCCTGGGCCAGAGAGTCGTGCAGCTCGCGGGCGATGACGGCCCGCTCTTCCATCAGCAGCAGGCGCTGGTGTTGCAGCAGGGTCTGATCCTTGTGCAGTACCTGGGCCAGCAGCATGGAGAAGTTCTTCATCAGCCGCTCGTCGATGGGGTGGCTGCTGATGACGTCGAGCCGGCCATACTCCTGCTCGTCCATCTGCAGATAGAAGCTGACCACCGCCTCCAGATCGCCGGGCCAACCCTTGCGGCCGGTGATGTAGTCCGGCATGGCATTGTGCTCGAAACGGGTCAGCCGGATGTAGTCGATGTGCTGGTGGGCCGCCGCCCGCTCCAGCAGCTTGAGCAGGGTGCGCCGGCTCAGCGGCGCCGCGTGCAGCTTCTGGGCTGTGCTGTAGAGGAAGGAGAGGGTGTCGTTGGCCTGTTGCAGCTTGGCAGTCTTCTCTTCCACCTTGCTCTCCAGCTCCCGGTAGAGCTTGCCGAGCTCATCGGCCATGGTGACGAAGGCCCCTGACAGCTCCCCCAGTTCGTTTTCGCAGCGGGGGGGCAGGGTCAGATCGAACTCCTGGCGCTGGATCTGGCGGGCGCAATAGACCAGCTGGTTGAGCGGTGCCACCACCTGCTGGCGGGTAAAGCGCACCGTGAACCAGGCGATGGTGATGATGGAGAGCAGCCCGAGCCCTTCGGCCAGCGCCAGCATGCGCACCTTGAACTCCACGTGATACTGCATCTGGTTGACGAAGTCATCGATGGCGGCGACAAACTGCTCTGTGTTGTCGGTGTAGCGCCGCGGGGTGGCATTCTCGATGTGCTCGCGCATCACCTGCCACTGCTGCAGCACCTCGCCATAGGTGCGACGCAGGGAGGCGGGGGTGATCCAGCGCTGGGTCTCCTGCAGCTCGGCGGCGTGCAGGGTCTGCTCGAACTGATCGAGCCGGCTCAGCACCTGCTGGCCCTGTTCAATCTCGTAGGCCATGCGGTAGGCCTGCATCCGCAGGGAGCCGGAGAGGTTGATCGCCTTGGCATCGGGCACCGAATAGAACAGGGTCACCATGGCCACCACGGCGATCAGGCTCGCCATGAACAGGATGAGCACCATGGAGCGCCCGATGGCGCTGCTGACCGAATGTACCTTGAACCACTTTCCCATGCCGGCTCTCTTCCTTCACTGCAGACAATAACCCCACAAAGTAGCATGGGAGTGTACTCCAACTTGTGCTAGCATCGAAAAACTAGATGAACTCCGAGCGGTTTTGCCTAAGTCCTCATGATAGGGGGAAACCGCCGTCAGCCGATGTTCGAGCTGTAAGGGTCAGGAAAGAAATGCCCTGGCCTCCCGTATTTGGAAAGGTGTTTATGTCGCCACTGCAAGATGGTTTTTCCCGTCGTTTTTACTATTTGCGCCTGTCGGTCACCGACGTGTGCAATTTTCGCTGTACCTACTGTTTGCCGGATGGCTATCGGCCACCGGCCGGTGGCAAGGCGGGGCGTCAGCCCTTTCTCTCTCTCGAAGAGATCCGCCGCGTCGTCGGTGGCTTTGCCGCCATGGGCACTCGCAAGGTGCGTCTGACCGGCGGGGAACCCTCCCTGCGCCGGGACTTCACCGCCATCATAGAGACGGTGGCCAATACCCCCGGCATCGAGAAGGTGGCCATGACCACCAATGGGTATCGTTTGAAAGAGCGTGCCAAAGAGTGGTTCGATGCGGGCCTGACCGCCCTCAACGTCAGCGTCGACAGCCTGGATCCGCGTCAGTTTCACCAGATCACCGGCGAGAACAAGCTGGCTGAGGTGATGGAGGGGATCGAAGCTGCGCTGGCCGCCGGCTTCAAGTCGGTCAAGATCAACGCCGTGTTGCTCAAGGGTCTCAACGACCATCAGCTGGATGCCTTCCTGGCCTGGATACGGCACCAACCCATCGAGCTGCGTTTCATCGAGCTGATGCAGACCGGCGAGATGGATACCCTATTTCGCGATCACCACGCCAGCGGGGCGCTCATCAAACAGCGTCTGCTCGATGCCGGTTGGTTGCAGCAGCTGCGTGGCGACGACGATGGCCCCGCCCAGGTATTCATGCATCCGGAGTCGATGGGTGGGGTCGGACTCATCATGCCCTACAGCAAGGATTTCTGTGCCGGCTGCAACCGGCTGCGGGTCTCTTCCCTCGGCAAGTTGCACCTCTGCCTGTTCGGCGACCACGGGGTGGAACTGCGGGATCTGTTGACGGATGACGGCCAGCAGGATGAATTGCAGCAGCGGATCCGCAGCGCCCTTGCCGGCAAGGCGGCGACCCACAGGCTGCACGAAGGCAATGCCGGCATGACCCCGCATCTGGCCTCCATCGGTGGCTGAGCGGCCTCGCTCGAAAAAATAGCCATCGATTAATAAGCAATCCTCAAATGGGGGTATTTTGTCTTGCCCCCGTTGTTCATTCCTGCGCCAAGGGTTTGATCCAGCGCAAGAATCCCCCCTGTTTATCTCCCTGGTGGTATATCCCTGAACTTGTCAGGGCCGCAATATACACCCACTCTTATAATAGGTATTGAAAATACCTGTCATGGGACTCACTCGTGCGCCATCACCAGCAACAAGGAGCCGTTATGCCGGATGGGGTCAACCTGTCGCGTCGCAGTCTGTTTCGGGGTCGTCTGACATCGAATGAACCTCGGGTACAGCTCCCTTGGTCCGTCGCCTGGTCCGACTTTGCCGCCGACTGCACCCGCTGCGGTGACTGTCTCACGGCCTGCCCGGAGCAGATCCTGGTCAAGGGCGATGGCGGTTTCCCGACTGTGGATTTTCTGCGCGGCGAGTGCACCTTCTGTGGGGAGTGTGTCGCCGCTTGCAAAGTGCCGATATTTCGTCCGACCACGGAGGCGCCCTGGCAATACATCGCCCATATTGAAGCCAGCTGTCTGGCTCAGGGTCAGGTGTTCTGCCAGCGCTGCCAGGACAGCTGCGAGCCCCGGGCGATCCGTTTCTCCCCCGTGCTGGGCCGGGTGCCTACTCCCAGCGTCGAGGCCGCAGCCTGCACCGGTTGCGGTGCCTGTGTGAAGGATTGTCCGGTCGGCAGCATCCGGGTGGGAGCCCCCGCCAGCGAGGAGTCCAGATGAAGCAAGATGTGTGTGAAGCAGGAGCCACAATGAAACAAGAGTTCCATGTATCGAGCCTGGTGGTGCTGACCCAGCCCTCCTTGCGTCATCGGCTCGCAGAGCAGATTGCCACCCTCGAGGGGGCCGAGATCCATGCCGTCAGTGATGAGGGCAAGCTGGTGGTGACCCTGGAAGGCCCGAGCCAGCGGCCCATCATGACGGCCATCGACGCCATCAATGCGATGCCGGGCGTGCTGTCCGCCGCCCTGATTTACCACCAGTTCGATGAGCTCGATGCTCAGTGCAAGGAGTAGTGCCATAAGGTCGAGCCTGCGTGACTCATCATGATGGCCGCCATGGATGCACAGAAAAAAGAAGCCAGGGTTCTAGTTCGCCGCCCTGAGCCAAAACCAGTTCGATACACTCGACAACTTACGCGATAAGCAATGTGAGGATATGCCATGAAGCTGAGTCGACGCGACTTTATGAAGGCCAACGCGGTGGCGGCAGCCGCTGCCGTGGCTGGTGTCAGTGCCCCCACGCTGGCGGCCAATCTGATCACCAGTACCGACAAGACTGCCATCAAGTGGGACAAGGCGCCGTGCCGTTTCTGCGGTACCGGCTGTTCCGTGCTGGTGGGTTCCCAGGATGGGCGCGTCGTGGCGACCCAGGGCGATCCCGATGCACCGGTCAACCGCGGTCTTAACTGCATCAAGGGTTACTTCCTGTCCAAGATCATGTATGGCCAGGACAGGCTGACCCAGCCCATGCTGCGCATGACCAACGGCAAGTTCGACAAGAACGGCAACTTCGCCCCCATCAGCTGGGATCAGGCCTTTGACATCATGGCCGAGAAGTTCAAGGCCACCCTGAAAGAGAAGGGCCCGACCGCGGTCGGCATGTTCGGCTCCGGCCAGTGGACCGTGTGGGAAGGCTATGCCGCCGCCAAGCTGATGAAGGCCGGTCTGCGTACCAACAACCTGGATCCCAATGCCCGTCACTGCATGGCGTCCGCGGTAGTGGGCTTCATGCGTACCTTCGGCATGGATGAACCCATGGGCTGCTACGACGACATCGAGCAGGCCGACGCCTTCGTGCTGTGGGGCTCCAACATGGCCGAGATGCACCCCATCCTTTGGTCGCGCATCTCCGATCGCCGCCTGTCCCACCAGGACGTGCAGGTACACGTGCTCTCCACCTTCGAGCATCGCAGCTTCGAGCTGGCGGACAACGGCATGGTGTTCACCCCGCAGACCGACTTGGCGATCCTCAACTATATCGCCAACTACATCATCCAGAACGACAAGGTGAACTGGGAGTTCGTCAACAAGCACACCCAGTTCCGCAAGGGCACTACGGACATCGGCTACGGCCTGCGTCCCACCAACCCGCTGCAGCAGAAGGCCAAGAACCCGGACAACGGCGATTCCACCCCGATGAGCTTCGACGACTTCGCCAAGTTCGTGGCGGATTACGATCTGGAGTCCGTCTCCAAGCTCTCCGGCGTCTCCAAGGACAAGCTCGAGAAGCTGGCCCAGCTCTATGCCGATCCGAGCAAGAAGGTGGTCTCCTACTGGACCATGGGGTTCAACCAGCACACCCGCGGCGTCTGGGCCAACAACCTCTGCTACAACATCCACCTGCTGACCGGTAAGATCTCCCAGCCGGGTTCCGGTCCCTTCTCCCTGACCGGTCAGCCCTCCGCCTGCGGTACCGCTCGTGAAGTGGGCACTTTCGCCCACCGTCTGCCAGCCGACATGGTGGTGACCGAACCCAAGCACCGCGCCATTGCCGAGAAGATCTGGAAGCTGCCGGAAGGGACCATCCCGGAGCAGGTGGGCTACCACGCCGTGCTGCAAAACCGCATGCTTAAGGACGGCAAGCTCAACGCCTACTGGGTGATGTGCAACAACAACATGCAGGCCGGCCCGAACATGAACGAAGAGGCGCTGCCCGGTTATCGCAACCCGGCCAACTTCATCGTGGTCTCCGACCCTTACCCGACCGTGACCGCCCAGGCGGCCGACCTCATCCTGCCGACCGCCATGTGGGTGGAGAAAGAGGGGGCCTACGGCAACGCCGAGCGTCGCACCCAGTTCTGGCACCAGCAGGTGAAGGCACCGGAAGGGGCCAAGTCCGATCTGTGGCAGCTGATGGAGTTCTCCAAGCGCTTCACCGTGGAAGAGGTGTGGCCGGCCGAGCTCATCGCCAAGATGCCGGAAGTGAAGGGCAAGACCCTGTTCGACGTGCTCTATGCCAACGGTCAGGTCAACCAGTTCCCGAAAGAGCAGAGCAAGGGGGCCCTGAACGACGAGGCAGAGCACTTCGGTTTCTACGTCCAGAAGGGGCTGTTCGAAGAGTACGCTACCTTCGGGCGCGGCCATGGCCACGATCTGGCGCCGTTCGATCAGTATCACGAAGCCCGTGGCCTGCGCTGGCCTGTGGTGGACGGCAAGGAGACCCTGTGGCGCTATCGTGAAGGGTTCGACCCCTATGTGAAAGCGGGCGAAGGGGTGCGCTTCTACGGCAAGCCCGACGGCAAGGCGGTGATCTTCGCGCTGCCCTATGAGCCGGCCGCCGAGGCACCGGACAAAGAGTACGACATGTGGCTCTCCACCGGCCGCGTACTGGAACACTGGCACACCGGCACCATGACCCGCCGGGTCCCCGAGCTCTATCGCGCCTTCCCGGATGCGGTGCTGTTCATGCACCCGGAAGATGCCAAGGCCCGTGGCGTGCGCCGTGGTGAAGAGGTGATCGTCTCCTCCCGCCGTGGCGAGGTGAAGACTCGGGTCGAGACCCGCGGTCGCAACCGTCCGCCCAAGGGACTGGTATTCATGCCCTTCTTCGACGCGAGCCAGCTGGTCAACAAGCTGACCCTGGACGCCACCGATCCGCTCTCCAAAGAGACGGATTACAAGAAGTGCGCCGTCAAGGTCGTCAAGGCATAAGGCGGGGAGCGCGAGATGAGTCGTAGTCGGCGCCAGTTTCTGGCCGACATGGCCAAGGGGGCCTGCGGTGTGGGCCTGCTTGGCGTGGGGCTCGGCGGCATGGCGCGTCAGCAGGTGCAGGCCGTGCCTGCCCAGGCGCTGCGCCCGCCGGCCGCCCTCGACGAGGCCGAGTTCCTCGGCGCCTGCGTGCGCTGTGGGCTCTGCGTCGAGGCTTGCCCCTACGACACCCTCAAGCTCGCCCGGCTGTTTGAACCCGTGACCACCGGCACTCCCTACTTCAAGGCGCGCGCCGTGCCGTGCGAGATGTGTGACGACATCCCCTGCGTGGCGGCCTGCCCGAGCGGGGCGCTGGATCAGGCCATGACCGACATCGATCAGGCGCGGATGGGGGTGGCGGTGCTCATCGATCACGAGACCTGCCTCAACTACCTGGGGCTGCGTTGCGACGTCTGCTACCGGGTCTGCCCGCTGATTGACAAGGCGATCACCCTGGATCTGCAGCACAACCAGCGCACCGGCAAGCACGCCATGTTCCTGCCCACGGTGCACAGCGATGTCTGTACCGGCTGCGGCAAGTGCGAGCACGCCTGCGTGCTGGAGGAGGCGGCCATCAAGGTGGTGCCTCGCCAGCTCGCCAAGGGGGAGCTGGGCCACCACTACCGGCTCGGCTGGGAAGAGAAGGCGAAGGCGGGCAAGTCGCTCATCGGTGACAGGCTCACCCTGCCAACCCGCAAACCGGAGGGGCTATGAGTCGTTATCCGGGAGCCGAAGCCACGGCCAGGCTGGGCTGGTGGCGGTCACACCGCTTCCTGCTGCTGCGCCGGCTCTGCCAGTTCGGCGTGCTGGGGCTGTTCCTGCTGGGGCCGCTGGCGGGCATCTGGATCCTCGAGGGCAACCTCTCCAGCTCGCTGCTGCTGGAGACGGTGCCGCTCACGGATCCGCTGACCCTTCTGCAGTCGTTGGCGGCGGGCCATTGGCCCATCACCACCCTGTGGCTGGGAGCGGCCATCGTGCTCGCCGGTTACTGGTTGGTCGGGGGGCGGGTGTTCTGCTCCTGGGTCTGTCCGGTCAACCTCATCACGGATGCCGCCGCCTGGCTGCGAGCCCGGCTCGGTCTCAAGGGCAATGGCCAGTTCAGCTGCAATACCCGTTACTGGCTGTTGGCCATGGTGCTGGTGGCGCCGGCCATCGCCGGTGTACTGGTGTGGGAGCTGGTCAATCCGGTGTCGCTCACCCTGCGCGGCCTGTTGTTCGGCATGGGGGCGGGCTGGGCCTTGCTGGCGGTGTTGTTCCTGTTCGACCTCTTTGTGGTGGAGCGGGGCTGGTGCGGTCACCTCTGTCCGGTGGGGGCCTTCTATGCCCTGGTCAACCGGGTCGGGTTCATCAAGATTTCTGCCAAGGGGCGCGAGCGGTGCAGCAACTGCATGGATTGTTATGCGGTCTGCCCGGAACGTCCCATCCTGCGCGGCCCCGTTCACGGTGCCAAGCGTGGTCACGGGCCCTTGATTGCGGCTCAGGAGTGTACCAACTGCGGCCGTTGCATCGATGTCTGCGCGGAGCAAGTTTTTGAAATCACTGTAGGTTTTGCCGTCAAGGCAGAGAAAACGTCGGAGAACAAATAATGAAGAAGCTGATTGGAGCAATGCTGGCCTGTCTGATGGCAGGTTCCTTGATGGCGGCAGTCCCCGAGATCACCAACAGCACGGGGGGCATCAAGTCGGAACGGGGGAGCACGGATCTGGTGACGGATGCCGATGCGGCCCCCATGAAGAACTTTCGCAAGGATGGTGATCTCTACGATCGCCAGTACATGCATCAGCCCCCGCTGATCCCCCACGACACCCGCAACTATGAAGTGGACAACAAGGTCAACAAGTGCCTGGCCTGTCACAGCTTCAAGAACGCCAGCGCCATGAAGGCCCCCAAGATCAGCCCGACTCACTTCGAGACCCGTGACGGCATGACGTTGGGAGAAGTATCCCCCCGCCGCTACTTCTGCCTGCAGTGCCACGTGCCGCAAGCGGATGCCAAGCCGCTGGTGGAAAATACGTTTAAACCAGTTGAAGCCTTGAACTGAGGAACCCATAGATGAAATTACCCGGCTTTATCCAGCGTCTGTGGACCACCTTCAAGTCCCCCTCGAAGGCAGCCCTCTGGGTACTGCTGCTGATGGGCTTCTTCGGCGGGGTCATCTTCTGGGGCGGTTTCAACACCGCCATGGAAGCCTCCAACACCGAAAAGTTCTGCACCAGCTGCCACGAGATGAAGGACAACGTGTTCGTGGAGTACCGCGACACCATCCACTATGCCAACCGTTCCGGCGTGCGGGCCAGCTGCCCGGATTGCCACGTGCCGCACGAGTGGACCTACAAGATCATCCGCAAGGTGCAGGCCTCCAAGGAGTTGTGGGGCATGATCACCGGCAAGGTGGACACCCGCGAGAAGTTCGAGTCGCACCGGCGCGAGATGGCCGAGCGGGAGTGGAAGCGGATGAAGGACACGGATTCGAGGGAGTGTCGCAACTGCCACAACTTCGAGTACATGGACTTCTCCCTGCAAGGCAAACGGGGTGCCCAGATGCACTCCACCAGCCTCGCCAACGGCGAGAGCACCTGTATCGACTGCCACAAGGGCATTGCTCACCAGCTGCCCGACATGACAGGGGTGAAGGGCTTCTAAGCCAGTACCAGCAACGAGGCCGGGTTCACCTGGCCTCGTTCATATTTCGCCCGGCCAGGGCAAAAGCACCACTGTGCCTCCTTTAAATCCCCCCTCTGGTGCGAGTTTTGATAGAATCGGCCCGCCGTGAGTCGCAGCGCATGACAGCAAGGTCAAAGGTTCAGCCCGGGCGGGCATGGACCGTGCCACCAGCGAGCGCTGTCAGCCGGGATCCTGGCCGCTTTTCTTCTTCTCTTTGCTCACGGTCCTTTGCCATCAGGAGCTGCCCATGGGACAGAAACACAACGCATTCATTCCCCTCAAGATCGCCGTGCTGACGGTCTCCGACAGCCGCACCGCTGCCGATGACAGCTCGGGCGACTATCTGGTTTCCGCCCTCGCTGAATCGGGCCATCAGCTGGCCGACCGGGCGCTCTGCCCCGACAATCTGTTTCGTATTCGCGCCCAGGTGAGCGACTGGATCGCCGATGAGGGAGTGCAGGTGGTGCTCATCAACGGCGGCACCGGCTTCAACGAACAGAACCGGGTGCCCGAGGCGGTCGGGGTATTGTTCGAGCGCACAGTGCAGGGTTTTGGCGAACTGTTCCGTCAGCTCTCCTTCGCAGACATCAAGGGTGCCGCCATGCAGAGCCGTGCGCTGGCGGGTCTCGCCAATCGCACCCTGATCTGCTGCCTGCCTGGCTCTACCGGTGCCTGCCAGCTGGGCTGGGAGAAACTTATCCGCGATCAGCTCGATGCCCGCACCAAGCCGTGCAACTTTGTCTCCCATCTTTGAGGGCCTCTGATGAACCCGACCGAATCCAAGCAGCCTCAGCCCGGCCTGACCCATCTCAACCAGAGCGGCGAAGCTCACATGGTGGATGTGACCGACAAGCTGGTGACCGAGCGTGAAGCCCGCGCCGAGGCGTTTGTCGCCATGGCTCCCGACACCTTGGCCCTGATCCTGAGCGGTCAGCACCACAAGGGGGACGTGTTCGCCACCGCCCGCATTGCCGGCATCATGGCGGCCAAGAAGACCTCGGATCTCATTCCCCTCTGCCATCCGCTGGCATTGACCCGGGTGGAGGTAGAGATAGAACCCCAGGCGGCGCAAAATAGGGTCCATATTCGCACCCTCTGCAAGCTCTCGGGCAAGACAGGGGTGGAAATGGAAGCGCTGACCGCCGCGTCGGTGGCGGCACTGACCATCTACGACATGTGCAAGGCGGTGCAAAAGGACATGGTGATCGAACAGGTACGTCTGGTGGAGAAAAAGGGCGGCAAGTCCGGTCACTTCCAGTTGAATGCCGGTGCAGGAGAAAACGCATGATCAAGGTACTCTTTTTTGCGCAAGTCAGAGAGCTGGTGGCCTGCGACGAGCTGAGCCTGCCCTGTGACTACGCCAGTGCCGAGGCGCTTCGCGCCGCCTTGTGCGAGCGCGGCGACAAGTGGGCGCTGGCGCTGGAAGCGGGCAAACTGCTGGTGGCGGTCAACCAGACCCTGGTGCCGCTGGATACGCCCCTTCATGATGGCGATGAGGTCGCCTTCTTCCCGCCGGTGACCGGAGGTTGATGATGAGCGAGGCAACCATGATCGATCGCATCCTGGTACAGCGGGAAGACTTCTCGCTGGCTGACGAATATGCCCGTCTCGCCGCCCGGCAGGACACCGGCGCCGTGATCAGTTTTGTCGGCAAGGTGCGCGACTTCAATCAGGGGGAGCACGTGAAGGGGCTGGCCCTCGAGCACTACCCCGGCATGACAGAGAAGGCGCTGACGGACATAGTGGCCGAGGCCCGCAGCCGTTGGCCCCTGCAGGAGTGCACCCTGATCCACCGCATCGGCGAGCTGCTGCTCGGCGATCAGATCGTGCTGGTGGTGGTGAGCAGTGCCCACCGCGAGGCCGCCTTCGAGGCCTGCCACTTCATCATGGATTTCTTGAAAACCCGGGCGCCGTTCTGGAAAAAAGAGCTGACCGCCGAAGGAGTACAACGCTGGGTCGAGGCCAAGGAGAGCGACAACACTGCCGCCGCCCGCTGGCAAGCTTGACCTGTTCAAGGGGGCTGGCTCATCGGGAGCCGCGGCCCCTGTTTTCGGGGCCGCCCCCTTGGCTGGGGAGCGATAGAAGCGGCCCCACTCAGGAGGTAAAGGAATGAAACCGCTGTTATCCGTTGTCATCGCCGGGGTCTGCGCCAGTGCGCTGCAGGCAGGTGCCGTGCAGGCCGACGAGGTCAAGGTGGCTGTGGCCGCCAACTTCAAGGGCACCATAGAGCGTATCGGCAAGGCGTTCACCGCCAAGACCGGCCACACCCTGGCCATCTCCTCCGCAGCGACCGGGGTGCTCTACACCCAGATCAGCCACGGCGCCCCGTTCGATCTCTTCCTCTCCGCCGATGTGAAAACCCCGCAGAAGCTGGAGCAGGAGGGCAAGGGCAGCGAACGTTTCACCTACGCCATCGGCCAGCTGGGTCTGTGGCAGAAGGGGGGGCCTGCTCCTGACGAGGCAACCCTGCGCGGCTGGAAGGGCAACCTCGCCATCGCCAACCCGAAGACCGCGCCCTACGGCACCGCCGCCATGGCGACTCTCGATCATCTCAAGATCGATCCCAAGCAGTACCGCCTGCTGACCGGCACCAACATCGGCCAGACCTGGCAGTTCGTCGACACCGGCAACGCCGAGCTGGGCTTCGTCGCCTGGGCCAACCTGGTGGAAGCGGGCAAGACCGGTGAAGCCTGGGCCGTGCCGGCCGACTTCTATCCGCCCATTGAACAGCAGGGGCTGGTATTGAAGAAAGGGGAGGCGGTCGAGGCGCTGGTGGCCTGGCTCAAGGGGCCGGGTCAGGCAGAGATCAAGGCGGCGGGTTATGCGCTGCCCCAGTGATGGCGCAACAACACACCTGCCTGATGAGTGGCCGGCCCTCGGGTCGGCCCACTCTTGCGATAAGGATGCACACCATGCCGTTGCCTGAATTCATCTGGAAATGCGGCTCAATCGATGTGTCTGGTGCTGGATCTGGCGTTGGGAGCGCGTCCGATGAGTGAAGGGGATCTGCTGGCGGTCTGGCTCACCCTGAGGCTGGCAGCCAGCACTACCGCCATCCTGTTGCTGCTCTCGCCGCCGTTGGCCTGGTGGCTGTCGCGCAGCCAGCACAGGCTCAGACCCGTGGTGGAGGCCCTGGTGGCCCTGCCGCTAGTGCTGCCGCCGACGGTACTCGGCTTCTATCTGCTGCTGGCCTTCTCTCCTTCCTATGGCCTGGGCGCCTGGTGGCGTGACACCTTCGGGGCGCCGCTCGCCTTCAGCTTTACCGGTCTGCTGCTCGCCTCCATCCTCTACTCGCTCCCCTTCGTGGTGCAGCCGCTCACCTCCGCCTTCGTCAACATGGGCAACAAGGAGCTGGAGGCCGCCGCCACCCTGGGGCTCGGCCCGCTGGAGCGCTTCTTTCACATCATCTTGCCGATGACGCTGCCCAGCTTCGTGATGGCGGCCGCGCTCGGCTTTGCCCACACCCTGGGGGAGTTCGGGGTGGTGCTGATGATTGGCGGCAACATCCCGGGCGAAACCCAGGTGCTCTCCATCGCCCTGTTTGATCACGTGGAGACGATGGACTATCAAAACGCCCACCTGCTGGCAGGGGGCCTGATGGGCTTCTCGCTGGCGATGCTGGTGCTGGTGTACGGGGTGCTGCAGCGCCGGCAACGGAGGCTGTTCGGATGAGCGACACCGGCAAGGTGAAACCGCTGCAACTCAAGGCGAGGCGGGCGTTCGGCGCCTTTAGCCTCGATTGTGAACTGGCCCTGGAGCTTGGGGGGATCCTCGGTCTGTTCGGCCCCTCAGGTTGCGGTAAGAGCAGCCTGCTGCGCATCATCGCCGGGCTGGACAGGGCGCCGAGTGACACGTTGAACTGGCAGGGCAGGGCGCTGAGCGATCTGCTGCCCGAGGCGCGCCGCATCGGCCTGGTGTTTCAGGATTCACGCCTCTTCCCTCATCTGAGCGTGCTCGGCAACCTGCAACTGGCGGCCCGCAAGGGGCGAGGGCGTTGGCAACCCGAGGCGCTGGCAAAGCGGCTCGGCTTTGCCGAACTGCTGCCCCAGCCGGCCCACGGCCTCTCCGGGGGCCAGCGCCAGCGGGTGGCACTGGCCCGGGCCCTGTTGGCCGAGCCTGATCTGTTGCTGCTCGATGAGCCCTTTTCGGCGCTGGACAGGCGTAGCCGCATTCATCAGGCCCACGTGCTCAAGGGCTTGCAGCAGGAGAGCGGCATTCCGATGATCTTCGTCAGCCATGCCATGGAGGAGGTGAGCCTGCTTTGCGATCAGCTGGTGCTGCTGGCGGATGGCCGGGTGGAGGCGCAAGGTCGGCCGAGCGAGATCTTCGCCCGCACCGATCTCTCGCTCGCCAGTCGCGACGACGCCGGGGTGATGCTGGCGGCGAGCCTCTCTCACTACGATGAAGAGGAGCAGATGGCGACCCTGCAGCTCGGCGAGCAGCAGTTACGAGTCACCATGACCCAGGTGCCGGACGACGGCGGCCCCTTGCAGATCAAGGTGGCCGGGCGGGACGTGGTGATCGCCACCGCCCCCATCGAGCACTCCAGCCTCTCCAACTGCCTCACCACCCGATTGCTGGCCGAACGCGAGGTGCGCCCCGGCCAGACCCTGTTGCAGTTGGCGCTGGGTCAGCAGATACTGCTGGCCCGGATCACCAGCCGCTCCGCCAGACGGCTGGCGCTCGCCCCGAACCAGCAGATCTACGCCTACATCAAGGCGGTGAGCCTGGTCAGCGAGGGTTGAGCGGATTGCAGAAGAGGCAGAAAATCAGGATGGTTCAGCGGATGAGTCGAGAGGCAATGAACTGATGCGCCGCAATCAGGTGATGAAATCCAACGGTCTTGCCCTGCGCAGTGCAGGGGAGGGCCCCTTGCTGTTGCTGCTGCACGGGCTGGGCTCCTCCAGCCTCGACTGGCAGGCGCAGATCGAACGCTTTTCCGAACACTATCGGGTGGTGGCGCTGGATCTGCGCGGCCACGGCCAGAGCATGCAGGAGGGGCCGTTCGACGTGGCGACCCTGGCGGCGGACGTGGTGAACTGGCTCGACGAACAGCCTGAGCCCGCCTGGGTGGTGGGGCTCTCTTTGGGGGCCATGGTGGCGCTGGAGCTGGCGTTGCAGCTGCCACACAAGGTGCAGGGGCTGGTACTGGTCAACGGCTGCAGCGAATTTCTGCTGGAGACGCCAAAAGAGCAGGAGCGCTTTGCCCAGCGGCTCAAGTGGCTGCGCTGGTTCGGCCTGCGGCCGCTGGCCTGGTGGCTCGGCCGCGAGCTCTTTCCCGGCCCCGACCTTGCCCAGATGCGTCACACCTTCCGGCTGCGTTTCGTGCGCAACAAGAAGAAAACCTACAAGGCGCTGCTGGAGGCGCTGCCAGGCTGGTCGGTGCGCGCCCGGCTTGGCAACATCTGGCAGCCGGTGGCCATCATCTCCACCAGTCACGACTATCTGCCGCTGGCCAAACGGGTGGAACAGTTCGCCTCCCTGCCCAACGCCACCATCCACACCCCCAACGGCCATCACGCCTGGCCGGCGGAAGATCCCTCCGGCTTCAATCATCTGTTGCAGCGGATCCTCTCTACCCATTGATGAAGTAATGGAGAACAGTGGCAGATAAAAAAAGCCGACCCAGGGGTCGGCTTTTTTGTTGGCGCAAAGGCTCGCTGGGATGGTTCACCCGTGCGAGCAGACCGGGCAGTCGGGGCGCTTGGGCAGCTTCATCTCGCGAAAGGTGCCGCCAAGGCCGTCGATCATCAGCAGGCGGCCGCTGTAACTGCGGCCCATCCCTGCCAAGAGTTTGATGGCTTCGAGCGCCTGCAGGCTGCCCACCAGTCCCACCACAGGTGCCAGCACCCCCGCTTCGACGCAGGTGAGCGCCTGCTCGCCGAACAGGGCGCTGAGGCAGGCGTAGCAGGGTTCCCCCTCCTGCCAGGTGAAGCTGCAGACTTGTCCCTCCAGCCGGATGGCGGCGCCGCTGACCAGCGGCACGCCGTGCTGGCGGGCCTTTTGGTTGAGCAGGTTGCGAATGGCCAGGTTGTCGGTGCAATCCAATACCAGCTGGTGGTGGGGCAACAGAGCATCGAGCAGCGCCTCGTCGGCCACGGCGGCGTGGGTCTCCACCTCAAGCCAGGGATTGAGGGCGCGCAGGGAGTGGGCGGCAGAGTTTACTTTGTGGTGGCCGATGCGCTCATCGTTGTGCAGCACCTGGCGTTGCAGGTTGGAGAGCTCCACCTTGTCGAAATCGACCAGGGTGAGCCGGCCGACCCCGGCCACCGCCAGATACTGGCTGGCGGCGCAGCCGAGGCCGCCGGCGCCGATCACCAGCACATGAGCCTGCTTGAGCGCCTCCTGCCCCTCGAAATCGAAGGATTTGAGGATGATCTGGCGGTTGTAGCGCAAGAGCTCGGCGTCGCTCAGGATCTCGCTCACAGCAGCAATCCCCCGAACGGTTCGACGGTGACCGTCTCGCCTGCTGCGACACGACCCCGCTCGCGCTCAAGGACGATGTAGCAGTTGGCCCGCGACAGGGAGCTGAACACGGCGGAGTCCTGCGAGCCGGTGCTGCGCACCTCCAGGCCGTTTGGCCCCTGAGTCAGGATGCCGCGCTGGAAGTCGAGCCGGCCCGGCGCCTTCTTGAGCGGCTCAGCGGCAATGGCTTGCAGCTGGAGCGGGCGCTCGAAGCGTTGGCCCGTCAGCTTGGCCAGCGCAGGTTGCACCAGCTGATCGAAGGTGACCATGGCGGAGACCGGGTTGCCCGGCAGGCCGAAGAACCAGGCCTGGGGCAGGCGACCGAAGGCAAACGGCTTGCCCGGCTTGATGGCCAGCTTCCAGAAGCCGATTTCGCCAAGCTCCTCCAGCAACTGTTTGGTGAAGTCCGCTTCCCCCACCGAGACGCCGCCGGTGGTGATGAGGGCGTCGGCCTCGCGGTCGGCTTTCAGGAAGGCTGCGCGCAATTGGGCCGGATCGTCCGGGATGATGCCAAGGTCGAGGCAATCGCAGCCCATGCGATCCAGCATGGCCCGCACGCCGTAGCGGTTGGAGTCGTAGATGTCGCCGTGGGCAAGGGGGGTACCGACCGGTTTGAGTTCGTCACCGGTACTGAAGATGGCCACTTTGAGCGGCCGACGCACCGACACAGTGGCAATGCCGAGGGAGGCCAGCAGCGGCATCTCCCGGGCGGTGAGACGAGTACCGGCAGCGAGCACGCTGGCGCCCTCGCGGATGTCTTCGCCGCGGCTGCGAATGTTCTGGCCGGGCACCGGGGTGGTCAGAAAGGTGATCCTGTCGCCGTCCGCCTGGGTTTCTTCCTGCATCACCACCGCATCCGTCCCGGCCGGCACCGGGGCGCCGGTCATGATGCGCACGCAGTGGCCGGCGGGCCACTCGCCCTGGTAGGGCTGACCGGCAAAGGCCTTGCCCGCCATGATGAGGGGGGCGCCGCTGGCGAGATCGGCCAGCCGCACCGCATAACCATCCATGGCGGAGTTGTCGAACGGGGGCACGCTGAGGGGGGAGGCGATATCTGCGGCGAGTACCCGGCCAAGGGCCTGCGGCAGGGGCAACTGTTCGCTGTCGCAACAGCCGTCAAGCTGTGCCAGCATGCCCTGCAGGGCGTCGCTCAGGGGGAGTAGTCCGCTGGTATCAAATCCCATGTCATGACCTCATTGTGTGATGGAGGGGGTGTGAAGGACGGATTATCCCAAAAATCCATGCCGATGGGCAGGTTGCAGCAGGATAAAACCGTTTGGCTGTACAGATAGGCAGCGACCGGGCTGCGCGCCTCCCCCCGTATGGGTAGCGCCGGCGAAGTAAAAGCCGCCAGATTGGCATAAAGTCAGGGAACGGGCTTGAGTTAGCTTGAATTATGACAATAATCGCCGTCTACTATTGCGCCACAACCGAGTGCCGTCATAGCGAGGCGGCCATCACAGTCCCTGAGCGTGGGAGAGGAACAAGATGACGAGCTTAAGTCGGGAAGCCCTGTTGGTCAGGGCCGCCCTCGAGGCCGAGGGCCTCGAAACACCTCTGGTGGCCAATACCCTGGACGGCCAACAGAAGCGGGAGAAGATCGAGGGCCACATGCGCGCCATCATGGAGACGCTGGGGCTGGATCTGGCCGATGACAGTCTGGCAGAGACACCGCACCGCATCGCCAAGATGTACGTGAACGAAATCTTCTCCGGCCTCGATTACGCCACCTTCCCCAAGGTGACGGTGATCGAGAACAAGATGAAGGTGGACGAGATGATCATGGTGCGGGACATCAGCCTCACCAGCACCTGCGAGCACCACTTCGTCACCATCGACGGGCTGGCCCACGTGGCCTATATCCCCCGCGGCAAGGTGATCGGGCTCTCCAAGATCAACCGCATCGTGCAGTTCTTTGCCCGCCGTCCCCAGGTGCAGGAGCGCCTGACCCAGCAGATCCTGCTGGCGCTGCAGACCCTGCTCGGCACCAAGGACGTGGCCATCAGCATCAAGGCGACCCACTTCTGCGTGAAGGCCCGTGGCGTGATGGATTCCACCTCCTACACCACCACCACCTCCCTGGGTGGCGTCTTCAAGACCCAGCCCGATACTCGTGCCGAGTTTCTGGCCGGTCTGAAAGGCTGATCTGCCAGGAGATGTGTCGCCACTGCGGCATGTCTCCTCGCTTTCCCCTCCTTTTTCACTACCCTTGACGGCCCGCTGGTTGCCGGATGGTCGCACCGACAATTTTCCTCAAGGGATGGACACCCCCGGTCGATATATCCCGTTATGGCTTGTGCGCATCTTTCGGGAGTACGTTCAAGTCTTCAAGGTGCCAGGCTTTAGCTGCTCCCTTGGCCGGGTGGGTCTGTCGATAAGAGACCTGTGCTCGGCCGGGCATCTTGTAAAAAATGTCGCCTCGTTCATGCAAGGACATATATTCATCAAGGCTGGATGAGCCGCCATGGAGGCGGTGACAGCGGGCCGTATGCGTACGGTTCAGACGAGCGTTATCTGTTCACTCATATCCAGGACATGCCATGAATACCAGTACCATGACCATCGGCAAGAAACTCACCGCGGGTTTTGCCATGCTCGGCCTGATGATGGCCTTTATCGGCGGCTTCTCGCTGCTGCAGTTTGGCAACATGAACCGGGCCGCCATCGGCTTTACCGACAGCATTTTGCCCGCCGTGGTGCGCACCAGCACCCTGGGCGAGACCATCAATACCCTGCGCCGCTATGAACTGGATGTGTTTCTGGTGGCGGCCGACCCGCAGCAGAAAGCCCACTATCGCGACCTTGGCGAGCAGACCCTGCAAGAGGTCGCCCGGCAGGTCAAGGCGCACGATGCCACCATCTGGGCGGAGGACGTGGAAGAGCGGCGCACCTTCGACATCGTCAAGCAGGACTGGGACAAGTACGTGGCCCTGCACCAGCGCATCCGGCAGATGCAGGATGGCGGCCAGCTGGCCGAAGCCCAGCAGCTGTTCATGAGCGAGGGGATCACCCTCTACACCAACCTGGCCAAGTCGGTGGGGGATCTGATCCGCATCAACCATGGCTACTCAGTGGGCTCCCGTGCCCAGGTGGTGGCTGCATTTGACAGTGCCAAGCTGAGCATCATAGTGGCGCTGGTACTGGGTCTGGTGCTGGCGGGGGCGCTCTCCACCGTGCTGACCCGCCAGATCCGCGATCCGCTGGTGATGCTGGCCCGCCAGGCCCAGCGCATCGCGAGCGGTGATCTGGGCAAGAGCGAGTTGCAGGAGTGGATCCGCGGCAATCGCTTCAAGCGTGACGAGCTGGGTCAGCTCGGCGCCGCCATCGACCGCATGCAGGGTTCGCTTGCTGATCTGGTGAGTGAGATCGCCGGCTCCGTGAGCCAGCTCAGCAGCGCGGTGGAGGAGGTGAGTGCCATCTCCGAGCAGTCCGCTACCGGCATGGCCCGTCAGCAGAGCGAGGTCTCCCAGGTTGCCACCGCCATGAACGAGATGCAGTCCACCGTCAACGAGGTAGCCCGCAACACCACGGACGCCATGAGCGCGGCCAAGGATGCCTCGCGCACCTCGACCCAGGGCAACCAGGTGGTGCGCAGCGCCATCAGCAGCATCGAGGAGGTGTCGGTCAAGATTGAGCAGGCGGGCGCCGTGGTGCAGCAGCTGGAGCAGGACAGCACCAACATCAGCATGGTGCTTGATGTCATTCGCGGCATTGCCGAGCAGACCAACCTGCTGGCCCTCAACGCGGCCATCGAGGCGGCGCGCGCCGGTGAACAGGGGCGCGGCTTTGCGGTCGTAGCCGACGAGGTGCGCTCCCTCGCCCAGCGCACCCAGAACTCCACCGCCGAGATCAGCAAGATGATCGAAGTGTTGCAGGAGCGCACCGCCGAGGCGGGCAGCGCCATGCAGCTGAGCCGCCAGCAGATGCAGGAGAGCGTGGGGCTGGCGCGGGAGGCGGGCAACAGCATCGACACCATCAACGGTGCCGTCACCCAGATCACCGACATGAACACCCTGATCGCCACCGCCACCGAGGAGCAGAATGCGGTGACCGAGGAGCTCAATCGCAGCATCGTCAACATCCACAATGCGGCCGACGAGAACGCCCTGGGGGCCCAGCAGACCGCCCAGGCCTGTGTCGAGCTGAGCAAGCTGGCCAATACGCTGCACCATATGACCCAGCGTTTTACCCTCTAAGAGCGTTTGGCAGATAGCAAAAGGCCCCGTCCAGTGACGGGGCCTTGTTGTTTCTGGCAGGCTTTTTGAGCGCAGGGTCGATTAGCGCAGCGTCATCGGCCGGCGCCAGACCCTTTATCCGGCCATTCAGCTCAGGCCGACGATATCGCCGTGCTCGTCGATATCGATATGACGGTAACCGGTGGAAGGCTGTCGAGGCGGTGGCTTGGCCTGCAGCTGCCACTCACCATCAACCATCAGCTTAGTCCGACTATTTCGCCGTTCTCGTCGATATCGATATGGCGGTAGGCCGGCAGGCTGCCAAGGCCCGGCATGGTCATGATGGGGCCCGCCAGGGCATAGACGAAGCCGGCGCCGGCGCAGAGTTTCACCTCCTCGATGGGCACCTCGAAGTCGGTCGGTACCCCCTTGAGGGCCGGGTCATGGCTGATGGAGAGCGGCGTCTTGGCCACGCAGACCGGCAGGTGGCCCCACCCCTCGGCAGAGAGTTGCGCCAGCTGGCGGCGCGCGCGCTCAGAGAGCTGCACGCCACGCCCGCCATAGCCGCACTCCACCAGGGTCGCCAGCTTGGCGTCCAGGCTCGCCTCGTCGGGGTAGAGCAGCTTGGCCTGGCCCGGTTGCTCACAGGCGGCCACCACCGCCCGGGCCAGCTCGTCGGCACCGGCCCCGCCCTGGGTAAAGGCGTGGGAGATGGCGCAGCCAGAGGCGCCGGCTTGCATCGCCTCGCGGGCCAGCAAGGTCAGCTCCGCCTCGCTGTCGGTGGGGAAGCGGTTGATGGCGACCACCACGGGTATGCCGTAGCGGCGGGCATTGGCGATGTGCCAGCCTAGGTTTGCACAACCTTGCGCCAGGGTCGGCAGATCCTCGCCCAGCAGGCTTTGGGGCAGCGGCTGGCCCGGACGGATGTCGAGCAGGCCGCTGTTGGCCTTGAGGCCGCGCACCGTCGCTACCAGCACCACGCAGGCCGGGGTCAGGCCGGATTGGCGGCTCTTGATGTTGAAGAACTTCTCCAGCCCCATGTCGGAGCCAAAGCCCGCCTCGGTCACCACGTAGTCGGTGAGGCCGAGGGCCATGCGATCGGCGATCACCGAGGAGTTGCCGTGGGCGATGTTGGCAAAGGGGCCGGCGTGCACCAGCACCGGGGTCTGCTCCGTGGTCTGCATCAGGGTCGGCTGCAGGGCCTCCTTGAGCAGCACCGTCATGGCGCCCGCCACTTCCAGCTGCTCGGCGGTGATGTGTTTGCCGTGCAGGTCGCGGGCCAGCTGGATGCGGCCGATGCGCGCACGCAGATCGTTCAGATCGCTCGCCAGCGCCAGAATGGCCATCAGCTCGGAGGCAGCGGTGATGACGAAGCGATCGCTGCGCTCGACGCCGTCGGCGGCGCCCCCCTGGCCGATGGTGAGGTGGCGCAGGGCGCGGTCGTTCATGTCGAGGGTGCGCGGCCAGAGGATGTTGTCTGCATCGATATCGAGCCGAGGCAGGCCGGTTCTGGCGCTGAACTGGTCACCGAGTTTGCGCTCATGGAACAGGCGGGCATCGAGGGCCGCCGCCGCCAGATTGTGGGCGGCGGTGAGGGCGTGAAAGTCACCGGTGAGGTGCAGGTTCATCTCCTCCATCGGTACCACCTGGGCGTGGCCACCGCCAGCGGCGCCCCCCTTGACCCCGAACACAGGCCCGAGGCTCGGCTGGCGGATGGTGGCGATGCTGGGCTGGCCGATGTGGTTGAGCCCCATGGAGAGACCTAGCGTGGTCACCGTCTTGCCCTCGCCAAGCGGGGTGGGGGTGATGGCGCTCACCAGCACCAGCTTGCCCGTCGGTTTGGGGAGCGACTTGAGCAGGTCGAGGCTGAGTTTGCCCTTGTAGTGGCCGTATGGGCTCAGCTGGTGCGAAGGGATGGCGAGGCGTTCGGCCAGCGCGTGAATGGAGAGACGGGGGGACTGGCGGGAGATCTCGATATCGCTTAGCATCAGCACCTCGTTGGCATGTCAGGTCAAATATGCGGCGAAGTCTAGTGGAATCAAGAGGGTTATCCAATGAGTAATAATATTTTGTCCGGCAATCGTGAGCTGCATCTAACGCCCATCGAGCTGGATCTCAACGCCCTCTATCACCCGCCCAAGCAGCCGCTCACCGCCCTTGGCATCGTCAGCGCCTTCATTCCGCTGTTTGGCTACGGCTGGCAGGCGATGACCCAGGATCCGGAGACCCACTTTCGCCACGAGCTGGCCAAACGCATCAACAAGCACAAGACCGACGAGGCCAACCTCATCCTGACTCTGCAACTGGCCGGCATGCTCGATTGCCACTGCCTGCACATCAGTCTGCCCTATGCCCTCGGCGATGAGCAGCTGGCGACCCTGCGCCAGCGCCTGCCACGCTGGCAGCTGAACCTGCGCGACGTGCTGCTGGTGGCCGAGTTGCCGCTGCCTGCCGATACCGCCGCCTCATAGCCATCCCGTCACCGCTGCAAAGGTGTTAAGCCTTGCGATCCCAGTAGTGGGGGGCGAGATAGCGCTCCTGCACGAACTCGATGAAACAGCGCACCTTGGCCGAGACGAAACGGCGGTGCGGATAGAGGGCATAGAGCCCCACCTGCCCTTTCTCCCACTCCGGCAGCAGTGACACCAGGGCGCCGGAGCGTAGCGCATCGCCGACGATGAAGGTGGGCTGCAAGATGATGCCCTGATCGTCGCAGGCCGCCCGGGTCAGGGCCACCCCGTTGTTGGCCCGCAGCGGCCCCTGCGGGCGCACGCTCAGCTGCTCGCCATCCCGTTTGAACACCCAGTCCGGCTGGGTCAGGGTATAGAGCAGGCAGTCGTGCTGCTTGAGATCCTCCGGGCTGCTCGGCGTGCCCCGACGGGCCAGGTAGCCCGGGCTGGCGCACACCTCCAGCCGCATCATGGCCAGCGGTTTGGCCACCAGGGAGGAGTCCGGCAGGTTGCCGATGCGCAGCGCCAGATCGAACCCCTCTTCCACCAGTGCCACCCGCCGGTCGCTGTACTCTATCTCCAGCTTCAGATCCGGGTAGCGTTCGCGAAACAGCGGCAGGGCGGGGGAGAAGTGCAGGTAGCCGAAATCCATCGGCACCGACAGCTTGAGGGTGCCCTGGGGCTGCTGGTTGTTGCGGGTCAGCTGGCTGTGGGTCTCTTCGAGCTCCGCCAGCAGCGCCTGGGAGCGCTGGTAGTAGAACTGGCCCGCCTCGGTGGGGTTGACCTGACGGGTGGTGCGCGACAGCAGCCGGGTGGAGAGGGACTCCTCCAGCTGCTGCATCAGTTTGGAGGTCATGGCGACCGAGATGCCGAGCTGGTTGGCGGCCTTGGTAAAACTCTGACACTCCACCACCTTGATGAAGGTGCGCATGGCGGCAATCTGGTCCATCTTTCACTCTCAGTTGATAATTATTTTAATAAATCGCTGATTATCTATGTCCGGTATGGAGGTTAGCATCTTGGCTGTTGTTGTGAACCCCCAATATGAAGGAACGAACGGATGAAGATGACCAAGGCCCTGCTGGCCTCCTGCCTGTTTATGGCGGCGCCCCTGATGGCAGCCGATTACGATGTGGATGCAGCGCATACCACGGTGCAATTCAAGGTGGGACACCTCGGCTTCTCCGAGCTGGTGGGTCGTTTCAACACCTTCAGCGGCACCTTCAGCATGGACGATGCCAACCCGGCAGCGGCCAAGGCGAGCTTCGAGATCGATGCCGCCAGCGTGGACTCCAACCACGAGCCACGCGACAAACACCTGCGCAGCCCCGATTTCCTGGACGTGAAGCAGTATCCCAAGATGACTTTCGTCAGCTCCGGCTACGAGGGCACCAAGGATAAGGGCGTGCTGAAAGGCACCCTGACCCTGCACGGCGTGTCCAAGGAAGTGGCCTTCGATCTGGTCCACATCGGTGAAGGCAAGGATCCCTGGGGTGGCTACCGCAGCGGCTTCAACGCCACCACCACCATCAAGCGCAGCGACTTTGGCGTGAACTACATGGTGCCGAACATTCCGGACGAGATGACCATCGCACTGTTTGTCGAAGGTGTGCGCAAGTAATGGGCGCGGCACTCCTGTTTCAAACCCTGGCGGCTCCTTTGGGGGCCGCTTTGCTGTCGTGGCGCTGGCCGCGGCTGGGATACCTGTGGGGCGCCCTGGCGCTCTGGCTGGTGGGCTGCCTGCTGGGCGGTGCCTACGGGCTGCCGGTCAAAGCGTGGCAATGGCTGCCACTCACCCTGTTGGTGCCTGCCCTGGCGGCGCAGCTGGCCGACCAGCGGGCCGCGCTTGTGCTGTTTGCCGCGCTCGGGGCACTGGTGTGGTGGCAGGGGCTGGCCTCGGTGCTGGCAAGCGAGCCCGCCATCTGGCTGGCGTTGCTGCCTGCCATTGGCTGGCTGGGATGGACCGGACTGCGCGGTGACAGCCGCGAGGGGCTCGGCTTTGCCCTCGGCTTCATCTGGCTGGCACTGGTGATCGGCATCGACGGCAGCCTGCTGATTGCCCAGCTGGCCGGTGCGCTGGCGGCCTTCGCCGGTTTCCGTGCTCTGCTCGGGGCCTTTGCCGGCAGCCAGGTGGCGCCTGCGGCGCTCGGGTTGGCGCTGGCCTTTATGCAGATGCTCGCCTGGCAATACGTGGAAGTGCCGCTGCTGGTCTTGCTGCCGGTCTGGCTGCTGCCGCTGCTGGAGTGGGCACTGCGCAACAAACTCTGGTTCAAGCGCTGGGCCCTGCTGATCCTGCTGGCGGGCGTCGGGGCAGGTCTGAGTCTGTGGAAGGTGTGGCCAGAGGCCTCTCTTTACTGATTTTTAGCATAAAAAACAGGCAATTAACCCAAAAGTTGCCGACTTCGTCATAGTCTGTACAGATAAAGATTGAGCCCCATAGTGGTTTCAGATAAAAAGGATTTTCAATTATCTGGACACACACAGAACCCGGTCTGACCGGGTTCTGTTTGCCTGCTTGTTTGCGGCGCGCTAAGGAGGCCACAGTTGCGCAGTCAAGGATCTGAGCATCTGTTTTTTCGCCATTTCACCGAGCAGGGACGTCTCGACGGTCTCTGCATCCTGCTGGTTACCCATCTGCTTCCCGATCGCCCCCAGTTTATTCAGGCCCTCGATCAGATCGGGCGGATCGGCGCCATCCTGCCCAAACCCAAGTCAGTTCACGGACCGACCCTGACCTGGGCCCAACAGCACTATCCGGTGCTGCCCCTCAACCGCCAGTGGACCAATACCCCGCAGGGGGTGATCGAGCACATAGCCCCGCTGGTGGCGCCCCATGAACGGCTGATCATTCTCGATATCGGCGGCTATTTCGCCAGAACCCAGGCCACCCTCAGCGAGTATTTCGGCCCCCGTTTCCTCGGGGTGGTGGAGATGACCGAGAACGGCCATCAGCGCTACGAGCAGGAGGTGCTGTCCACCCCTGTCATCTCGGTGGCGCGCAGCCCTCTCAAGCAGGCCGAGGATATCCAGATCGGCCTGAGCGTGGTCTACTCCGCCGAATCCCTGGCCCGCACCCTCAACCGCACCTTCAATGTCTGCCAGGCCGCCCTGTTCGGCTACGGCAAGGTGGGGCGCAGCATCGCCCGCGAGCTCAGGTGCCGCAACCTGCATCTGGAGCTGGTGGAGACCGACGTGTTGCGCCAGGTGGAGGCGCTCTCCCACGGCTTCAAGCTGGTGGGCAAGGCCGAGGCCCTCAGCCGGGCCGAGCTGGTGATCTGCTCCACCGGCAACGGCGCGCTGGACCTGGCGGATCTGCAGCGGTTGCGCCCCGGCACCATGGTCGCCTCGGTCACCTCGGCGGACGACGAGTTTGCGTTCTGTCTCTCCCAGCTGCCCTGGCCGAGCGAAGAGGTGTGCCCCCACGTGCTGGCGCTGACCCGCCCGGACGGCAGCACCATCTTCCTGCTCAACCGGGGCGAGGCGGTCAACTTCGTCCACGGCGCCGTCATCGGCGAATATGTCTATCTGGTGTTGGCGGAGATCATCGAAGGGGTGCGTCAGCTGGCGTTGCAGCCGCTGGCCCCCGGCCTGTTCGACCTGCCGCAGTCGACCATGCGCACCATTGCCCGCCACTGGCTGGCCGACTTCCACGGGGTCACCCAGTGAGCCTCTTTTTTCTTGCCGCCATTGATGGAGTGACCACATGAGCGAGACGACCTTGCCCACCCCCAAACCCCGCATCGAGATCCGTTACTGCACCCTCTGCCGCTGGATGCTGCGCGCCGCTTGGCTGGCCCAGGAGCTGCTCTCCACCTTCGACAGCGAGCTGGGGGAGGTGGCGCTGGTGCCGGCCAGCAAGGGGGAGTTTCGCATCCTGGTGGACGGGGTGCTGGTGTGGGATCGGGTGACCGACGACGGCTTCCCCGAGGCCAAGGAGATCAAGCAGCGGGTGCGTGATGTCATTGCCCCCGATCGTGACCTGGGCCATGCCGATCGCAAGCCGGCCGCCGAGTAGGCCACATCATCAATGACAAAGAGAGGGAGGCGCAGGCCTCCCTCTCTCGTTGTGGCGTCCGCTCAACGGTCGGCAGCTGTGCCCGGCTTATCTTCGGCGGGGAGGCCGATATAGCGGGCCCGCTTGTGGGGCTTGAGGCGGCTCACATCCACCCACACCAGGCCGTCGATGCAGTGGTTGAAGCCGGGGTCGATACCGAAATCCATGAACTGCACGCCGCCCGGCTCGCACAGCTCGGAGTACTGCTTGTAGAGGGTGGGAATGGCGCAGCCCAGATTGTCGAGGCGGGCCTTGAGCTCCTTGAGATCGGCGCCGTAATCCAGCCCGGCAAACAGGAGCGGTGTGGCCGGGTAGGGGCGGCGGGAGGGGGCAAGCGCCAGTTCGGGGGCAAAGTGCTGGCGATAGAAGCTCACCAGCAGATCCTTGGCCGCTACCGGCAGGCTGCCGGAGAGCGACACCGGGCCAAACAGGTAGCGATAGCGGGGATAGCGGGCCAGATAGGCGCCGATGCCAAACCAGAGGTAATCGAGCCCCCGCTTGCCCCAGTAGGCAGGCTGGATGAAGCTGCGGCCAAGCTCGATGGCAAGTTCCAGCCTGGGCAGTAGCTTCTCTTCAAAGCCAAACAGGGTGTGGCTGTAGAGGCCGTCGAGCCCCTTGCTGGCCAGCAGCTCGGCCACCGGCGCGAAACGGTAGGCGCCGATGATCTCGAGCCGGGCCGGATCCCAGAGAATGAGGTGGTGATAGTCATCGTCGAAGGTGTCGAGATCCCGCCGTCTGCCGGAACCTTCCCCCACCGCCCGAAAGGCGATCTCCCGCAGGCGCCCCAGCTCGCGCAGGATCACCGAGTGACTCAGCTCGTGGCGTCGGTAGAGATAGATCCCCTGACCGTCCGGGGTGTGGCCGAGGGCCTCGCAGGATTCGATGGCCTGCTTGAGCTGACGGCGCTCCTCCGGCAGGGCGATAGGGGCTTCGGTGGCCAGCAAGCCCCGCTTGCCACGCCCGACTCGGTAGAGGTGGCTGCGCACCAGCCGGGCCGCGCTCTTGGCGGGCAGCTCCTGCACCCCGCTCACCGGAATGCGGGCACCTATGGTGATGGCGATGCGCTTGCCCTGCTGGCGAAACAGCTGCTTGACCAGCAACAGCCCGGCCCAGTCGTTGTTGAGCCAGGCGGCGAGATAGAAGGAGAGCCCATTGCGCCCGTCCAGATGGATCGGCACCAGCGGGGTGCGGGTGCGCTGGGCCAGCTTGATGAAGCCTGATTGCCAGGGGCCGTCCTTGACCCCCTTGGGGCCGAGGCGCGACACCTCGCCGGCGGGAAAGATCACCAGCGCCCCTTCTCCCGCCAGGTGTTCCCCCATCGCCAGGATGGCGCGCCTGTCCGTCTTGCCCCCCAGGTTGTCCACCGGCAGCAGCAGGGGGCGCAGCGGCGTCAGCTGGGACAGCAACTGGTTGGCCACTATCTTGACGTCCGGCCGGATGCGGCCGAGCAGGCGCAGCAGCGCCAGCCCGTCGAGAGACCCTATGGGGTGGTTGGCGACTATGATGACCCGGCCGCTGGCCGGAATGTGTTCGAGCTGGGCCTCGCTCACCCGGTAGTCGAAGTCGAGCTCGGTGAGTGCCTGCTCGACGAAGTCGAGTCCGCGCAGATGGGGGTGGCATGCGGCGAAGCGTTGAAACGCCTGCTCGTGCAGCAGCCAGCGCAGCCCTTGTCGAAGCAGGGGGCGTAGCAGGTCGTTGGCCGACAGGCGGGGCAGGTGTTGTTGTAACAGGGCATCGACACTGAACATGGGCTGGGCTCCGATGAGTCGTTGCCCTAGCATGACGCCCTTTTGTTCCCGCCCCATGGCAGCGGGATGACAGTTTGATGGCAAAGAGGGGAGCCGGTTAACCGGCTCCCCTCTTTGGTCATGCTTTGATCATGGCGGTGACGATGGCCGGTTTAGTCGCGCCAGGACGAAGTCAGGCGCACCAGCTCCACCAGGGTGGCGACCGCTTTTTCCATGGATTGCAGCGGGATGAATTCGTGCTTGCCGTGGAAGTTGTGGCCACCGGTAAAGAGGTTGGGACAAGGCAGCCCCATGAAGGAGAGCCGGGCGCCGTCGGTACCGCCGCGAATGGGTTTTATCTTTGGCGCCACGTCGGAGGCCAGCATGGCGGCCTTGGCCAGCTGGACTATGTGCATGTGCGGCTCGATCTGGCTGCGCATGTTGCGATAGCTGTCGGTCAGGGTGAGCTCGATGCGCGCTTTGGGGGCCTCCAGCTGCAACGAGGCGACCCGCTCCTTGAGCTGGGCCTTGCGGGCGGCAAAACCCTCGTCGTCGAAGTCACGAATGATGTAGTGCAGGGTGCACTCCTCCACTGTGCCGTTCATCTGGGCCAGGTGGAAGAAGCCCTGATAGCCGTCGGTGCACTCCGGGGTCTGCTCGGTTGGCATGGCGGCGTGGAAGCGGGCGGCCAGGGTCTGGCTGTTGATCATGCTGCCCTTGGCGGTGCCGGGGTGCACGTTGTTGCCGATAAAGCGCACGGTGGCACTGGCGGCGTTGAAGTTCTCGTACTCGAGCTCACCGAGCTCGCCGCCGTCCACCGTGTAGGCCCAGCGGGCCGGGAAGCGGTCCAGCGGGAAGCGGTCGGCACCGCGGCCTATCTCCTCGTCCGGGGTAAAGCCGACCCAGACATCACCGCGGGGGATCTCGGGGTGGGCCAGCAGGTGGTCGATGGCGGTGAGGATCTCGGCGATGCCCGCCTTGTCATCGGCCCCCAGCAGGGTGGTGCCGTCGGTGGTGATGAGATCCTGGCCCAGGTAGTTTTTCAGGAAACGGTAGTCGCGAATGGCCAGCACCTCGTCACCCTTGCCCAGGCAGATGTCCCCACCCTGATAGTTTTCGATGATCTGGGGCACCACCTGCTCGGCCTCGTAGTCGGCGGTATCCATGTGGGCGATGAGGCCGATGGCCGGCGCGTCCGGCTGGTTGCCCGGCAGGCAGGCGGTGAGGTAGCCGTGCTCGTCCAGGGTGACCCGGCTCAGCCCCATCTGCGTCATTTCGTCACAGAGGGCGCGGGCGAAGACCAGCTGTCCCTCGCTGCTGGGACAGACGGGATTGGTCGCATCGGAGCGGGTATGAAAAGTCACGTAACGCAGAAAACGCTCAAGCAAGGTATCCATTGGCAAGCCTCAAACCTGTGGTGGAGGGTCATTGTGGCCAATCTGGCGGCGGGGCTTTTTGCGTCAGCGCAGTTTTTGCCACATTTTTTGGCGAAGATCGGGTTGGAAAGGTGTAAGGTGGTTCAGGCTGTGGTTGTTGATATCAATGACAGCATAAAATGGTCCATCAAGCGCATTTTTAAGCGGCTTGTGATGGGACTCGGTTTTCCGTCAATGCCCTTGGTGGCGGGGGAGGGGCGAGGACGGGCCAGACGGGGTTATTTTCAGGGTGAAAAAGGGCGCGTGGCGGGACTTCTCCCCCCGCTTGCCAGGCCCGCTGGCAGCAAGATTTGATCGCCTTATGAAAAGCTGTTTTTGAACACTATTTTTTATTGTCACCGCTGGCGGTAAGTGTGTACACTCCGCGCCGATCCAAGGGCAACCCTGAGCAGGCAGAGGCCGCCAGACTCCCGCAGGATCATACGCCTATAGGGCGAGGCACGCAGAAACGACAGACACTGCTAGGGTATGGTTTCTTTAATACCGGTTAGGCTCCGGTATCAGGGAGAACAACGGACTCTCATTTTCCGGCTGACCGAGTGAGCCATCGGCTCATCATCTTCCCTTGTCATGGGCGGTCACTGGCGGTGAGCTGGCTGTGGTTGTTGTCGTCTATCAACACGCTTGCGTGCTGACGCCTTCGCATCTCTTCCTTGAAACCCTCCCCTGCTGTCGTGACGGCTGCCGAATGATGAACGAACGACGTGGCTGATGTCGTTTGTCATCAAAGTACCGCGGCGCTGATTGCAGCACCGCATACCGTTGAGCTTGATGTAAAGCCACCAGCCCCACATCAAGACTCGTTACTTCCCCAAGATCCACCAGGCAGCCTAGGCTTGCCGCGATGAATCAGGGAGGTGGCGACAGGTGAACGTTCAGGTCAACCCGCGGCGTCAGCGCCCGGTGCCGGACGTCTTGCCTTGCTCGCCCGCAGGCCGCTTCGGCGCGCCACACCTGCTCATCGATGGTCTGGATGTGATTGAGGGTAACGAAGGCGGCCACCGGCCGCTCATTTGCGAGGCATAGCCCATGACTAACTGGTCCAGCAAGGACTCCTTGAAGGTCTACAACGTTCCCTACTGGGGTGCGGGTTTTTTCAACATCAATGACGCCGGTCATGTGACCGTCGCTCCCGACAAGTCACGCCCTGACGCACAGATCGTGCTCTCCGATGCCATCGAACAACTGCGTCAATCCGGGCTGACCACTCCGGTACTGCTGCGTTTCCCCGACATCCTCAAGAGCCGGGTCGATGCGCTGTTCAACGCCTTCGGTCAGGCCATCGAGAAGTCAGGCTATGAAGGGGACTACCTGTGCGTTTACCCGATCAAGGTAAACCAGCAGCGTCGCGTCATCGAGACCATCAGCCAGTCCTACAGCGACAAGCCCCGGCTTGGCCTGGAAGCTGGTTCCAAACCGGAACTGCTGGCCGTGCTGTCCCATCACCATGAGCAAGGCTCGGTGATCGTCTGCAACGGTTACAAAGACCGCGAATATATCCGCCATGCCCTCCTCGGCAACCTGATGGGCCACAAGGTCTACATCGTGGTGGAGAAGCCCTCCGAGCTGGAAATGGTGCTGGACGAGTCAGCTCGCCTCAACATCAAGCCCAACATCGGGGTGCGTGCCAAGCTCGCTTCCACCGGCTCCGGCATGTGGGAATCGAGCGGCGGCTCCATGTCCAAATTCGGTCTGTCCGCCTCCCAGATCCTGGCGCTGATCGAGCGTCTGCGTGGCCTGGGCAAGCTGGACTGCCTGCAGCTGCTGCACTTCCACCTGGGTTCCCAGATCGCCAACATCCGCGACATCCAGGGCGGTATCCGCGAGTGCGGCCGTTTCTACGCCGAACTGCGTCGCCTCGGTGCCAACATCGAAGTGGTTGACGTGGGTGGCGGCCTGGGCGTGGACTACGAGGGAACCCGTTCCCAGAGCCACTGCTCCGCCAACTACAGCCTCTCCGAGTACGCCAACAACGTGGTGTGGGGCATCGGCGATGTCTGCCGCGAGTTCGACCTGCCGCACCCGACCATCATCAGCGAGTCCGGCCGTGCCCTGACCGCTCACCACGCCGTGCTGGTCACCAACATCATTGGTGCCGAAGGGGTGGAGATGAACGACATCAGCGCGCCGGACGAAGATGCGCCCACCATTCTGCAGAACATGTGGAAAGGCTGGCTGGACCTGCGCGGCGAAGATCCCTCCCTGCTGGAGATCTTCCACGACTCGGTGGCTGACCTCGGTGACGTCAATACCCAGTACACCATGGGTCTGCTCAACCTCGAGCAACGCGCCTGGGCCGAGATGCTGCACCAGAACACCTGTCTGGCGCTCAAAGAGATGCTCAATCCGGTCAACCGCAACCACCGCGCGCTGGCTGACGAGCTCTCCGAGAAACTGGCTGACAAGTGCTTTGCCAACTTCTCCCTGTTCCAGTCCCTGCCGGATGCCTGGGGTATCGGTCAGGTGTTCCCGGTGATGCCGCTGGCCGGCCTCGAGCGTCCGCTCACCCGCCGTGGCATCCTGATGGACATCACCTGTGACTCCGACGGTCAGGTCGAGCACTACGTCGACGGTCTGGGTGTGGAAAGCACCCTGCCGATGCCGGTGTATGGCGAGAACGAAGAGTGCCACGTCGGCTTCTTCCTGGTGGGTGCCTATCAGGAGATCCTCGGCGATCTGCACAACCTGTTCGGTGACACCCACTGCGCGGAAGTGTGGCTGGACGAGGAAGGCAAGATGGACATTCGCAACGTGGTGCGCGGCGACACCGTCGACCAGCTGCTGCGTTACGTCAACATCGACCCGTCCGTCATTCGCGAGAACTATCAGCGGATCGTCTCCCACCCGGCGCTGGACGACGCAGCTCGCAAGGCCCTGCTCGAAGAGCTGGAGCTGGGTCTGCAAGGCTACGCCTACCTGGAAGACGAATAAGCGCCCGCGCTGGTTCGTTGTCCCGATGGCAGCAAAGAAAAGGGAGGCAGATGCCTCCCTTTTTTCATGTCTGGGCGGTCATGAGCCCAGAGCCAGGTGCAAGTCGTGCTGCAACTGCCGGTCCTCCTCGCCCGGCATGGCAACCACCCCCAGCCGCAGCGCCTCCTCTATGGTGAGGGTGCCGGCCAGCAGGGCGTCGAGGGCCGCCTCGCTTAGCAGCATCATCCGATCCTTGGGGTGCGGGCCGGCAGTATGGAGCTGGAGCAGCAGTGACTCCTTGCCCCGCAGCCTCGACCAGAGCCCGGAATCGACCAGCAGGATGGAGACGCCGCCCCTGACGCCGGCTTGCTGGAAGCGGCTCTTCAGGGTCTGCAGCCAGGCCTTGCTGCGGGCAAACCCCGCCTCGCCGGTGAGGCTAGGCAGACGGGCCACCCTCTCATCATTGACCGCTGCCGCGGTCGCCATGGCAACGTCGAGTGCGCCGGGCCAGCTCTGTTCAAACGGATTGGGGTAGAGTGCGTCATAACCGCAGGTCTGCCCCATCCCAGGGATGAGGCAGAGCAGGGTCATGCACACGCGCAGGGTGCGTCGCATCATGGGGTCACTATGTTGAACCAGAAGTTGAACTTGTCGAGCAGGCCGACGAAGTCGCTGAAGGTCTGCGGGTTCCCCTGAACCTTGATCTCGCCGCTGGCGATCTTCTGCTCCAGCGTGCCCTGGCCCAGCTGGATGTCGTCCAGGGTCTGCTTGCTCAGGGTGAGAGTGACATCCGGCTTGGCGGCATAGTGGGTGGTGTGGTTGAGCACGGCGTTCTCCAGACTCAGGGTGTGTTTCTCCCCTATGTCGGTGAAGTCCATGTTGATGACCATCTTCTTGCCGGCCGCTTTCTCCGGATTGATCCGCACCGCCAGATAGTCGAACAGCATGCTGGGGCTCATGGCGCGAATGGTGTCCGGCGAGGCGGTGACGGTACCGCCAGCAGTGGGCACGCCGTTGCGCAGCTCATAGGCCCCCTGCAGATAGACGGAGCGCCATGGGCCGGACTCGGCCTGATAGCCCAGCTGCTCGAGCGCATCGGCCAGCAGCAGCTTGCCCTCCTGATTGTTCGGGTTGGCGAACACCAGATGCTTGAGCACTTCCGCGACCCAGCGATATTCCCCCTTGTCGAACGACGCCTTGGCTTTCTTCAGCAGCGCCTGCTCACCGCCCATGAACTCGACGTATTTGGGGCCGACCATCTCGGGTGGCAGGTTGTCCAGATCGGAGGGGTTGCCGGAGTACCAGCCCATGTAGCGCTGATAGACGGCCCGGCTGTTGTGGCGCAGGGTGCCGTAGTAACCGCGGTTCGGCCAAAAGTCGTTGAGCTCGGGGGGCAGGGCAATCTTCTCTGAAATCTCCTCACCTGTGTAGCCCATGTTCATCAGCCGCACCGACTGGTCGTGGATGTACTTGTAGAGATCCCGCTGCTTCTTGAAGTAGTCGACGATGCTGGCATTGCCCCAGCGCGGCCAGTGATGGCTCTGGAACTTGACCTGGGCCTGGTCGCCCCAGGTCTCGATGGTCTCGTTGAGGTAGCTGGACCACTTGAGGGCATCGCGTACCTGGGCGCCGCGCAGGGTGAGGATGTTGTGCATGGTGTTGGTGGTGTTCTCGGCCATCCAGAGCGCCTTGCTCTCCGGGAACCAGGTGTTCATCTCGGCCGGCGCTTCGGTGCCCGGGGTCATCTGGAAGACCATCCGCACGCCGTCCAGGGTGACCTCTTCCCCACTCTTGGTGATGAAGCGGGTCGGCAGCAGCAGGGAGGGCACGCCGGTGGAGGTAGTCTGCCCCAGGCCGCCATTCACGCCTCCCTGGGCATTGCGCGGCAGCAGGGCGCCATACATGTAGACGGCGCGGCGGGCCATGGCGTTGCCGGCGATGACGTTTTCCGAGACCGCATGCTCGGTGAACCCTTCGGGAGCGATGATCTGAACCCCGTTCTTTTTCACCTCGTCCGGCGAGTTGAAGAGGCCGGCGGCCCCGCCGTAGTGATCCACGTGGGAGTGGCTGTAGACCACGGCAGTGACCGGCCGCTCGCCCAAGGTCTTGTTGATGAAGGCGAGGGCAGCCTTGGCGGTCTGCGGCGAGATCAGCGGGTCGAAGACGATCCATCCCTTGTCACCCTGGATGAAGGTGATGTTGGAGAGATCGAAGCCGCGGATCTGGTAAATCTTGTCGGTCACCTTGAACAGCCCGTACTCCATGTTCAGCTGGGCATTGCGCCACAGGCTCGGGTTGACGGTATCCGGCGCCGTCTTGTCCAGGCCGATGTAGGTCTTGTATTGCTCCAGATCCCACACCACGTTGCCCTTGTCATCCTTGATGGTGAGGGTATCCGGTTTGGCGATGAAGCCGCGCCGGGCGTCCTCGAAATCCTGCTTGTCGTTGAATGGCAGGGTGTGCAGCACATTCTGGTTGGCCTGGATGGTAAATTCGCTGGCTGGCTTGGGGTTGATGACGGCCCAGGCCGGCTGCAACAGCAGGGAGCCGGAGAGCCATAGGGTGACAATGGTGTGCGTCGAGAACTTGAGCTTCATCTGTCTTTCTCCAGATTGTGGTGGGTAGGCAGGACCAAGTGTAGTCAGACTCTGATGCCTCCCAGTAATAAACAGGGTGAGTGACGGGTAGCCGAGATGACGCCAGCCATGGCAGGCGCTATCCAGACCCGGAGTGAAACGTTGGGCGAGAGATGCCCCCTGACGACATGTCCCATGAACATGGTCAGCATCGATTGGTTAGTCGGGCGTTGCGGCATTGCGCCGAGGGCACGGCAACGGGGTCGGCACCAGAGTAGTCAAGCCGGCCGCAACAATCATGGCAGCCGGCAATAAACGACAGTTAAGCAGCCGTTAAATGAGGGGGTCAGCTTGCGGCAATCAGGTACAGCTGGCGGATAAACCACTGGAGGGCGGGATCCCGGCCCTGCGCCTGGTGCCAGCTGATGTAGACGGGGCAGTGGCTGGAGGCCCAGGGCAGCGGAAAATCCTTGAGCCGCAGGGTGTCGCGCACCTGTGCGACATGCCACTGGCTGACCACGCAGAGCCACTCGGTCTGGCTGACCAGGGAGAGGGCGGTGAGCAGGGCGTTGCTCTCGTAGGCAATCTTGCGGGGAGGCAGGGCCTGCTCGCTGAGGCTGCGGATGACCCAGTCGTCCTTGCGGCGCACATCCCAGACCACGTGCTCCTCGGCAAAGAAGGTCTCGAAGTCGAGGCTCTCCCCGATGCGCGGATGATTGGCGCGACAGGCCACCCTGAGCTCCAGGGTCAGCAGGGATTCGTTGCAAAAACCGGTCTCTTCCAGCGCCGTGCTGGCCAGCACCAGGTCGATGTTGCGAAGGCGCAGCGCCTGCTGACGCAGGTGCTCTTCAAACATGCCGGGCACCGACTCCACCCGGCAGTGGGGCGCCACCCTGGCCAGATGGGCGAGCAGCGCCGGCAACAGCAGGAGATCGAGGTCCGGGTGGCTGGCGATGCGAAAGATACGCTGGCTGGTGAGGGGATCGAACGCCTGATTGAGCAGCAGGGAGCGCTCCATGGTATGCAGGGCGGTGCGGATCTCCCGGTGCAGGGCGAGGGCACGGCTGGTGGGGATGATCCCGCGGCCATCGCGGCGAAACAGGGGCTCGCCGATGAGATCGCTGAGCCTGCGAATGGCCTGACTGATGGCGGCGGGGGTCATCTCCAGGCTGGCGGCCGCGGCCGATACCCCCTTCTCGGTCATGACGCGATCGAAGATGCGAAACAGGTTCAGATCTATGTGGGAGTGGCTCATCTATGCCTCCTCTGTGGGCCTGGTCGTGTGGCGCCAGGCGCTGGCTGTCGCCGGGCCCCGCCATGGGGTGAAGGGCGCCTGAGGGGCTGCGCAGGATCCGCTGCCCCAGCTCACATTGTGGCGGGCGTGGCTGACTGAGAACTTAACGAGCAGCATATGACCATCGCTGAGGCAGAAGAAGCGCCTTTCGGGGCTCTTTCACCGAGAAATGGTGGCGTCGGCAACCTGGCTTGATCTGCATCAAGTTTGTAACGCTCTGGTTACTTTACGGTCGAAAAAGGATGTGGGTAGTAGGTAACAGAAGGATGGATGTATGGAACTTGAAAGGGACCCGAGATGTTATACCGACGTCTGTATCGACGGTAAGTGGTATCACTATGACCACTGCAGCACGCACGTTTACATGCTGATGGGAGGGGCGGCGCCGAGCATGACGCTGGCTTATGAGCCCAGCAGCGAGGAGGAGTTGATCGAGATGCTCCGCCAGCTCGCCTGCGGTTGAACCATATTGCTGCGGCCATCGGCAGCTTGCCGATGGCCGCGCTTCATCTACTTACTCAATTGCCCCGCTTCTGCCCCAGCAGTGTCTTGCCGAACGCCTGCACGGCGACGGCCGCGGCGTAACCGGCGTCCGACCTGCCCATCTCATCGGCCACGTAGAGGAAGTTGGAGCCGTACTTCTCCACCGCCTCGCGCGGGTTGGCCGCGTCGATGAAATCCTCTTCCACCTCGAACCCCTGCGCCAGCAGGCGGCTTTCTCAATCAGAAAGGTGGGGGAGGCCATGTCGATAAAGGTGTACTGCTGCCGGTTGGAGGCCGGGATAGAGAAAAACTGGTACTTCGCCATTTGCGATACCTCGCCTGAACTTGTGTGTCGTGATGCGAGCTTCCTCTCGCCGAACTCTCGTCGAACTGCCTCTCGGGCGTCGAACTGATCCCCGGGCCTGTTGCAGGCAATAAAGGTAACGTTCGAATCTTGTTGTGGCTGCAGATTACCCCGCTTTCATCTCATCGCACAATGGGTAGTCGATACTTTTTTCGCCAAGAAAAACAATGCTGCCCGGCCGTCTGAATTTGCAAAAAAACCAGCCCCGGCAAGGGGCTGGCGTGGGTGACGGGCGCCGGCTCAGAGCACGAAGCTTTGCACCATGGCACGCAGCTGCTCGGTGAGCTGGTGGATCTGGCGGGCGGCGTCGCGGGCCGCGTTGGCTACCTGCAGCGCTTCGTCGCTGCCATCGGAGATGCGCACCACGTTGCGCTCTATCTCGTTGACCACGGCCCCCTGCTGCTCGATGGCGCTGGCGATCACCGAGTTGGTGTCGACCATGCTGCCCACCCGTTCGGTGATGGCGCCAAAGGCCTGCTGGGCCTCCTGGGCCAGACCGACACCCTCCTGCGCCTCGCGGCTGGCGGCGGACATGGCGCTGACCGAGGCACGGGCGCCGGTTTGCAGCTGCTCGATCATCTGCTGGATCTCGACCGTGGCCCCCTGGGTGCGACTGGCCAGCGAGCGCACCTCGTCGGCCACCACCGCGAAGCCGCGCCCCTGCTCGCCGGCGCGGGCCGCCTCGATGGCGGCGTTGAGGGCCAGCAGGTTGGTCTGCTCGGCGATGCCGCGGATCACCCCGATGACGCCACCAATCTGGCTGCACTGCTGCTCCAGCTGGCCGATGGCCTCGGCGGTGCGCAGCACCTCGCGGTTGATGTGGTCGATGGCGGTGATGGTTCGCTCGACCACTGCCTCGCCCTGACTCACCACGGCCTGCGCCTCCTGGGTCATGCGGGCGGCCTGCTGGGCGTTGCCCGCCATGTCGTGGGAGGTGGCGGCCAGCTCCTTGATGGCGGTGGCCACCTGGTGGGTCTCCCCTTGCTGATCGGCGATCACCTCCTGGGAGCGGCAGGTCCGCGCTTCGATTTCGGTGGCGCTCTCCACCACGCTGACGCCGTTCTCCCGCACCCGCAGCATCAGGGTGCGCAGGGTCTGCAGGGTCACGTTGTAATCCCGGCTGATGGCGGCCAGCTCATCCTGGCCGACGATTTCGATCTGCTGGCCGAGATCCTGGGCGTTGACCCGGGCGGCGATCTCCCGCACCCGGCCCACGGTGGCGCGCAAGGAGAGATAGGCGCCGATCATCAGGTAGAGATAGACCAGCAGGATAGCGGTCAGCGGCCCGGTCACCCACCAGAAGTGGCGCTGGTTGGCGGTCATGCGCTGGTGCAGGTCCGCCTCCAGCCGCTGGCGCACCTGACCGGCCAGCGCCGTGATGGCGGCATCCAGCCCATCCCCCAGCGCCAGCACCTCCTTGCTGGAGAGCTGCACCTGCTGATCCTTCATCATCTTGTTTTCTAGGGTATCGATCCCCTGATGGGCCTGCTGCAACAGGGCGTCGGTCTGCTGGCCAAGCTCGCTGCGATAGGTGGGCGCCATCTCGTAGAGCAGGGTCAGGTCGGCCTCCAACTCCTGCAGGGTGGCGTTGATGAGGTCGAGGCGAAAGCGCAGCGCGCTATACCCTTGCGCCTGAAATAGGCCGAAGTCGGCGATGGTGGCGGCGCGATCCCGTACCTGGGCCAGCAGATCGCGCAGCTGCGGCAACCGCTCGCTGGCGAGCACCACCATGTAGTAGGTGCCGAGCGCGGGATCCTGCACCAGGCTGCTGGCGGCGGTAATGCTCTTGTAGAGGTGGCGCACCTCGGTCAGCAGCTTGTCGTGGCGCAGGTTGCTCTGATCCACCTCGAGCCCCAGCGCCTCGTTTTGCAGGCCGGCCCAGCCCTGGGCGAGGGCATCAAAGGTGGGGTTTTGCTGTCCACTGGCGGCAAAGGCGGCCAGGCTCGCATCGACGGCCCGGGCCGCGGCCTTGACCTCCTCCTCGCCGACCGGGTTCTGCTCATAGCCGTGCCGGGTAACCAGGTTGCGATGGGTCAGCAGGGCCTGCTCGATGGCGGGCAGCGGTGCCAGCTTGACCACGCCGGCCAGCTCCTTGCGGGCCTGGGCATTGTCGTCCTGCAGCCGGCCCAGCAGGTTGGTCATGCTGTAGGCGAGCGGCAGCAGCATCAGGCATGACCAGAGCAAAAACTTGTACTTGAAGGAGAGCTGATTGCCGAGCCGGATGGCGGGCATGAATATCCATTTCATATGAAGCCTCGGGCCCCGAGGGGGGCATGTAGCGGGATGGCTGGATATTACTCCTCGCCGGGGAGGCTCGGTTGGAAGGGCGGTGGAAGTTGTGATCCTCTTGGCTTTTTCACTCAGGAAGGGGGCTGAATGGGTCAAACAGACGGGCCACCCTCAGGGTGGCCCGCCGCCGATGACACAGGGTGCCGCCAGATCAGTTGAAGGCGAGGAAGGGCGAGACGCAGAGCAGCAGACCGGTGACGATGATGATGTAGAGGGAGACCCCCTTGTACTTGTGCAGCGCCGGCACCTGATAGACCAGGTAGGCCGGGATGAGGCACCCTACCATGCCGAAGATGGGGCTGCAGATGGAGGTGAAGCTCAGCACTGGGGCGTTGAGCACGATGGCCCCCCAGGAGAGCAGCACGGTGAACACCATGATGCCCTTGCCTACCAGCCCCTTGTTGATGCGATCTTCCGGCATCACCCGGCGCAGCAGGTTCATCGCCAGCCCCTGGCAAGCCTCGCGAAAGCCCAGATAGACGCCGAAGTAGGCGGTCATCACCGCGAAGATGTTGAGGGTGAGGCTGAGCAGCTTGAGGGTCTGGCCCGGCATGCCCTGGGCCACCATGGCCAACGCCGAGATGTTCTCCTCGGAAGCTTTGACCGCCTGCTCGTGGCCCATGGCCAGGGTGAAGGAGACGGCGTAGAAGAACACCACCACGAACAGGATGCCGAAGGCGATGTTCATGGCGCGCATCGCCTTGAAGCGGGCCACTTCCAGGGATTTTTCCCGCGAGCGGTAGGAGATCACCATGGGGCTCAGACTCTGGATGAAGAGAATGGAGGTGAGGGTGAAGGGGAGCATGACGATGGCATCCTTCAGCCAGTCACCGCTGGCCGGCATGGCGGTGATGTTGGCGGCATCCCATTTGCCCACCATCATCAGGCCGAGCACTGCCACCACGCTGATCTTGGTCAGCACCATGAAGGTGGAGATCTTGAACAGCAGGTTTTCGCCGCGCGAGGCCAGTGCCACCAGGGCGCAGATCAGTACCAGCCCGTAGAAGGGATTCTCGGAGAGCAGTTGCTGGGTGACCCCGAAGCTTTGCAGGAAGGAGGCGCTGTCATTGGTGATGGCGGTGGAGTAGACGAACACCCAGATCACCAGCATCACGAAGTAGAGGGCGCCAAGCAGCACGCCCCAGTTCTTGCCGAGGTAGCCGCTGATGACGCTGGGGTAGTCCTTGCATTCAGGCGAGGTGGCCAGGGTATTGATGAAGAGGCGCTGGAACATGTACATGGCCGGGTAGCCGATCACCGCCGACAATAGAAACACCCACAGCCCCATCAATCCTACCTGCACCGGCAGGAAGACGATCCCCGCCCCGATGGCCATGCCGATGCTCATGATGACCCAGCCCCAGTCGGTGCTGTCAAAACGAACCGCTTCTTTCCATTCCAGCGTGCCCATCACGGGCCGGGTGAGTGTCGTACTGTGCGCGTCCATAAAATACCTTGTTTTTGTAGGGGTAAAAATCAAATGCAAATATAGTTGAATAAAAAGTGGCAAAACAATGCCTTTTATCGCTCTTGTACCCAAAAAGGGAGGCTGATCACGCTTTCCATTTGCACTATTACCGAATTTATCGCTGTTTTTGCAGGTTTTTGTTGAATGAAATGATTAATGAGCAAATAATGTTGAACAAGACAAGACTGTTGATTACAAATGATTGCAAAAATAATTGCATTTTAAGGAGTGGCGATATGAAAAAGATCATAGTGGCGGATGCCGCACCCGATGCCATCGGTCCCTACAGCCATGGCACAGCCTATGGCGACCTCATTTTTACCTCTGGCCAGCTGCCGGTGTGCAAACAGCAGGGTGGCGTGGTGGAAGGGGGCATCGAAGCCCAGAGCAGTCAGGCGCTGGAGAACCTCAAGCATGTCTTGGAGGCCGCCGGCGGCAACCTGGATACCGTGCTCAAGACCACCTGCTATCTCGCCGAGATCAGTGATTTTGCCGCGTTCAACGAGGTTTATAAACGCTATTTCCTGAAAGATTGCCCGGCCCGCAGCTGCTTTGCGGTGAAGGATCTGCCGATGGGTGTCAGGGTGGAAGTGGAAGCGATCGCTCACATCGCTGGTTAATGTTGATAGAAAGGGTGTTCTGATGAAGCAAGCGTGGCAGCAGTATCTGCAGATTATTCAACAGGTTGTCAAACCGGCGCTGGGCTGTACCGAGCCCATCGCCGCCGCTTATGCCGCCGCCGTCGCCGCCCGGCAACTGGGCTGCAAGCCCGTCCGGCTGGAGGTGGTGGTGTCGGACAACCTCTACAAGAACTCCATGGGGGTCTATGTGCCGGGCACCGGCAAGATCGGGCTGGCCATCGCGGCGGCTGCCGGCGCCATCGGCGGTAACGCCGAGGCCGGGCTGGAGGTGCTGGCCGCCATCACGCCGGCCCAGGTCGCAGAGGCGCAGGCGCTGATCGATGCAGGCCAGGTGCAGGTGAGCCGCACCTCGGCCCCCGAGTTCATCTATTGCCGGGTCCGCTTGCTGGGCCTTGATGCAGAGGGCTCCGAGCACAGCGCCGAGGTGACCCTGTGCGGCGGCCATACCCGCATCGTCGAGCAGCGCCGCAATGATGAAGTGACCTTCACGGCCGAGCAGGGCCAGGGCGGCGCCACCGGTGCCATTTGCGACGGGGTCGACATCAGCATCGCCGCCATTCATGAGTTTGCCACCCAGGTGGAGTTCGAGCAGATCCGCTTTATCCTGCAGGCCTCCGAGCTCAACAGCAAACTCTCCGACGAGGGGATGAACAACCCTTATGGCCTCGAGATCGGCCGCACCATGCAGCAGAACATCCAGGCCGGCCTCATCGGCGAGGACGTGATGAACCGCATCGTGATGCGCACCGCGGCGGCCTCCGATGCCCGCATGGGGGGCGCCAGCCTGCCGGCCATGAGCAACTTTGGTAGCGGCAATCAGGGCATCGCCGCCACCATCCCGGTGGTGGTCATCGCCGAGCGCTTCGGTGCCAGCGAAGAGCAACTGGCCCGCGCCCTCATCATGAGCCACCTGGGGGCCATCTACATCAAGTCCCACTATCCGCCGCTGTCGGCCTTTTGCGGCAACACGGTCACCAGCGCGGCTGCGGCCATGGCGATGGTCTACCTGGCGGGCGGCAGTTTCGAGCAATCCTGCCACGCCATCCAGAACGTGCTGAGCGACAGCGCCGGCATGGTGTGCGACGGCGCCAAGGCATCCTGCGCCATGAAGGTGAGCACCTCCTCCGGGGCGGCGGTGCGCGGTTTCCTGATGGCGCTCAACAGCCATGCTGTGTCGGGGCAGGGGATAGTGGCGGGCAACGTGGAGCAGACCATTCGCAACGTGGGCCAGATGGTCAAAGACGGCATGTCTGCCACAGACAGCACCATTATTGATATCATGTCCGCCTGAGTGTCCCTGTCGGCTGCCGCCCTTGCCCGGGTCGGCGGCCCTTTTATAAGGTTTCAATGTGAAGCTGCAAGAGCTGAGTCAGACCGATTTCGAGATCCTCAAGGCGATGGAGATCATCGTGGACGGCATCGCCGCCATGTATGGTCAGCACACCGAGGTGCTGCTGCATAGCCTGGATGCGCGCAATCCGTCGATCATCAAGATTGCCAACGGCCATATCACGGGGCGCAGTGTCGGAGCCCCCATCACCAACTTGGCGATGATGAAACTCAAGAGCGGGCAGGATATCTCCAGCCCCTACATGACCAAGTGCGCCACCGGCAAGACGCTGCGCTCGCTCACCACCGTCATTCGCAACGGCGAGGGGCAGGCCATCGGTCTGCTCTGCATCAACACCGACATGGATGCCCCGCTGCAATCCGTGCTGCGCACCATGATGCCGGAGTGTTTGCACGGCCACGATGGTCACGCCACCCCGGAGGTGTTTGCCCGCAACATCGACGAGGCCCTCAACAGCACCATCGACACCGTCAGTGCCGAGGTGCGCGGCAACGAGGCGGTGCCCCCGTCCCAGAAGACCCGGGTCATGGTCAACCAGCTGCACGAGCTCGGCATCTTCGAACTCAAGGACAGCGCCCAGATAGCGGCCCGCCAGCTCGGCATCTCGGTTCACTCCATCTACCGCTATCTGCGGGAGATCAAGAAGGGCTGAGCGCGGAGCCTGCCGGCATAAACGGGTCACCATTGACCCGTTTTGTTTTTTTCTTTCCCCCGTCTGTGCCTTGGCTGCTCCGGCACATCTGCTACCATGCCTCTCTTGTTTTTGTTATCTCGTTGAACCTGCTGGAGAAACCATGTCCCGTACCCTCTATCTGCTGCGCCACGGCCAGACCCGTTACAACGCCGAACTGCGACTGCAGGGGCGCTGCAACTCCGAACTGACCGCCAAGGGCGAAGCTCAGGCCCTCGCCATGGGGGCCCGTCTGGCCCAGCTGCTGACCGAGCCTGCCGACTGGACCCTCTACGCCAGCCCCCTCGGCCGGGCGCGCCAGACCGCGGAGCGGGTGTGCCAGCAGCTTGGCTTGGAGCAAGCGCGTATCGTCTGGGACGAGCGGCTGATGGAGTTGGGGATGGGAGAGTGGGAGAGTCGCCGGGTGCCCGAGCTGCTGGCGGCCCACCCCGAGCTGGATCTGGAACAGCCAGACTGGTATCTGCAAGCCCCCGAGGGGGAGAGTTTTCAGAGCATTCAAGGCCGGGCCCTGAACTGGCTGCAGGATGAGCAGATCGCCGAGCGCGCCATCGTGGTCTCTCACGGGCTGTTCGGCGCCATGCTGCGCGGCGCCTATGCGGACTTGGATTACACCACCACCTGGCTGCAGGAGCTGCCGCAGGATGCCTTCTTCAAACTGAGCGGTGGCCGCATCGAGCGGATCCCCTGCTGACCCCGACGAAAACGGCTCGCCAATGGCGAGCCATTTTTTATGAGTGAAGAAGGCGCGTTATTCTCGTACCAGTCTGGGTAGCGCCTGGTAAAGGGCCTCACGTTTTTGTGCTTGGTTGACGCCATAGTGCAGCTCACGGTGGCAATTAGGGCAGAGCGCCACCGTATTGCTGATGGTATCCGAACCCCCTTCTGCGAGTGTGCGCAGATGATGCACCTCTAAAAAGGCCTCCCCCGTGGTGGCATGAAAAGGGGCTGGTTGTGCGCAGCTTTCGCAATGGCCCGCCGCCGTCATCAATACCCAAGCCTTCACCTTTGGATCTCGCCCATAGCCAGGACTGGCCCCATAACGCTGCTCTGGTTCTTGAATGCCCGTCGGCATGGGGAGTGTTGGTTTGGCCTGGTAGCGGCTCACTTGATGCTCAAAGGCAGCCTTGCCGGTATAGGGTTGGCCATCGAGTTCACAGAGCAGGCGCTCTATGATGGGGGCATTGTGGGGACCCACGTTCTTAGCCGGCTTGAGACCTGATACCCAGGTTCGTCCTAGCAGGGCGCAGATGTAGGAGATGTTCTGCATTCGATATTCGAATGCCTTCTCGGTGCGGCCAAACTGGTTAGCGAGCTCGGTGTAATAGCGCTTCTTGACGAAGGGGATGCCATTTTGCTCCATGGTGCGCATCGCCAGGTAGGCGCTGACCGTCGCCCTTAGTTCCTCTTCTGTCCATGACTCGCGCAAAACGGGCTCCTCAGCACTGTTTCTCGGTCGCCTCTCGCCCCGACATGATCGGGATGGCCCCATTCGAGTTACCTGATATGGCGCGAATCATAATCCAATCGACACCTTATTTCAGCTGTATCGGTACAATAATGTGTTCATCATCAACCAATTACGTTAGTTGTGGCCTGTAAGAGGCTTATCATACGCAGTGATCAGGCCAACGCCGCCTTCACTCAGCTAGCGGCTTTGCTCGGCCATCTTTGCGCCATTCGGCACAGTTGATTGGTAGGCAATTGGGTATGATGAGGGGGCCCACAGGCCAGTCTGTCGGGCCAGCGCTATCGAGACACATCAGCCAGGAGGGGACATGATCAGCCATATCGACCATCTGGTATTGACGGTCAGTGACATCGAGCGTGCCGTCGCGTTTTACAGCTCAGTGCTCAACATGGAAGCCATCACCTTTGGGGCGGGGCGCCGGGCCCTGCGCTTTGGCAACCAGAAGATCAATCTGCAACTGCTGGGGCAGGAGCCGCGCAACCGGGCGCAGGTGGGCTCGGGGGATCTCTGCCTCATCACCCGCTGGCCGCTGGAACAGGTCATCGCCCAGCTCCATTGCCACGGGGTGGAGATAGTGGAGGGGCCGGTAACCAAGAGCGGGGCCTGCGGCCCCATCGAGTCGGTCTACTGCCTGGATCCGGATCACAACCTGATTGAGATCAGCCGCTATCCCTGATGGCGCTTGGTATCGGGTGATTGACGGTGGATACCGTTCTGCCGGGGCGATTGGGGCAAGTGGTGAGAGGCCCCGCGCTGGCTCTATCTTGACACACAGCCGCAACGGGTCCTGGCCAGTGCCCTAGAAGGGCGCCTCGCTCTCCTGCCCATCGTTTAGAAACGCTTCCCGCTCCGCCTGATAGGCGGCCTCGTCTTCGCTGTCCCAGACCGGGGTTGGCTGTTTGCCGGCCGGCGGTTGGGCAGGCGCCGTCAGCGTCTCTATCACCTTCTCCTGCAGATAGGGGAAGAAGGGGTTGGAGGAGGTGCGGGTGAGGGCGCCGGGGTTGACGATCAGCACCCCGCGCTCACCGCGCAGGGCCAACCCCCCCAAATTGATGCCGTATTGCTCGCGCTGCTCGGGCCGCGGCGCCATGCCATAGAGGGGGTCATCCATCGGGAAGGGCAGGGCCACGTGGGAGAGAGAGTAGATCTCCCTGGGGTAGTCGATGTCGAGGGGCTGGATCTGCTCAGGCCCGCCGCCGGCCGGCAAACTGCTGGCCTGGGTGCGGGTGCTGGTGGGCGCCTGGTTGCCCACCACCGTCAGTCGGTAGGAGAGCGGCGGGCGCGGCAGCAGGTGGCTCAGCGCCAGTTCGGAGGCGCTGCTCAGCAAGGGGCCGAACAGGGTGCCGCGGTTGATGTCGAACAGCACCAGCTCGCTGCCGTTGGCAGGGAGGAAGTGATAGAGATCGGCGATGATGGAGCGGGTGCTGACGGTGTAGTCCATCACCGACTGGAAGGTGAGGGTGGGCGGGAAGGCCGCCAACTCGCCGCTGGCGGCCTGCTCACGCACCTGCTGCTGGATGGCGTGGGTCAGCCGGTAAGACTGGCGCGCGCCGTTGACCGGGAACGAGTTGTACTTGAAGGGATTGAACTCCGGCATGGTGTCGAGCCAGGCGGCGCTGGCAAAGGCGGGCAGCAGGGCGGGCACCGCCTTGAGGCCGGCGAAGCGGGCAAAGCGGGTCACCCCTATCATGGGGGAGATGAGCACCAGCCGATCCGGCCTTGCCAGCGTGCCGGTCTTGTCACCTTCCGCATCGAGCGCATATTTCACCGCCAGTGCGCCGCCGTTGGAAAACCCCACCAGATGCAGCGGCAGCGGGCTTGGCGCCAGTACTCTGGCCTCGCGTACCGCCAGCCGGGTGGCGGCCAGCCAGGTCTCCCAGTCGATGTCGACCAGTCCGGCCGGCACGGTACCGTGGCCCGGCAGGCGCAGCCCCAGGGCGATGAAGCCCTGCTCGCGGTAGCGCTGGGCCAGGTGGCGCAGGCTGTAGGGGGAGTCGGTCAAACCGTGCAGGAACACCGCCACCCCTTTCACCTCGCCGCTCGGGCGCAGCAGATAGGAGCGGTTCCAGTCAGTCTCAAAATGAGCCGGATTGATGGGGGCATCCTGATAGTAGCGATTGCTGTCGAGCTGCTGCTCCGGCGGTGTTCTGGCGATCACCTCCTTGGTCACCAGCTCGAACAGCTGCTGCTCGTGGGCCAGATAGGCCTGCCAGTCGCTGTTATCGAGCTGCTCGGCGCTGAGCTCGGGCGGTACCAGGGTGTGCCAGGGTTGCAGCGGTTCAGCCTGCCAGGCGAAGTAGGCGATCAGGGCCCAGCCGAGCAGCAGCAAGCCCAGCAGGCTGAGAAGAAGGCGGCGAACGAGGCGGCGGGTGCGAGCCAGCATGGGCGAGTCCTTGGCACTGATAAAAGAGAGGCGGCCCCGCGTCCACGGCAGCCGTACTAAAGCTCGAAATCTGGCTTAAAGCCTAAGGGAAACAAGATGATAAGTACAGGCAGCAGGCCGGGATGAGGTAGATGAGAGGCGCCAGGGGGTGAGGCTTTGGGCATTGTCAGGTCTGGGGATAAGGCGCTTTCATGGTGGCACTTGCCGCCTGCGGCGCCGTTATATGGGGACGCATTGCGCGCCGTTTTGGCGTGACGCGGCGCGCATTTTGCGAGAAGGGGGCGGGCCGGGTGCAACTATCCTGCGTGTGCGGCATAGCAATGTGCTAATGTGCCGGCGTTTTTTGCTGACAAGGCCGACCTAGGCCGGTTTTAAAGATGGAGTGATATGCACAATTTTGACCTGGTGAGCCGGCCATCCCGCGCTCTGATGAGACATGAGCAGGCCGTGGGCCGCTGGCAGGTGACCCATGCTGGCTGATGAATCCATGCGTCTGAACAAATACATCAGCGAGAGCGGCATCTGCTCGCGTCGCGAGGCCGATCGCTTCATCGAGCAGGGCAGTGTCTTCATCAACGGCAAGCGGGCCGGGGTGGGGGATCAGGTGTTTGCCGGGGATCTGGTCAAGGTCAACGGCCAGGTGATCGAGCCGCGTGAGGCGGACAGCCTGGTCTTCATCGCCCTCAACAAGCCGGTGGGCATCGTCTCCACCACAGAGGCGGGGGAGAAGGACAACATCGTCGACTTCGTCAACCACAGCACCCGCATCTTCCCCATCGGCCGGCTCGACAAGGACTCTCAGGGGCTCATCTTCCTCACCAACCACGGCGATCTGGTCAACAAGATCCTGCGAGCGGGCAACGATCACGAGAAAGAGTATCTGGTGACCGTCGACAAGCCGGTGACCGACGACTTTATCAAAGGGATGGCGGCCGGGGTGCCGATCCTCGGCACCGTCACCAAGAAGTGCAAGGTGAAGAAAGAGGCACCGTTCGTGTTTCGCATCACCCTGGTGCAGGGGCTGAACCGCCAGATCCGCCGCATGTGCGAGCACTTCGGCTTCGAGGTGACCAAGCTCGAGCGTATCCGCATCATGAACGTCAGCCTCAAGGGGCTGCCGGTGGGCGAGTGGCGCGATCTCGACGGTGACGAGCTGATCGAGCTGTTCAAGCTGATTGAAGACTCCTCCTCCGAGGTGAAACCTGCCAAGGGGGCGCAACCGGCCAATGCCCAGGGTGGCAAACCCAAGGCACCTGCGGTGCAAGGTGGCAAGCAGGCACCGGGCAAGAAGCCACGGCGCGATGACGATCACGAGATTGGTGGCCGCCCCAACGTGCCGGGCCCGGAGGCGTTCGAGAAACGGACCCCGGCAGGCAAGGGTGCTGCGGGCAAAGGCGGCGCAGCAAAAGGCGGTTCGGCCAAAGGTAGCGCTGGCAAAGGCGCCCCGAACAAGGGGGCCAAACCGGCCGCCGGCAAACCGCGTGCCGGTCAGGGTGGGCGACAGAAGAAGGGGCGTTAAGCCCCCTCTCACTCCCCGCGTTGACAGGAAAAAACACCGGCCACAGGCCGGTGTTTTTGTATCGATGACCTGCGATTCAGAGGTCTTCGCGGGGCTGGGTGGTGTAATCAGGCAAGCTGCTGATGGCGCTCTCTTCCTGCGGCACGCTGGCAAGGTCAAGATCGCCGCCGACATTGCGCGGATCGGTCGGTATGGTGGAGGGGATCACCACCGCCTGCTCCGCTAGCCGCCAACCCAGAATGGTTTCCAGGCGTCCGCCCTCTTCTTCCGGTCCTGTGATGGCCTCCAGTTGCAGCGGCAGGGGGTGACCAATCAGGCGGCCGACCCCATCGACGGCGCCGGGATCGGCCAGGGTCTGCTGGGTCGCGTAGAGGCGGGGCAGTGCGGCGCGCGGCACATACACCCGCAGCAGCACGCCATTGCGGATGCGGCCACGGGCATCCGCCTCCTGATCCTGGGCGTAACCGTAGGCGAGGGCCGGATCGCCGGCGACATAGAAGCCTTGCCAGGGGGCGATGGAGGATTGATCCCGTTCATGCACCCCCTCAAACACTATGCTGTGGGCGGCTTCGAGGAAGGTGCCGTGATAACCGACGAAGAGATAACCGCGCGCCAGCAGCTGGCGATGGGCCTGCTCCAGGCGGGTCACCGACCAGTTGCGAGTACCGGCCGTGCTGAAGCTGACCTCGTCCCCGTCACCCAGGAAGTTGGCTCCGTTCGGATAGTCCCGCTCCTGCAGGGCATCGGCACTGTCGGCCGGCGCCAGGCAGTTGAGATCGGCGGCGGGGCAGGTGAGATTGACCACGTCGGCGCTGGCGGCCTGCTCTTGGCTATTGCCCGCCTGCTGGTGGCTAAAGGCATCGTTCTGGGCGGCCGCCATGCTCAGGGCCAGCCGTGCCTGGGCCGGGTTTTCCCGAATGGCTTGCGCCAGCTGCCCTCGTGGCGTTGAGCCATCCTCTGGCGTGGTGTTGGCCAGCGCCTGGGTGATCACGGTATCAAGCTGGGACCATGGCAGGCGGGTCAGCAGATAGAGGGTGATGAGATTGTGGACCGGATAGCCACACTGGCTGAGCTCTTCCCAGCCTCTGGGTTGACGGCTTCTGGCCAGGGATTCAAGGGGGATGGCGCAAACCTGATGAGTGGTGAGGGCCGCCAGACCGTCTCCCTTGGCAAAGTGCAGCCGATGACTAATGGCGGTCGGCACGATATGGGTGTCGTGAGAGGCGGGTGCCCCGGCCAATACCCGGTAGACCTTGCCTTCCCAGGTATCACCCAGGTTGCAGGTGCGCTGCGACAGATAGTTGTAGACCGCATCCAGCGGATCCAGCAGGCACAGCACCTTGCCGGTATGCCACTCGCTCCAGCGCTTCTGACGGCTGTGCTGGGTGGGCGCCGCCACGAAGCCGACACCGGCCGCACTGAGGGTGAGGCTGCGATTGATCTCGTTGTTTTCCACGTGCCTGACGAAGAGCGTCGAGTTGCTGGCCATGGTGCGCAGCAGGTCGTCGCTCACTTCGATGCTGTAGATGGGGGAGATATGGCTCACCTCGGATCCTGCATCCAGCTCATGGAAGAAGACCTTGATGCTGGCGGGCGCATCGTCGCCGACGGGAACCAGCCAGTGCAGCGACCAGTTGCCGCGTCCTTGGCGGGTATAGCTGTAGGTGCGTGGGCCCTTGCCCGCGGTGGCGCTGGTCAGGGTGATGGTGGTGCCATCCGTGCGCAAGGTCAGCGCATTGCCGAGGGCCAGCTTGAGGCTGTCTCCCCCTTCTTCCAATACCATGGAGTAGTGCAGTACCCCGGAATCGGCCTGTCCGCCCAGCAGGCTGGCGACATCGAGCTGACTGGCGCGCACCCCCTGGGCCAGATCCAGGGTGCAGCGGGTGGCGCACTCCTGCCACAGGTTGAATGACTCGTCGGCCATGACCGGTGAGATGGCACCGCCTAGCATGGCCAAGCCACCGAGTAGAGAAGCCCATTTTGTGTTTGTCTGCATGTAATTTCCTTTGTGTGATAGCAAAGCCACTGGCGCGTGGCGCTCTCCTCCCTGATGAATACAGCCTCTTCCCTGTCAGACGAAACGAGATTAATTCTCGTCTGAGTGCCTTACCTTAATGGGCTCATATGGCAGCACAACCCTCCATATGGGAAGATTTAATGTGTTACAAATCAAATGGATATGAAGTGCTTTGCTGATAATTTGCTCAGCTGGCCCGATACCGGAAAGCGAGCAAAGGATGGGAAGGAATAGCAGGGGGGTGAGTTTGCCTCCTCATCTGGAAAAGAGGAGGCAAGCACAGATCAGTTGATGGGGGCGGGGGCAGGAGAGGCCGTGGCCAGCTTCATGGCGCGCGGGTAGCGGCGCGGGTCGAGGCGCAACACCAGCAGGCTCATCAGCACCAGGCCGGCCAGCTGCCACTGCCAGGCGGCGGCGAAGTCACCGCTCAGGTGATGCAGGCGGGCCGCCACCCAGGGGCCGGTGGCCGCCAGCATGAAGCCGAACCCCTGCATCAGGGCGCTGAGGGTGCCGGCACGGCGCGGATCCGGCAGGTGATCCAGCGCGATGACCATGATGAGGGAGAAGCTGCCGCCAAGCCCGGCGCCGCACAGCATGCACCAGAGGATGGGGGCGGCAGTCGGCGCCAGCCAGAGGCCGCCAAAGCCCGCCAGTTGCATGGCGATGGCCAATCCCATCCAGGGCCGCCGGTCGAGCCGGTGGGCGGCCAGCAGCGGCAGGCCGAGGCCGCTCATGGTCTGGGCCAGTGCCAGCCAGGCCACCAGCTCGCCCCCCTGCTGGGGGCTCCAGCCCAGTGCCATGTAGGCCGGCGCCAGCCAGGCCACCACGATGCCGTAACCGCTGTTGATGATGCCAAAGCAGCTTATCAGCAGCCAGCTGCGGGGCAGGCTGATGAGGCGCTGCTCGCCACCGCCGGAGACAGCCACCGGCGCTGCGGGCAGCCGTACCCGCCAACTGAGCCAGCCCATGGCCAGCAGCACCGGCAGGCTCCACAGCGCCAGCGCCTGGGACCAGTCGAGCCGGGCGGCGAGCTGCGGGGTGAGGCTGGCACCCAGGGCCCCGCCTCCCATCATGCAGGCCGAGAAGATGCCCATCACCAGCGGTACCTTCTGGGCAAACGCCTGCTTGATGAGGCCGGGCAGTACCCCCTGCACCAGGGCCGAGCCCAGCCCGCAGAGGGCGGCGCTGGCGATGAGCAGGGCGCCGCTGCCTGCCTCGAAGCGCATGGCGCTGCCCATGCCCAGCAGCAGCAGGGCCGCCCCCAGCAATTGGCGCGGCCCGCTGCGACTGCGCAGGGCCGGGGTGAGCAGCACGCCGCCGCCGATGAGCCAGAGCGGCAGCAGAGTCAGCCAGGCCAGGGTATCCATGCCAAGCCCGAGCGCCTCGGCAATGTCGCGGCTCAGGGGGCCGATGGCGGTGAGAAACGGCCGCAGGTTGAGCCCGATCAGGATCACCAGCACCAGCAGGGCCTGCTGCTGGCGCGTATCGATGCGGGCCTCAACCATGGTCTGGTGCACCATAGAGCTCGGCGGCGGCCAGCGGGCTCGGCAGCTTGATGAGTGGCAGGGGGGCTGGCGCGAGGGGCAGGCCCAGCTTGTGGTAGGCGGCCGTGCTGTCAAAGCCGAACGGGGCCGCATCCTCGTTATCGAAGGCGTAGTAGACGGCGGCGATGCCGTTCATCACCAGGGCGCTCAGGCACATGGGGCAGGGGTGACCGCTGGCGTAGACGATGGCGCCCGCCAGCGGCCCGACCTGGCTGGCCTGGCGCAGGGCTTCCAGCTCGGCGTGGCGGGTGGGGTCGCCATCCTGGTGCATGCCGTTGACGGCGCTGGCCACCAGCTGGTTGCCTTGCACCAGCAGGGCGGCAAAGGGGCGGCCTCCCTGCTGGCGGTTATGAAGAGCCAGTTGCAGCGCCTGCTCCAGCCACTCCTGATGAGTGGGATTGGTGGTGAGCGAGGCGATCAGGCGTGAGCCGGCGGGTTCGACAAGGGAGTGGGACATGGCGGATCCTCGAGGCAAGGGGAGGAGACCAGCCTAGCGGGGAAGCCAGCCATGGGGAAATTAAATGATAGAATGACATCCAGTGGTTTTGTAAATGGAGTCACCATGCTGGATCCCCTCTTGCTGCGCAGCTTTGTCGCCATCGTCGACAGCGGCAGTTTTACCCGTGCCGGTGAACGGGTGCACCTCACCCAGTCCACCATCAGCCAGCAGATGCGGCGCCTCGAACAGCAGCTCGGCTGCCCGCTGCTGGACCGCTCCGGTCGCCAGGTGGTGACCACGGCAGAGGGGGAGAAGCTGCTGGGGCTGGCCCGCAGCATCCTGACCCTGCTGGCCCGGGCCGAGGAGCAGGTGGCCGAGGCCAGCCTGCAGCTGAGCCTGGGAGTGCCGGAGGATTTTGCCGCCGGCGCCATCGCCCCTGTGCTGGCAGCCTTTGCCCGCGATTACCCGCAGGTGCGGCTGGAGGTGCACAGCGGCCTCAGCCACGAGATCTGGCAGCGCTTCGAGGCCGGCGAACTGGACTTGGCGCTGGTCAAACAGGCGCGGGGACAGGGGGCGCCGCGCGCCTGCTGGCGTGAGCCGCTGGCCTGGGTCGACAGCCGTGCCTGGCCCGCCAGCGAGCGGGATCCCCTGCCGCTGGTGGTATTCCCGAGCGAAGGGCTCTATCGGCGGCAGCTGACCGAGGTGCTCGATGGGATGGGGCGGCGCTGGCGCATCGCCTACGTCAGCGCCAGCCTGGCCAGCCTGCAGGGGGCGGTGAGCGCCGGGATCGGGGTCAGCCTGCTGCCCCGGCGCCTGCTGCAGCCGGATCAGCAAGAGCTGACCCACTGGCCGGCGGTGGCGCCAGTGGAGCTGGCGCTGCACCTGGGGGCGGAGCGTGGCGAACCGCTCACACGCCTTAGTGAGGCCCTCACCAGCCTGTGTGATCGGGTGATGGGGCCCGCGGAGGGTTGAGGGGGCGTAGGCAGGTGCCTGCTTAGCGCACCCTGGTGCGCACGATGAGCAGGGTGATGAGCGCCAGGGTGAAGACGAGCGGGGCCCAGGCACCGTGATGGCTCACCAGGGTGGCGCCGGCGGCGGCCACCCCGGCCACCCCCTGCTGCAGGAAGCCGCACAGGGCCATGGCATAGGCGCCGTGCTCGCGGCCATCGCTCACCGCCAACGCCATGCTGTTGGGAAAGAGCACCGCCTGCCCGAAGATGATGAGGCAGTAGCAGGTCATCATGGCCACCAAGCCACCGCTGCCCTGTAGGGCGCCCAGTGCCCAGAGCAGCAGCATGCCGCTGGCAGCCAGCAGAATGAGCGCGGCCCCCTGGCGCATCAGCTGGCGGCCTCCCACCCGGGCGACCCGCCGGTTGACCGTCATGGCGCCGGCGAAGTAGGCGATACCGATCAGCAACCCCAGACTGCCGAAGGTGGTGACCTCGAGGGCAAACCCCTGCTGCAGCACGAAGGGGCTCACCTCCTGCAGGGTCACCGTGATGGCAAAGCCGATGCCGCCGGCGCAGGCCGGCCAGAAAAAGCCGGGGCGGCGCAGCAGGCTGGCGTAACGGGCCCACATGCCGCCGCTCGCCGCCGCCGGATTGGGCCCCTGCAGCGCCAGGCTGCTCATCAAGAGCAGCGCCAGCACACCGACCCCGGCCATCAGCACGAATCCCAGCTGCCAATGGGCATAACGGCTGATGAGGCCGCCTATCCACTGACCACCGCCGAGGGCGGTGATGAAGGCGATGGAAAGTACCGAGAGGCGGCGCGCCAGCTCATCGCCGTGCCAGTGATCCCGCACCAGGATGCGGGCGATGATGGCCGCGCCGCCGGCCGCTACCCCTTGCAGAGTACGCAGGATCAGCAGCAGCGGCCCCTGGCTGGTGGTGGCCAGCAGCAGGCTGAGGCCGACAAACAGCAAGAGTGACAGGGCGAGAGGCAACCGGCGACCGTAGCGATCGGCGGCTGCGCCCCAGAACAGCACCGGCAAGGCGGCGCCGATGACGAACAGCGAGATGGAGAGCTCGGCCCCCTGCCGGGTCATTGCGAGATCCGTCATCACCACGGGCAGGGAGGGGAGGTAAACGGTGGTGGCCATCTGGGCCATGAAGACGATGAGGCAGGCCAGCGTCATGATGCGGGCGGAGCGGCTCCAGAGACCAGCCTGGTCGCGACATTCCTGGTTATCCATAACAACTCTCGGGCAGTAGGGGAGCCATATCCTTGCACCGCCCGAGCGCCGAGTCAGCCCCTCGTCTGGGTTAAACCTGGCCGGTTTACCAGGGCAGAGCGCGGTATGCTCAGGCGATGGCCTGGCGCGGCAGCACGGCGAGCCAGAGTTCGACCTCGCCGCTGCCGGTGTCCGGGTCAAAGGCGGCGCCATAGCGCTCGAAGTCGGGTTTGTGGGCCGACTGGTAAGCGGACTGCGCCAGCCACTCCAGCGCCTGTTGCCAGGTGTGCGGCATGGCCGAGACATGCCCCTGATGCAGGAAGACGGCATAGGTCTGGGGCTCGATGCGCATCCGCCCCAGGGTCTTGGGCAGCACCTCCAGCGCGGCGACCTCCACCGCACACATGTATTCGCACTCGGTGGCGGTCACGCCGCAGATGACGCCGTAGGCATGCTCACCCAGCTGGCCCGGCAACGGACCCAGGGCGCTGAAATCGCGCCATTGGCCGCCAAAGTCGGCGTGGGCGAAGGCATGGTGACGGCGCAGGCCGGCAAGCTGCATGGGACGGCCGGTTTCAAAACGGATGGGGTCAGTCATGACACCTCCTGTGCAAGGTGGGGTGGCAAGGCAACCTTGCTCAGCACTCCTTGCCTTCGCTGAGCTTGCGCTGATAGTCCGCGGAGACGATGGCCAGCGCCGCCAGGGCGAGGGCCGGCTCAATCCGGTTGGTCTCCAGCAGTTCGATGAGATCCACCGCGAGCTGGACCTCGGGCGGGGCAGTTTCCAATGACATGACAGACTCCATAACGGGGAAAACGCCATTATACAGGGCCGCTCCCGGATGGGGACCTGTCTGCTGTTGCGGGCAACCCGGCTAGAGGTGCTGGCGCATCTCCTGATCGATCTGCTCGCGCAGGGCCATCAATTTGAGGGCGTACTGCTGCAGCTGCCGATCGCTCTCGCTCTGCGGTTGCCACTGGGGCACCGGGGTTGGTTTGCCGTGCTCGTCCATGGCCACGAAGATGATGATGCAGTGGGTGGTCTTGTGGCGCTCTCGCTGGGTCGGGTGGCGGCTGTAGACATCCACCGCCAGGTGCATGCTGGTGGTGCCGGTGTGGATCACCTGGGCGTGCACCTCCACCAGCTGGCCTATCTGGATGGGGCGCAGAAAGCGGATCCCCCCCACATAGACGGTCACCGCATAGCCGCCACACCAGCCGGCGGCGCAGGCGTAGCCAGCCTGATCGATCCACTTCATCACCATGCCGCCGTGTACCTTGCCGCCGAAATTCACATCGGCGGGCTCGGCCAGAAATTGCAGGGTCAGCTCGCGGGGTGGGGTCATGGGGTCTCCTTGATTGAGAGTCATTGCCGGTAGCTCTTGCGATAGGCGTCAGCCTGCTGGCAGGGGGCCAGGTTGTTGAGGTCGGGCCGCTTGTTGCCCTCCCGTTGGCCGAAGCTGGCGAACTCCTGCTGGCACTTGGCAGCCTTGCCGCCCGCCTTGATGCAGCCGTCGATCCGCTGTTGTTTGCCCTGTTCGACCAGCTGCTGCTGGGCCTGCTGGCAGGCCGCATCCAGCTTGGCCTGTTTGGCATCTCTGTCCTCCACTGCGGCCAGCAGGGGGAGCGAGAGGGCACCACCGAGCAGCAATACGAGCATCTTCATGATGATTTTTCTCCTGATGGGGGGCGTCCGGCGATGACCAGGGCGATCCCCCCCAGGATGCCCAGGGTCGACAATACCAAGCGCAGCGACCAGGACTCATCCAACCAGATGAGCCCGGCCAGGGCGGCGAGCAGGGGCACCAGCAGCTGGACGCTGGCGGCCAGGGTACGGCCAAGGTGGGGCAGCACCAGATACCAGAGCGCATAGCCAAGGCCGGAGGCCAGCGCCCCCGAGGCCAGGGCATAGCCGATGGCGGCGGGGCTGGCCTGCAGTTGCCCCAGCAGCAGATAGAGCAGGGCCGCCGGCAGGCTGGCGCGCAGAAAGTGGCCGGCGTTGGCGGCGACCGGGTCGGCAAAGCGTGAGGCCCGCAGGGTATAGCCGGCCCAGGCGATGCCGGCCACTATCATCAGGGCCGCCCCCAGCGGATCCGGCGCACTGAGGCCGGGTAGCAGCAACACCACCAGGCCCGCCATGGCGAGCAGCAGGCCGAGCCACTGGCGGCGGGGCAGAGCCTCCCCGCGCAGCAGGGGCGGCGCCAGCATGCTGAGCTGGACGGCGGCAAACAGCAGCAGGGCGCCGGTGCCCGCGGTCAGGGTGAGGTAGGAGAACGAGAACGCCGCGCCATAGGTGATGAGAGCCAGGGCGCCGCCCCAGTCCCCCTGGCGGGGGGATTTTTTGCGCGCGCCGCACAGCAGTACCAGCACCAGGGCGCCGCTGGTCAGGCGCAGCAGGGTGAAGAGGGCGGGATCCATCCGCTCTTCGAACAGGGCGAGCCGGCAGAGCACCGAGTTGGCGGCGAACGCCATCAGGGTCAGCAGGGTCAGCGACAGCAGGCGGGGCAGTGGCATCCATTCACCTTGAGTTCAGTGGGGCAGGTTCAGCATGGTTCACCATCCAACGAGGAGGTCCCATGAAACAAATGCTGGAGCAATTGATGGGAGCTGGCAAGGGCTGGCTCAACGAAGGTGGCGACAGCCGCAAGGCGCAGATGAAGGGGATGGCGCAAGGGGGCCTCGCCGCCGGTGCCATGGCCCTGCTGCTTGGTAACAAGAAGGTGCGCAAATATGGCGGCAAGGTGGCGGCGGTGGGCGGCGCGGCGGCCCTCGGCGGCCTGGCCTACAAACTCTATCAGGACTGGCAGGCCCAGCAGTCTGCCCCGGCCCAGCCGACCCAGCCCCTCGATACCCTGCAGGGCAATGCGCTGGATGCCAGAGCCGCCCTCCTGGTGCGCGCCATGGTGGCGGCGGCCCGGGCCGACGGCCATATCGACAACGACGAGCGTCAGAAGATCCAGCAGTACCTGACCGAGCAGGGCCAGAGCGATGCAGCCCGCTGGATCGATGCCGAACTGGCTCGCCCGCTCGATCCCCATGCTCTGGCGCGGGAAGTGACCGACATGGAGCTGGCGACCGAGGTCTATCTCGCCTCCCTGCTTGCCATCGACGTGGATCACTTCATGGAGCGCGGTTATCTGGACGAGCTGGCGCGCGCCCTCAAGCTCGATGAGAACCTCAAAGGCAGCATTGAGCGCCAGGTGGCCCAGCTGGATGCCCCCGCCTGACCCCCGCTCAGTACATGGATTGTCGACAAGGCCCCGTGACGGGGCCTTGTTGTTTTCAGATGCCTGCCAAAGGCTGTTGCGGCACTTCTTGTCTGGCTTGTCTGGCTCGGCAGCCACTATGATGGAGCCCAAGCCAAAGGGGACAGATGAGACCGTCTCATCGCCAGGGCACATCATCGTCAGGACACAGAGGCAAGGAGCATTCATTGGAAATACGCAAGGCACGCGAGCAGGACATAGACGCCATCCTCGAGCTGAACCGGCAGATAGGGGAGATCCACTTTGCGCAGGCGCCGCAGGTATTCTGCCCACCATCCCCCGAGGAGCGGACCTTTCTGCTGGCAGCCATCGCCGCCGAAGGGCGCCTGTTTTGCGTGGCCGAGCAGGATGGAGCCGTGGCGGGCTTTCTGACCGCCCGCATCGACATCAACGAGAGCATCCCGTTTCTGAGCAAGGAGCCCATCTGCCGCATCGGCACCCTGGTGGTCGATGAGGGGCAGCGCTCCCGGGGGATCGGCAAGGCGCTGATCGCCCATTGCGATGAGTGGGGTAAGGCGCAGGGCGCCAGCCAGTTGCGGCTGGAGGTGATGGCATTCAACGAGCGCGCCAAGGCGCTCTACGAGAGGTTGGGGTTCAAGATGCTGTCACAGACCATGGCCAGATAAGCCCGTTTCAACCGGATAATTTCGCAAGGAAAAGGCCCCGTCATGGGGCCTTTTGGTCCTTGGCGGGAGCTGTGTCCAGCTGTTGGTGAATAAGCTCGGCCAACCGGGTGAGGGCCGCCTCCAACTGCTCGTTCCAGGGATGGGAGCTGTTGAGTCGCAGGCAGTGGTTGTGCAGCCCCTTGCTGGAGAAGAGGGCGCCTGGCGCCAGCGAGAAACCGCTGGCCAGCGCCCGGGCGTGCAGGACGCGACTGTCGAGGCGCGGGTCAAACTCGAGCCAGAGAAAGTAGCCGCCATCGGGGGAGGAGATGCTCACTTCCCCCGGCAGCAGGCGCAGCAGGGCGGCCCGCATCTGCTGCTGGCGCTGGGCCAGGGTGTGGCGCAGCCGGCGAAAGTGGGCATCCACCCCGCCCTGACGCAGCATCTCGGCCAGCGCCAGCTGGCTGGGCACATTGGTGGAGAGGGTCGACATCAACTGCAGCCGCTGCACCCGCTCGGCGTGGCGACCGGCCACCACCCAGCCGACCCGAAAGCCCGGTGCCAGACACTTTGAAAAGGAGCTGCACAGCAGGCTCTCGCCCCGGGTATCCCAGTATTTGATGGGCCTTGGCCGCTCACGGCCGAAATAGACCTCGGCATAGACGTCATCCTCCACCAGCGCCACCCCGCGTCGGTTGAGCAGCGCCATCAGTGCCTGCTTGTGCTCATCCGGCATGGTGTGACCCAGCGGGTGCTGAACATTGCCCATCAACCAGCACGCCTTGATGGGGCGTTGGGCGAGGGCCTCCTCCAGCAGGGCGAGGTCGATGCCTACCCCCGGGATCACCGGGATCTCCACCGCATTCAACTTGAGCCGCTCGATGGCCTGCAGGGCGCCATAGAAGGTGGGGGACTCCACCACCACCCAGTCACCGGGCTCGGTCAGCACCTGCAGACTGAGGGAGAGCGCCTCCATGGCACCGGTGGTGATGATGATCTGCTGGGGGTCCACCGCCAGCCCCTCGCTGGCGTAACGCTGGGCGATGGCCCGGCGCAGCGCCTCGTTGCCGGGGGGCAGATCTGCCACCGTGCTGAAGGGGTCGAGCCGGCGCATGCAGCTGGCCAGCGCCCGGCCAAGCTGGGGATGAGGAAACAGGGTGGGGTCGGCCACCGACATGCCAAGGGGCACCAGCCCCCGTGACTTGCTCGCCTGCAACACCTCGAACACCAGATCGTTGATGTCCACCGAGCCGCTGTAGTGAGCCTGCTGGGGCAGGCTGGCGGCAGGGCGGGAAGGCGCCGCCTTGACGTAGTAGCCGGACTGGGGGCGGGCGAGGATCCGCCCCTGGCTCTCCAGCAGCTGATAGGCCTGCAGTACCGTCATGGGGCTCAGACCATGGGTCTTGCAGCTCTGGCGGATGGAGGGGATGCGCTCGCCGGGTTGCCACACCCCGGCTTCTATCTGCTGTTGCAGGCGGTCGGCCAGCTGACGGTAAAGGGACATGTGATGCAGTAACTGTTATAGGTGTAATTCAATATAACTGCATCTGTTATAGGTGTCATGCTCCGTGGTGTACTTGTCTCGCACAAAACGTGCAAGGTAAATACAACAAAAGAGAGTGACGCATGATCAATCCGGATGACGTGGTCAGCCTGTCGCGCCTGCAATTTGGCGCCACGGCCATGTTCCACTTCCTGTTTGTGCCCCTCACGCTGGGGCTGTCCTGGATCCTGGTGATCGCAGAGTCGGCCTATGTGATGACCGGCAAGGTGATCTACAAGGACATCACCCGTTTCTGGGGCAAGCTGTTTGGCATCAACTTCGTGATGGGGGTGACCACAGGCATCACCCTGGAGTTCCAGTTTGGTACCAACTGGGCCTACTACTCCCAGTATGTGGGGGACATTTTCGGCACCCCGCTGGCGGTGGAGGGGTTGATGGCCTTCTTCCTCGAGTCGACTCTGGTGGGGCTCTTCTTCTTCGGCTGGGACAAGCTCTCCCGCGGTCAGCACCTGCTGGTGACCATGCTGGTGGCGCTCGGTTCCAACCTCTCCGCGCTCTGGATCCTGATCGGCAACGGCTGGATGCAGAACCCGGTGGGCGCCGAGTTCAACCTGGTGACCCAGCGCATGGAGCTGGTGGACGTGGCCGCGGTGATCTTCAACCCGGTGGCCCAGGTCAAGTTCGTGCACACGGTGGCGGCGGGCTATGTGGCCGCTTCCCTGTTCGTGATGGGGGTGAGCAGCTGGTATCTGCTGCGCCGCATGGAGGTGCGCTTCGCCCTGCGCTCCTTCGCCATCGCCTCGGGCTTTGGGCTGGCCGCCATTCTCTCGGTCATCGTGCTGGGTGACGAGTCGGGCTATCGCACCGGCGAGGTGCAGAAGGTCAAGCTGGCCGCCATCGAGGCGGAGTGGGAGACCGAACCCGCGCCGGCCGCCTTCACCCTGTTCGGCTTCCCGGATCAGGGGGCCGAGACCACCCACGCTGCGGTCAAAATCCCCTATCTGATGGGCATCATCGCCACCCGCTCCCTCGATGAGGCGGTGACCGGCATCAAGGATCTCAAGGCCCAGCACGAGACCCGCATTCGCAGCGGCATGGTGGCCGCCGGGGCGCTCGAGCAGATCCGCGCCGGCAACGACTCGGCCGAGAACCGTGCGCTGTTCGACCAGCACGGTCAGGATCTCGGCTACGGGCTGCTGCTCACCCCCTATGCCAGCAACATCGCCAAGGCCGGTGAGGCCGAGATAGCCAGGGCGGTGGAAGACTCGGTGCCGCAGGTGGCGCCGCTGTTCTGGGGATTTCGGATCATGGTCGGGTTGGGGGTCGTGATGCTCGGGCTGTTCGTGGCGGGTTTCGTCCAGCTCTGCCGCAACCGGCTGCTCGCCTCGTCCCGCCTACTCAAGGCGCTGCTGTGGAGCATTCCGCTGCCCTGGATTGCCATCGAGGCGGGTTGGTTCGTGGCCGAATTCGGTCGCCAGCCCTGGACCATCAGCGACGTGCTGCCGGTGTCGGCCTCGGTCTCCTTGCTGCAGCCGGGCCAGCTCTGGTTCAGCCTGATCTCCATCTGTCTCATTTACTCCTGCCTGCTGGTGGTGGAGCTGTTCCTGCTGCGCCGCGTGATCCGCCAGGGGCCCGCCGTGCTGCATACCGGCCGCTACAGCGGTGAACAACCCGAACTTGCGAGGATCGCCTGATGGATTATGAAACCCTGAAACTCATCTGGTGGGGGCTGGTGCTGTTCATGCTGGTCGGCTTCATCGTGATGGATGGCTTCGACCTCGGTATCGCCATGCTGCTGCCGGTGGTATCGAAAGAGGATGAAGACCGCCGACTGGTGATCAACAGCGTGGGGCCGGTGTGGGAGGGCAACCAGGTGTGGCTCATCGCCGGCGCCGGCGCCCTGTTCGCCGCCTGGCCGCTGGTCTACGCCGCCGCCTTCTCGGCGCTCTATGTGCCCATGATAGTGCTGCTGCTTGGCCTCTTCCTGCGCCCGGTGGGCTTTGACTATCGCAGCAAGCTGGCCGATCCCCTCTGGCGCCGCTGGTGGGATCGCGCCCTGGTGGCCGGTGGTCTGGTGCCGACCCTGGTGCTCTCTGCCGCCATCGCGCTGGTGATGCAGGGCCTGCCGTTTCGCTTCGACAGCGCACTGCGCCTGCACTATGGGGCCTTCGACTTCCACTGGAGCTGGATTGCCAGCGTGGTGGCGACCGGGGTGAGCCTGCTGCTGCTGCACGGTGCCAGCTTCCTGCAAGCCAAGGTAACGGGCACCCCTGCACTGCGGGCCCGTGGCCTCGCCATCCTGCTGGCACCGCTGGTGACCCTCTGCTATCTGCTGGCCGGCTGGCATCTGCTGGGGTTGCCGGGTTATCAGCTGACCGGCCTGGCGGGCCAGCCCTTTGACCCCAATGCCGCCATCAGCCCGCTGATGAAGGGGGTGATCCCCCACGCCTGCGGCTGGCTTGGCAACTACTTTGACTACCCGCTGCTGTGGCTGGTGCCCCTCATCGGCGCCCTGGCACCGCTGGCCAGCGGCATCGCCGCCTGGCAGGAGAAGGGACGACTGGCGCTGCTGGCCAGCGGCCTGGCCTGCGCCGCCATGCTCTGCTCGGTGGCCATCGCCCTGTTCCCCTTCGTGCTGCCCTCGTCGCTGGATCCGGCCAGCAGCCTGACCCTGTGGGACGGCACCTCCAGCTTCAAGACCCTGACCATCATGTTCGGGATCGTGCTGGTGCTGATGCCCATCAACCTCGGCTACACCGGCTGGGTCTACCGGGTGGTGCGCGGCAAGCTGGATCGTGCCGGCATCAAGCGCGACAGCCATCAACTCTACTGACCCCAAGGGAGCCGCTATGTGGTACTTCACCTGGATTTTGGGCCTGGGCTTCGCCCTGTTGCTGGGCCTGTGCAACCTGCTCTGGCTGGAAGCACGCTGGGAAGCCGATGAACGGGATGAGCCCCGCTCTCAACCCTGATCCCCCTCGGTCGGGGAGGGCAGACACTGCCTCGCCCCGACCCCTTTCTCTTGTCATCCAACCGACAGGTAATCCGTTATGAAACAGACAATCAAAGCGGTGACGCTGGCCATCGGCTGCGCGCTCGCCACCGCGCCGGCCTGGGCCGAGCCCGTACAACTGACGCCACTGGACAAGGCATTCACCCTGCAGGTGCTCGGCAGCGGCGGCCCCATCTCCGACGATCTGCGCGCCTCCTCCAGCGAGGTGATCTGGTGGAAGGGCAAATCGCGCATCCTGATCGATGCCGGTGGCGGCGTCTATCTGCGCTTCGGCCAGGCGGGCGCCAAGCTCGAAGAGGTCGACTTCATTGGCATCACCCACTTTCACACCGACCATGTGACCGACCTGCCCGCGCTGCTCAAGGGGGCCTACTTCTTCAAGCGCAGCGATCCCCTCGATCTGGCGGGGCCGCAAGCCGGCTCGGCCTTCCCGAGCATGAGCGGCTACTTTGACGCCCTGTTCAACCCGAGCAAGGGCGCTTATGCCTACCTCGGCGGCTTCAAGGATGGCACCGATGGTCTCTTCCCCATCAATGTGCACGATGTGCCCTACCAGACGCCCCGGCCGCAACAGGTCTATCAGCAGGATGGCCTGACCATCACGGCGCTCGGCATCCCCCACGGGGACGTGCCCTGTCTGGCCTATCGCATCGAGAGCGCCGAGGGGACCATCGTCATCTCGGCGGATCAGAACGGCAGCAACCCGGCCTTTGTGCCGTTTGCCAAGGGGGCCGACATCCTGGTGATGCCGCTCGCCATCCACGAGGGCGCCGATCCCGTCTCCGCCTCGCTCCATGCCAAACCCTCGGTGGTCGCCAGAATTGCCGCCGAAGTGAATCCCAAGCTGCTGGTGCTGAACCACTGGATGGGGGTCGGTCTCAATCACAAGAAGGAGGCGATGGCCATCGTCAAGCAGCAGTTCCACGGCCAGGTGGTGGCCGCCCGCGATCTCTCCAGTTACCCCGTTTCATCCGTCAAGGAGTCCAGCCATGAGTAACGCACACAGCAACAAGAGCTCCCGCAAACTGAGCCTCTCCATCGCCATGACCGGCCTGATCGCGCTGACCCCCGGGCTTGCGCTGGCGGCCACCCCGAGCGAGGCGCCGGTGAAGGCGGCGCCGAGCGAGCAGCACGGCGGCAAGTGTGCGGCCGGCAAGTGCGGCACCGAGAAGCGCTTCGAGAAGCAGGCCCTCGACAGCGATCCACAGGGCCGGCTGGTGCGCGCCCGCGATGGCAAGTGTGGTCTGGCGGAGCAGGGGATCAACGGCGAGGCCCAGCGCCAGGAGAGCAAGATGACGGAGGGGGTATGCGGCCAATAAGCGCCAGCAGCCGTGGCGTGGGGCTGCGCCAGGAGCATCTGGCCCAGCTCTGTGCGGCGCCTGCCCGCCCCGGCATCGACTTTCTCGAGCTGGCGCCGGAGAACTGGATGGCCATTGGCGGCGCCAGGCGGGAGCAACTGCAGCAGATCGCCGCGCGCTATCCGCTGGTGGCCCACGGGCTCAGCCTCTCCCTCGGCGATTGCCAGCCGCTCAATATGACCCTGCTCGGCCAGATCCGCACCTTTCTCGACGAGTTTGGCATCGACATCTACAGCGAGCATCTGAGCTTTTCCCGCGATGCCCGGGGCTATCTCTACGAGCTGCTGCCGGTGCCGCGCCAGTGGGAGAACCTCCCCTATCTGGCGGATCGGATCCGGCAGGTACAGGATGCGCTGGCCCGCCCGCTGGTGCTGGAGAACATCTCCTACTACCACGGCTATGAGCACGAGATGGCGGAGGAGGCGTTTCTGACCGAGCTGGTGGCGCGCAGCGGCTGCGAGCTGCTGCTCGACATCAACAACGTTTTTGTGAACAGCCGCAATCACGGCTACTGCCCTGAGCGGATGATTGCCGGGCTGCCGAGCCAGGCGATCCGCTACTTCCATATCGCCGGCCATCTGGAAGAGGCGGACGGCACCCTGCTGGATACTCATGGTCGTCCGGTCTGCGAGGAGGTGGTGGCGCTGGCCCGCTATACGGTGCAGACCCACGGCCTGCGCCCCCTGCTGCTGGAGCGGGATCACCATCTGCCCCCCTTGCCCGTGCTGGAGGACGAGCTGGTCCGGGTCCATCAGGCCTGCTGCGAGGCGACGGCGCATCCGGCGGGACGGGAGGTGTGTCATGACTAGGCGAGAGCAGGGGGCATGGCCTGCCGCAGCGGTCCCGCCCCGGTTGTGGCAGCAGACCGAGTGGCTGGCCGGTTGCATACGAGAGTCGGCAGCCGAACTCGCCCCCCACTATGTGCGCAGTGTGCGGGCCAATGTCGAGGCGGTGCTGGAGAGTACCTTCGCGCTCACCCTGAACCACCTGACGCCGGCTGAGCGCGATGCGCTGGTGAATGGCTTCGTCGCCCACCATGGCGCTATGGAGCCCGCCTTTCACCAGATTGCCACCGAGTTGGTGCGCCATGTGCAGCTTGGCCAGGGCGAGGGTTGGCTCAACTGGCCCGGGCTGCGGCTGGCGCTGCTGGAGTATGAGTGGGCCTGCCTGTGCGTCGAGATTGACGACGCGCAGGTGCCGCGCCCGCTTGCAGGGGAAGCGGTGGAGATGGGCAGCCAGCTCTGGCTCAACCCCACCCTGCAGTTGCTGACGCTGCCCTTTGTGATCCAGCAGGGGCGGGTGGTGGCGGCCGGTCAGACTCCCGAGCTCTGCGCCCTGTTTCGCTGCCCCGCCCATCAGCTGGTCAGCCAGGCGCTGCGCGAATTCGATGTGGCCCTGCTGCAGCTGCTTGGGCAGCAGCAAGGGGTCAGTGTGGCCGGGTTGGCCGCCCAGGTGCACCACTATCGCAGCGGTTTTGATCTGCTGGGGTGGGCCCGCCATTTTCACCGGCTCGGCCTGGTGGCCACTCAACCGCCATCCATAGAACCCATATCCATTGAACGTCAGGTACCCCCTTTCCAAGGAGACATCCCATGAACAATACCCTTATCCATTGGTACGAGCGGGCCGTGGCCCAGTGCAAGCGGCTCGATTTTCTAGCCCTGCTGGCCATTCGCCTCTACCTCATCCCGGTCATCTATGTGGGGGCCCACTCCAAGGTGGTGGGGTTTGCCGGCACGGTCGCCTGGTTTGGCGCGCCAGCCTCGGAAGGGGGGCTCAACCTGCCGTTCCCGACCCTGCTCGCCTTTCTGGCGGCGGGCACCGAGGTGCTGGGCTGCATCTGCATCGCCCTTGGTCTCTTTACCCGGGTCATGGCCATTCCGACCATCTTCCTGATGAGCGTGGCGAGCGCCATGGTGCACTGGAAGCACGGCTGGGATGCCATCGCCACCGGCAGCATGGAGGCGACATTGCGCCTCAACGGCTTTATCGAGTGGCTGGCCGCCAACTTCCCCGGTCGTTACAACTACATCACCGAGCTTGGGGATCCCGTGATGCTCAACAACGGGATGGAGTTTGCCGCCACCTACTTCGTGATGCTGCTGGTACTGCTGGTGTATGGCGGCGGTCGCTACGTCAGCCTCGACTACTGGCTGGCACGCGCCGTGACAGGCAAGGGCGGGCCGCAAGCGGCATAACAAAAACAAAATAAACAGAGCGTGAAAGCGAAACGAGCGGCATCAGCCGCTCGTTTCTATTTTGCAGAGCAAAGGCCTGCGGCTTCAGTACTGGGGGCAGGCCTGTGCCATCCGGGTGGCTTGCCGCTCGCTGACATGGGTGAGGCCGTAGGCCAGCAGCACGATCAGCGCGCCGATCCAGGGGGTGTGCATCAGACCCAGGTGTTCCACCACCAGGCCGCCGACCACTGAGCCCAGCGCGATGCCGACGTTGAAGGCGGCGATATTGAGGCCGGAGGCCACATCCACCGCCCTCGGCGTGTGTTGCTCGGCCTGTTTCACCACCAGCACCTGCAGGCCCGGCACGTTGCCAAAGGCAAAGGCGCCCCACACCAGCACGGTCAGTACCGCCAGCACCGGGTGCGGCGCGGTGAAGGTGAGCACCAGCAGCACCATGGCGAGACCGGCAAACAGCAGCTTCAGCGCTGGCAGCGGGCCCATCTTGTCGGCCAGCTTGCCGCCCCAGATATTGCCGACGGCGACCGACACTCCGTACACCAGCAGAATGAGGCTCACCGCGCCGGCGCTAAAGCCGCTCACTTGCTGCAAGATGGGGGCGAGGAAGGTAAAGGCGGTGAAGGCGCCGCCGTAACCGAGCGCTGTCTTGGCGTAGACCAGCAGCAGCGGCTTTTTGGTCAGCACCGAGAGCTGCTCGCGGATGGTCGAGGCCGCCCCCTTGGGCAGGTTATTGGGGATCAGCAGCAGGCTGCCCACCATGGCGACCAGGCCCAGCAGGCTCACCACCAGAAAGGTGTCGCGCCAGCCGAAGACCTGACCAATCCAGGTGCCGAGCGGGACGCCGGTCACCAGGGCTATGGTGAGGCCGCTGAACATGATGGCGATGGCGATGGCGCTGGCCGCTTTCTCTTTGGCCACGAGGCCGGTGGCAATGGTGCTGCCCACCGAGAAGAAGACCCCGTGCGCCAGCCCGGTGAGGATGCGGGCGACGATCAGGCTTTCGTAGCCGGGGGCTTGCCAGGCGAGCAGGTTGCCGGCGGTAAAGAGCGCCATCAGCCCCACCAGCAGCCACTTGCGCGGCACCTTGCCGGTCAGTGCCGTCAGCACGGGAGCGCCGATGGCCACGCCAAGGGCATAGAGGCTGACCAAGAGGCCCGCCGAGGGGAGCGAGACATTCAGCTGCTCGGCGATGGTGGGGATGAGCCCCACGATCACAAATTCGGTGGTGCCGATCGCAAAGGCACTTAAGGTAAGGGCAAACAACGCCAGTGGCATAACAACTCCTTGGATGGTGACTCCCGACGGGAGAATGGCGCCAGTATGCCGAGGTGGTTTGTTGGCAAAATGACGGCGACATCAAATTACTTTTGCCAAATAAGCAGCAATGGAACAGTGGAAGGAGGAGTGGCTGAGGCAACGCGGCAAGTACAACTGGTAGCGCACGAGGTGGGGGCAGAGACAACGCGTACGGCAGCAATCCGTGCATAGCGAGCCAGGACAACGAGAAAAGAGGAAAGAGGAAAAAGTTAAGAGGAAAGATTTAAGAAACAAAGGGTTGAGGGAAGGCGCTGGGAGATCGGCACGGGCGGCTGTGGTGCTGTGTTGGAGACAAAAAAGCGGGAGGCATGATGCCTCCCGCTCAGGTTCTCGTCGATGTTGTCGGGTTTTCTTTGCTCCCTTCTCCCCTTGCGGGAGAAGGGTTGGGGATGAGGGGGGCCTGATGACCCAAAAAGAGGAGCTTGCCCTCACCCTGACCCTCTCCCACAGGGAGAGGGGATAGCCCGTGGCTGCAATAGGCTCGTGCGGGTTGCCGCTATCCGCCGCCGAAGCGAGAGACCATGGCTCCACTCTCGTTTAATCCCAATCTGGCGCAAAGTCCGGGTCGGCACAGCGCTCGCCCCGCTCCAGGGTGGCGATGGCGGCCAGCTCGTCGGCAGTGAGGGTGACCTTCAGCGCCGCCAGGTTGGCGGCCAGGTTCTCCCGCCTGGTGGAGCTCGGGATCACCGTCATGCCCTGGGCCAGCAGCCAGGCCAGCGACACCTGGGCCGCCGAGACGCCGTGGCGATGGCCAATTTCCATCAGCAGCGGCTCGGTGAGCACCTTGCCATAGGCCAGCGGCATATAGGCGGTGATGGCGATGCCGTGATCTTTGCAGAACTCAACTACCTTGCGGTTTTGCAGCAGCGGGTGGATCTCCACCTGCTGGTGGGCGATGGCGCCCGGCCCCAGAATGTCGATGGCCTGTTTGAGCTGGGCCACGGTAAAGTTGGAGACCCCGATCTCGCGGGTCAGACCCCGGGCCTTGGCCTCGGCCAGCTGCTCCAGATAGACCGTCATCGGCACCTCATCTTTGGGGGAGGGCCAGTGGATCAGCGCCAGATCCAGATAGTCGGTGCCCAGTTTTTCCAGGCTCACCTCCAGGCTCGGGATCACCTTGCCCGGGCCGAACTCGCTGGTCCACACCTTGGTGGTCAGGTAGATATCCTGGCGGGGCACGCCGCTCTCGCGCATCAGCTGGCCCACTTCGGCCTCGTTGGCGTAGATCTGGGCGGTATCGATATGGCGGTAGCCAAGCTCGAGCCCTTGCAGCAGAGAGTCGCGCAGGGGTTGGCCGGTCAGGCGAAAGGTACCAAGACCCAGGTTGGGCATCTTCATCATTTATTCCTCAAATGGGTTGTAAAAATGCGCTCGGCGGCGCGGCACATCAGGCGTCCAGCGGTTGATAGCGGCGAATGGTGCTGCCGGCAAACCAGGGCTCGGCCGTGGTGACAAATTCGGTGAAATGGGGTTGGCCTTGATGGGCGCTGAGGGCGGCCTCGCTCTCCCACACCTCGTAGAGCATCCAGCTGTGGGGATTGTCCAAATCCTGATGCAGCTGGTAGCGCAGGCAGCCAGCCTCCTGCAAGGTGGCCGCGATCAAGGGGTCCAAGGCGGCGCGAAACTGGGGGGCGAATTCGGGTTTGGCTTCAAGCTGGGCAATCACAATCACGGGGGATGACATCTGAACCTCCTTGCAAAAACGAAGGGTCAGTATGCCCGCCGTCTATCACAGGAAACAGGGCGCTGGCCACAAAACAGTATTGAAGGGAGAGCAGCAATCGCGGTAGTGAGATTTTTTATGACTGATTATCTTAATTTGTCATTAGTGACCCTGTTTCTGCTATATGAACCAGTCTTTTGATAATTGAGGATGAGTTCAACGATTGTGTCTGATCTATTTGTAATGAATACCTAAAAAGATTAGCTAGTCTATGTATCTCATCAGTAATAAATTCATTATCCATATCGATGTAGGCCATTAGAAAATATGCGGATATTCTACGGTTGATATTTTCAACATATTCTGAAGTCGTTGGTGCAATATCGCTAGCAACATATTCAAAAAGGCAATATATATAATAAAGTAAATATGGAAGCCTTGTGTATAAATATCGTTGCTGACTATAAATTTGTTCAACACCTGAAAAAATAAAATTTATGTTCAGTAAATCTGTTTTTATCGATGAGTGTTCGGTAAAAAGATGCATCGCATGATTACAAACTCTATCGAAGCTATCATAGCTCTTTTTGTCATACCGTAATTCAGAAATATATTGACTGCTGAATATTTCCCTTAACCCCATCTTATCTAAAACAATGTCTATTCGTTGAGCATGGCCTACTGGCCCACCTCCATTTTTAGGTCTGAGAAATAATGGGTTTTTAGATAAATGCTCTACAAATGAATTTTTATCTATCGCCATTGACTCAAGCAGATATAAGCTTTCCTGTAATGGTTTTCGCAACAACATAAAGGAAACTGCGATTTTACCTTTTTTGGATGTAGATAGGCATTCAAAAATACAATGTAACATGTCTGATAAGACTGCTGGCAGCACAACAGTTCGTATTACTAAATTTCTTTGCTCACTTCTGTTATTTTCTTCAAGCCAATCCAAGATATGTTGGTCGGTCTTTTCTAAAGAAGAAACTTCTTCTTCATTTATATTTATAGACTGATTGAAAACATCATGCATCTCCCCAGACTTAATAAATTCCACCATGACATCGTGAATATATAAACACAATTCATGAGAACGCTCAAATTCTGTCGGGAACATCATTTTTCAGTGTTATCCTGTAATAGTCCTAGCGCCGAAATATAATAGCATGATATCGCATAGAATAAGCAGCTGAAAAATGCTGACTTGCTTCCCAATAGGGGTTAGATGCAGTCTGGCCCAGACCAGACTGCAAATTCATTTTTCGGGGTTCAACAAAGTGGAAGCTGCAGCCAGCGGGAAAATCGAACAGGGACACTAACTATGGTGCCCCCGCGCTAGCTACCTTGCTCTGGGTCTCAGCAATATGGGGCTATAGAACACCAGCAGGGCGCCCTTTTGCCATCAGGCGCTGGCCGGCTCCGACCAGACCGCAAACTCATTGCCGCTGGGCTCGACGAAGTGAAAGCGGCGGCCACCGGGAAAGTCGAACAGGGGGCGAACTATGGTGCCTCCTGCGCTGGTCACCTTGGTCTGGGTTGCGACAATATCGGCACTGTAGAACACCAGCAGGGCGCCGCCTTGCGCACTCTGGCTGCAGAGGTCTGCACGATAGAAGCCGCCATCCAGCCCTTCTCCCTCGAAGGCGCAGTAATCGGGGCCATAATCGGCAAATTGCCAGCCGAAAGCGGCCTGAAAGAAGGCCTTGGTGGCGGCAAGATCCCTGGCCGCAAACTCCACATAGTTCAGTTTTTCATGGGCCCTGGTCATGAGGATTTCCTTGTCGGTGATTATTTCGGTTGCCAGCGTTTTTGCGTGCGGATCGTGGAGTGGGGCAAAGCGTCCCAAGGAGTCAGTTTGAGCTGCTTGCGCCGAAACCAGAGCCAGGTCGCCATCAGCAGACCAAACCCTATGCCAAACAGCAGGCTCTGGCGCAGGGCGAATGCTGGCGTTACCTCATGTTGCCAGCCGAAGAACCACATCAACACCCCCCAGATAGCGCCAGTGGGGATCCCCAGAGCAAGGACATTGACCAGAAAGCGTTCGTAGTGGGGCGGCCTGATGGTAAACCCAGCCTTTCGTAGCAGCCAGGTGATCGGCGGGTTGTAGTTGAGCGTCTGCACGCCCTTCTCTGCCAGCTCCCGGTGGGCGGCCGCCAGTCTACGTTCGAATTCCATGATGTTTTTCCTTGAGGTGTTTGGTGCCATACGATGCCGGCTTACCGCATTCTACTGGCAAACCCCGAGTGGCATGTGAGCGTGCCGTCACGTTATCTCCTTGTCGTGGCCTGGCCTGGCCATCTCAGGCTGTGGTTACCCATCACGCCAGGGCCGTCATGATGGCTGGATGAAGCCTTCTAGCGACCACCATGCCAAGTAAAATGGAGATAAAGAGAGGGAGAGGATCCCGGCTGCGTCGATAGCTGCGCCAGTTGCCATTATGGTGACGGAACAGCCGGTAGGTGAGAACCACAAGACAAATTGCGGTTTGAATGAAGCAGTTAACTGAAAAACTGATCATGAATTTGACGAAATCGGGCAAGGTGGGAGTCCGTGTCTGTGAGGTTTGCTTTGCAAAAGGGGCATGGCACCTGGTGTCAATCCGCAGGGTTCTTCACGCTTTTTCTGTCGCGCCTGCACTGGTGGATTGGCATGCCAGCTGTTCCCATGGGGTCAAATCAAGCTGCCTGCGCCTTTGCCAGAGCCTGATTAAGGTAACGAGACCAAACAGACCAGCGAATAGAGCTGTGCTGAACAAGGATGATACGAAGGATCTTCCCTCTGGGTTCCAAACGAACATCTACATAATCAGACCCCAGATCGGCGCGATACTGAGGCTGGCATAAAGAAAATTGACCAGCCAGCCCGCGTAATAAGGTGGCTTGACGGTGCAGCCGAGTTTGCGCAGCAGCTTGAACCCCCATGGGTTGTAGTCGGATTCCTTGATGCCTTGGTCAGCCAGAGTCTGATGGGCTATGGTCAGTCGTTCTTCAAATGTCATTGATGTGTCTCATATCAATGTGGCGTCATACGATGCCTTTTTTGCGGCATTCTACGGATTAAGCAGGTTGAGGGATAGCGCGCATATCTGGTTTTTCTCCCTGAAATGCCGGCACGGCTGCCAGAGCGCCCTTGCCAACCCAAGGACATTACGCCTATAAAGGCCCATTACTCTTGTCTGGATTGCAGCAATGAAGACCCATTCTGATGAACTGACCCTGTTTGTAGCTGTGGTGGAGGCGGGCAGCTTTCGCCAGGCGGCGGAAAACCTCGGCATGGACAATTCGGTGGTGAGCCGCGGCATCAAGCGGCTGGAAGAGAAGCTCGCCACCGTGCTGCTCAATCGCACCACCAGGCGGGTCAGTCTGACCGAGGAGGGGGGCTGGTTCTATCAGCGGGCGGTGAAGATCCTGACCGAGATGAGCGAGGCGGAGGGGCTGCTGCTGATGCGCCGCGAGCAGCCGGAGGGGGTATTGCGGGTCGATGCCGCCACTCCTTTCATCCTGCACCGGCTGGTGCCCATCATCGGCGAGTTTCGCCGCCGTTATCCCGCCATCGAGCTGCAACTGCACAGCTCCGAGGGCTTTATCAACCTGATGGAGCGGCGGGTGGACATGGCCATCCGCATCGGCGAGCTGACAGATTCTTCTCTGCGGGCGCTGCCGCTGGGCCGCTCGCGGCTGCGGCTGCTGGCGTCCCCCGACTATTTGCGCGAGCACGGCACACCGCGCCAGCCGGCAGATCTGCTGAGCGGACACGAGCTGCTCGGCTTTTTGCACCCCGATCACCTCAACCACTGGCCGCTTCTGAGCCAGGAGCAGGGGGATCGCTTTCCCATCACCCCGACCCTGCGCGCCAGCAGCGGTGAAACCCTGCGCCAGCTGGCGCTGCGGGGGCAGGGGATCGTCTGTCTGTCGGATTTCATGACCGGGCCGGATCGGACGAGCGGGGCCCTAGTGGAGGTGCTGGCCCGCAGCAACAGCGGCGCCTCGCGCCCCATCAATGCGGTCTTCTACTCCGATGCCCAGCGCGACATCCGGCTGCGGGTCTGGCTCGATTTCCTCAAGGAACAACTAGGAAGCCATGCCCTGTGATCCCGCGGCCGAGTGAAGGGGGCAGGGGCTGCACCGGATAAGCAGACGGCCGCCTCAAGGGGCGGCCGTCTGCCTGGGAAGGTGGGGAGGGCTTAGCGGGGCAATCTGCCCCATACCCGGCTGAGCAGAGCGCCGCCGATGGCAGGCGGCACGGCCAGCAAAAGCGTCCAATACCAGGGGAGCTCAGCCAGGGTGGCGGCCAGGACGATGCAGGTGAGCACCAGCAACTGGGCAACCATCATCAGCAAGGTGCCTTCACGGGGGGTCAGCGCCGCCTTGTGGGTGACACAGGTTTGGGCGGCGGGGGTGTGAGTGGTGGTCGGCTTCATGGCGATGTCCCTGGGTTGCGTCTGATATGACTCAACGATGACTAGCAATGGCCGTTCCAAATTTTTTCATTCTATTTATCAATCAGTTGTGTATGTGCGTGCCATTCCCGTTTCGGGAGTGATGCAAAATTGTTCGCAAAATGAAAACGCCACCCCAGGGTGGCGTCTTGTCTGACCGATAGCGGCTCAGCCGATCCGGTATTGGCGGATCTGCTCGTCTATCGCCTTGGCCAGCTCGAACAGCTCGCGACTGGCGGCATTGCTCTCTTCTGCGTGTTCGCGCTGGTGCTCGGCCACCATGGCCAGCTCGTCCAGCGCCGCTCTGGCTTGTCCCATCTGCTGATCCTGCGCCTGGGCCAGCGCGCTGATCTCGTTTATCTCGAGGGCGGTCTGCTTGATCTGGCGGCTGGCATCCATCAACACCGCCCTGGCCTGATGCATGCGGTCATGGCTCTCTTCACTCAGGGTGCGGGAATCAGCCATGGAGCCGCTGGCCTGGCGGGTACCCTCCTGCAAGCGCAGGATGAGATCCTGCACATCCTTGGTGGCGGTCTGGGTGCGCACCGCCAGCTGGCGCACCTCGTCGGCCACCACGGCAAAGCCGCGCCCCATCTCGCCCGCCCGCGCCGCCTCGATGGCGGCATTGAGCGCCAGCAGGTTGGTCTGGTTCGAGACGTCACGGATGAGGTTCATGATCTGGGTGATGTTGTTGCTGTCCTTGACCACCTCTTCGAGCAGGGCGGAGGAGCTGCCGATGCTGCTGCGCAGGGTGTCGAGCTGCTGGGCGCTTTGACTGACGTCCCGCTCGATGGCGAGCATGTGATCGGCGATGCGGTGGGTCACCTCGTTGACCCCCTCCGAGCGACCGGCAATCTGCTCGGCATTGTCGCCGATGAGGGCGACCACGCTGCTCAGCTCCTGGATGCTCTGGGCCTGCTGGCAGGCCTCTCCTGCCAGGGCCTGCGCCTGATGCAGGGATTGGGAGGACTGGGCCGAGAGGGCACTGCCTGACTGCTGGAAGCGGGAGAAGCTTTGGTTCAGGCTCTGGATCAAGCGGTTGAAGCTCTGCGCCATCTGGCCCAGCTCCGACTGATCCGAGAAGTCCAGGCGGGTCGCCAGATCCCGATCGGCGGTGATGTGGTGCATGCCGTCGGCGGCCTGGCGAATGGGGCGGCTGATGGAGTGGGCGAGCCAGGCGGAGGCCAGCATGGCGAGCCCGCCGATAGCCAGCGACACCATGATGATAAGCCGGCGGGATTCGCTGCGTCCCTCCTCCAGTTCGGCTGCATTGATCTCGCCTATCAGCAGGCGATTGAGTGCCGGAATGTAGCGCACGGCGATCAGATAGGTCTCTTTCCCAAGCGTCAGCGCCTGGACCGCGACCTGTTCTCTGGCTGCCGGGATCAGCGTCCTGACGGTGTCGAGGAAGGCGCTCTGATGGTGAGCGGCCCCCTTGAGCTCCTGCTCTGGGTGGATCTCGATATGCCCCTCCATGTCGGCCAGGTAGACCTGTCCGCTCTTGCCTATCCGGTAGCTGCTGATGAGCTTGCGCAGTGCGCTCATGTCGATGGAGGTACCGGCCACTGCCAGCACCTGCCCCTCTTTGCTGACGGCGGTATTGATGTAGAGGGAGGCACGCTTGTCGAAGTCGGAGATGTCGAGGTTCAGCTCGTAGGGCTTGCCCCGTTTCAGAAAGCCGTAAAACCACTCGTCTTTGGGATCCGATGCGCTCAGTCTCTTCTGGGCCGTGGTGCCGTTGCTGAAGTTGAGCAGGGTGGCGCTCTGGCGTGGCGCGATAAACACATTGCCCCCGATGCGTTGCTGCAGTGCCAGAAAGTAGCGCTCCATGATCGGCCACTGCTCGGCGGGCATCTCCTGGCTCAGCCAGTCGATGACAAAGCTGTTGCCGGCCAGTGCCTCGGCTTCGGTCAGGTGCTGGGTCAGCTCGGCGGTCAGCTGGTTGGCGATGCGCTCCACGCTGCTTGGCAGCTCATAGCGTTCCACCCGCTGCTGTGCCTTGTCGTGGGAGATCTGCTCCAGGATCAGGGTGATGCAGCTGATGGCAATGATCATCAGGATGGCTACTCCGATCAGGATCCGGCTGCGGATCCCGAGCCCCGACCAGAGTGATTGCAATCTAACAAGGTGTATCGCCCGCTCCATAACGCTCTCCTGTATTAAATAAGGTCGCATATGCGACCCAAGAGATGATTATAGATAGATAACTCAATTGAGAATGTCTGACATGAAATCGTCATCAAGGCAGGGGCGGCTGGCAGGGGACCGGCAGGCCATAAAACAAGAGGCCGACATTGCTGTCGGCCCCTTCAGTTTTTATTTCAAGGATATCGGTTGCCCGATCACTCCTCTTCGGCCCAGCGGCGTGAACGCTCGACTGCCTTCTTCCAGCCGTTGTAGCGTTTGGCGCGATCGTCGCGGTCCATCTGCGGGATGAACTCACGGTCCACGCTGAACTTGTCTTCCAGCTCTTCCGAGCTCTTCCAGAAGCCGACGGCAAGGCCGGCCAGGAAGGCGGCGCCCATGGCGGTGGTCTCGATCCGGGTCGGACGCACCACAGGGGTGTGCATCATGTCGGCCTGGAACTGCATCAGGAAGTCGTTGGCTACCGCGCCACCGTCCACCTTGAGGGCCGCCAGCTTGATGCCGGAGTCCTGCTGCATGGCATCCAGCACATCGCGGCTCTGGTAGGCGATGGATTCCAGCGCGGCACGGATGATGTGGTTGCGGTTGGCACCGCGGGTCAGGCCGACCATGGTGCCGCGAGCATACGGATCCCAGTAGGGGGCGCCCAGGCCGACGAAGGCCGGTACCAGGTAGACGCCGTTGGTGTCGCCCACCTTGGAGGCGAAGTAGTCGGTATCGCGGGCATCGTGAATGATCTTGAGCTCATCACGCAGCCACTGGATGGTGGCGCCGCCCATAAACACGGCACCTTCCAGCGCGTAGTTCACTTCCCCTTTCGGGCCGATGGCGACCGTGGTCAGCAGGCCGTTGCTGGAGCGAACTGGCTCGGTGCCGGTGTTCATCAGCATGAAGCAGCCGGTGCCGTAGGTGTTTTTGGCCATCCCTTTCTCGAAGCAGAGCTGGCCGAACAGGGCAGACTGCTGGTCACCGGCGATACCGGCGATGGGGATGCGGGAGCCGCCGCCACGGGTGGTGTAGCCATACACCTCGGAGGAGGGTTTCACTTCCGGCAGCATGGAGGCAGGGATGCCCAGTTCGTCCAGCATGCGCTGATCCCACTTCAGGTCGCGGATGTTGTAGAGCATGGTACGGGAGGCGTTGGTCGGGTCGGTGACGTGCACTTCGCCGTTGGTCATCTTCCACACCAGCCAGGTGTCGATGGTGCCGAACAGCAGCTCGCCGTTCATCGCCTTCTCGCGGGCACCTTCGACGTTGTCGAGGATCCACTTCACCTTGGTGCCGGAGAAGTAGGCGTCCAGCACCAGACCGGTGTTTTCACGCACGTACTCTTCCAGGCCGCGGGCCTTGAGCTCTTCACAGATGGCCGCGGTACGGCGGCACTGCCAGACGATGGCGTTGTAGATGGGTTTGCCGGTGGCCTTTTCCCATACCACTGTGGTTTCACGCTGGTTGGTGATGCCGATGGCGGCGATCTCTTCGCTGCGCAGGCCAGTCTTGGCCAGCACTTCGGTGAAGACGGAGGACTGGGTCGCCCAGATCTCCATCGGGTCGTGCTCCACCCAGCCCGCTTTCGGGTAGTGCTGGGTGAATTCGCGCTGGGAGGTACCGACTATGTTGGCGTCCTGGTCAAACACGATGGCGCGGGAGGAGGTGGTACCCTGGTCCAGAGCGACGACATATTTCTTTTCAGCAGACATGATGTTCTCCACGTTTTTATTTTCCACGTTTTTACACGTTGGGGAGGGCCGCTCTTAGGCGGCGGCCTCTTCTTTGGCGGTTTGGGCAGCTTGCTCGGTGGCGGCAACACGGTTGCCCGGCACACAGGGAGCCAACACTTTCACATAGAGGGCGGTACCAATCTGGGCGCCGACGATGGGGCCGAGGATGGGAACCCAGAAGTAGGGGTTGTCACGACCACCGGTCAGGGCCACGTCACCCCAGCCGGCCAGGAAGGCGAACAGTTTGGGGCCGAAATCACGAGCCGGGTTCATGGCAAAACCGGTTAACGGGCCAAGGGAGGCGCCGATCACCGCGATCAGGATACCGATCAGCAGGGCGGCGGCGAAGCCTTTGGGGGCGCCGTTATTGTTGTCACCCAGTGCCATGATACCCAGCATCAGCACGGCGGTGATCACCAGCTCGACGGTGAAGGCCTGCATGTTGGAGAGCAGGGCATTCGGGTAGGTAGAGAAGATGCCGGCGGTGCCGAGGCTCTCGACGCTGCCGCGTACCACGTTGTGGGTCACTTCCCACTGGCTGAAAAGGTTACCATAGAGGAAGTAGACCAGCGCCGCGAAGCAGAAGGCGCCAGCCACCTGGGCGATGATGTAGGGCACCACCTTGCGTTTGTCGAACCCGCAGAAGGTCATCAGGGCCAGGGTGACCGCAGGGTTGAGGTGGGCACCTGAGATGCCGCCGGTCACATAGATGGCGATGGCGACGCCCAGACCCCAGGTAATGGAGATTTCCCATTGCCCGAAGTTGGCACCGGCTAGCACCAGTGCGGCCACGCAACCGACGCCGAAGAAGATCAGCAGGCCGGTTCCGATAAACTCGGCGATGCACTCGCCAAGCAGGGTATTGGGTCTTTGTATGCTCATACCGTTATTCCTTATATCCACCCAGAGTAGGTTTGATGTTCCGTTTTGTTGTTTTTCATTCCCATTGTTGCGCCCGAAAACGTTTCTTCTTGTTTTTTGAGCTGACGCAAACGTTATGCTCGTTTGCGCTCGTTCTCGGACGAGAGAGAAAATAAACCGAAATCGACCATTCACCACTCCCTCCCCGCAGGAAATGTGGACAAGATCCCACTCATTGCTAAGAAAATGTGACGGAAAGCAAGTTGATACCGTGGTTATACCACTTAGTGGGTATCCAAAAGCCTTGCTACACAAGGGATTGCGACTGATGAGTGATTACTCATCTGACACTTTCTTTTGTAATAAAACTGCAATATTTCCGACTACATCACAGATTAAATGTTCACATATGAGCACAATAGGCTCGCTTTCGAATCGGGACTCCTCTGATTGGTCAGCATGGACAGGGCACCCTCAACCGCCCACAACAACAATAAGGAAGCAGAACATGCTTAGTCTCTTCAGGCCTGCACCACACATAGACAGGCTCCCGGCCGACAAGGTCGACCCCTTCTACAAACGCATGCGTTGGCAGGTGTTCTTCGGGATCTTCTTCGGTTATGCCGGTTACTACCTGGTACGGAAAAACTTCAGTCTGGCCATGCCTTATCTCATCGAGCAGGGCTTCTCCCGCGGTGATCTGGGCCTGGCCCTGTCCGGCGTCTCCATCGCCTACGGTCTCTCCAAGTTCCTGATGGGGAACGTGTCGGACCGCTCCAACGCCCGTTACTTCCTCTCCGCCGGTCTGCTGCTGTCGGCCGGTATCATGTTCATGATGGGGACCATGCACTGGGCCACCTCCAGCATCGCCATCATGTTCGTGCTGCTGTTCCTGAACGGCTGGGCACAGGGCATGGGCTGGCCGCCCTGCGGTCGCACCATGGTGCACTGGTGGTCGCAAAAAGAGCGGGGCGAAATCGTCTCGGTCTGGAACGTGGCCCACAACGTGGGTGGCGGCATGATAGGCCCGCTGTTCATTCTGGGGATGGGCTGGTTCAACGACTGGCGCAGTGCCTTCTACGTGCCGGCCGCCGCGGCTGCCGCCATCGCGGTGATCGCCTTCTTCGTGATGCGTGACACCCCGCAATCGGTCGGTCTGCCGCCCATCGAAGAGTTCAAGAACGACTATCCGAAGGATTACAACGAGAGCCACGAGCAGGAGTTTTCCGCCAAGGAAATCTTCATGAAGTACGTGCTGCACAACAAGCTGCTGTGGTACATCGCGATCGCCAACGCCTTCGTCTACCTCATTCGCTACGGTGTGCTGGACTGGGCGCCCACCTACCTGAAAGAGGCCAAGGACTTCAGCGTCGACAAGTCCTCCTGGGCGTACTTCCTCTATGAGTGGGCCGGTATTCCGGGCACCCTGCTGTGCGGCTGGATCTCCGACAAGATGTTCCAGGGCCGCCGCGCTCCGGCCGGTATCCTGTTCATGGTGCTGGTGACCATTTCCGTGCTGGTTTACTGGTTCAACCCGGCCGGCAACCCGACCATCGACATGATGGCCCTGGTCGCCATCGGCTTCCTCATCTACGGTCCCGTCATGCTGATCGGCCTCTATGCCCTGGAGCTGGCGCCGAAGAAGGCGGCCGGTACCGCGGCGGGCTTCACCGGTCTGTTCGGTTACCTGGGTGGCGCGGTTGCGGCCAACGCCATGCTGGGTTACACCGTTGACCACTTCGGCTGGGACGGTGGCTTCATGGTGCTGACTGCCTCCTGCTTGCTCTCCATCGTGCTGCTGGCGATGACCCTCAAGCACGAGAACGAGTCGATTGCCGCCAAGGCTGCTGTTCATAAGGCATAAAACGTGATCCTGCCCTTATCGATTGGAAAAGGGATCAGGTAAACTGCCCAAGGCCCCGCATCTGCCGGGGCCTTTTTTCGTCTCATCATCGGAGTTCAAGCGTGAAGCAAACCCAACGACATCTGGAGATCCTGGACGTCCTGACGCGGCAGGGCTTTGTCTCGACCGAGGATCTGGTGACCCATTTTGACGTCAGCCCCCAGACCATTCGCCGGGATCTCAACGATCTTGCCGAGCAGAACAAGATCCGGCGCCACCATGGCGGGGCCTCCCTGCATTCGAGTACCGTCAACACCGCCTACAGCGCCCGCAAGGTGATGCAGCTCAAGGAGAAAGAGCGCATCGCCCGGGAAGTGGCCGCCAACATCCCCGACGGCTCGTCGCTGTTCATCGACATCGGCACCACCACCGAAGCCATCGCCCGCGCCCTGCTCGATCACCGCGAGCTGCGCGTGGTCACCAACAACCTCAACGTGGCCAGCATCCTCACCGCCAAGGATGACTTCACCGTCATCATCGCCGGCGGCGAAATTCGCAACCGGGACGGCGGCATCGTGGGGGAGGCGACCCGCGACTTCATCGGCCAGTTTCGGATGGACTACGGCGTCATCGGCATCTCTGGCATCGACAGCGACGGCTCACTGCTCGATTTTGACTACCACGAGGTGAAGATCGCCCAGGCCATCATCGCCCACTCCCGCCAGGTGTTCCTGGCCGCCGACCACACCAAGTTCGGCCGCAACGCCATGGTCAACCTCGGCAACCTCAGCCAGATCCACGCCCTGTTCACCGATCAGGAGCCGCCGGAGAAGCTGATGCGGCTGATGTCCCAGCATCAGATCGAGTGTCACATCTGCTGAGTCGCCGTTAATCCGCTCCAGCATCAGGCCGCCATCGGGCGGCCGCTTCGTTTTCAGCCTCCCGCCTTTCTGCTTGCCCTCATTCCACTGCCGATGCCGCGCTGATCACCCCAAAAAGCGCGAACTCGCTCACAGCCTCGCCCCCGTTTTCCCCATGCCCTGCCGCTTTATCACCGACCGGCAGCATTTTTAGCATTGCCAAAACAATCGCGATCACATTTTCTCCATAAAATGTTCGTTTATCATTTTTTCATGCTCTAATATGAGCGAAATCAAACATTGCGACGGTTTCGCAAGATCAAAATAAGAAAGTAGGTGAACATGAGCGAACATTATGATCTGGTCGTCGTCGGCGGCGGCATCAACGGGGTAGGCATTGCGGCTGATGCGGCAGGGCGGGGTCTGAAGGTTGCCCTGTTCGAGGCGCGCGATCTCGCCTCTGCCACCTCTTCCAACTCCAGCAAGCTGATCCACGGCGGCCTGCGCTATCTCGAACACTACGAATTCCGGCTGGTGAAAGAGGCGCTGGCGGAGCGGGAAGTGCTGCTCGGCATGGCCCCTCACATCGCTCGCCCCATGCGTTTTCGCTTGCCCCATCGCCCGCACCTGCGTCCGGCCTGGATGATCCGCGCCGGCCTGTTCCTCTATGACAACCTGGCCAAGCGCGACAAGCTCAAGGGCAGCTGCGGCGTGCGCTTCCTGCCACAGGATGGCCTCACCGCCGGCATCAGAAAGGGGTTCGAGTACTCGGACGCCTGGGTCGACGACGCCCGCCTGGTGGTGCTCAACGCCATGATGGCGCGCGACAAGGGGGCCGACGTGCAGACCCGTACCCGCTGCGTCAAGGCGGTGCGCGGCTCCAAACACTGGACCCTGACTCTGGAGCGGGAAGGGGGCGAGCAGTTCAACGTCACCTGCCGCGGCCTGGTCAATGCGGCCGGCCCCTGGGTCAAGACCTTCTATGACGAGAGCCTGCACGAGAAATCCCCACGCGGCATTCGCCTCATCAAGGGCAGCCACATGATAGTGCCGCGCATCCATGAGCGCGAAGAGGCTTACATCCTGCAAAACGAGGACAACCGCATCGTCTTCGTCATCCCTTATCAGCAGGACTACTCGCTGATTGGCACCACTGACGTGGAGCACAAGGGCAGCCCGCGCGAAGCCAAGATCAGCGACGCAGAGATCAACTACCTGTGCAAGGTGGTCAACGCCCACTTCACCCGCCAGATCGCCCCCAAAGACGTGATCTGGACCTACGCCGGGGTGCGCCCGCTGTGCGATGACGAGTCCGACTCGCCGCAGGCGGTGACCCGCGACTACACGCTGGAGCTCAGTGGCGAATCCGATGGCGCGCCGCTGTTGTCGGTGTTCGGCGGCAAGCTCACCACCTACCGCAAGCTGGCTCAGGCTGCCTGCAACAAGCTCAAGCCCTGGTTCAGCCAGATGGGGGATGACTGGACCGCCAACAGCCGGTTGCCCGGTGGCGAGTTCGACTGCTCGGTGCGCGAACTGGCGCGCGCCTTTGCGCTGGAGTTCGACTGGCTCGATGATCGCAGCGCCCTGCGCATTGCCGAGGCCTATGGCGCCCATGCCCGCCTCTGGCTCAAGGAGCCCCGTGGTCAGCACTTTGGTGCCGGTCTGTACGAAGCCGAGGTGCGCTACCTTATCGAGCGGGAGTGGGCCTGCAGCCTGGAAGACATCCTGTGGCGCCGCAGCAAGCTGGGGCTGCGCCTCTCCGACACCGAGCAGCAGCAACTGGCTGCCTGGCTGAGCGAACACCACCACGCCCTGCCAAAAGCGAGCTGACCCCCTGCGGGCGGCCTCGGCCGCCCGCCGTAAAACTGCAATAAACCTCTGTTATAACAATAACCTACATCCCATAAACAATAACAAAGAGCACCGCGCATGAAAAAACATACTCGCTCCCTGCTTGCCCTTGGTCTGGGGGCCGCCTTGGCGTTGCCCGCGCTGGCCGCCGATGAAGGCAAAATCGTGATCGCCCACCGGGGCGCCTCCGGCTACCTGCCCGAGCACACCCTGGAGTCCAAAGCATTGGCTTATGGCATGGGGGCCGACTATCTGGAGCAGGATCTGGTGATGACCAAGGATGACCAGCTGGTGGTGATGCACGATCACTTCCTCGATGGCATCACCGATGTGGCCGAGCGCTTCCCCGGCCGGGCACGCCCGGATGGTCGCTACTATGTGGTGGATTTCACCCTGGACGAGGTGCGCTCCCTGCGCATGACCGAGCCGTTCCAGCTGGTGGACGGCAAGCAGGTGCCCGTCTATCCGGCCCGCTTCCCGCTGTGGAAGTCCAGCTTCAAGATCCACACCTTCCAGGAAGAGATCGAGATGATCCAGGGGCTCAACAAGAGCACCGGCAAGAACATCGGCATCTACCCGGAGATCAAGGCCCCCTGGCTGTTCCGCCACGAAGGCAAGGACATCTCCAAGGCGGTGCTCAAGGTGCTGAAGGAGTACGGCTACACCAGCAAGAACGACAAGGTCTATCTGCAGTGTTTCGATACCAACGAGCTCAAGCGCATCAACAGCGAGCTGATGCCTGCCATGGGGATGGATCTCAAGCTGGTGCAGCTGATGGCCGAGACCGACTGGAACGAGACCATGGTCTACGATGCCAAGGGCAAGGCGACCCCCTACAACTATGACTGGATGTTCAAGCCGGGCGCCATGAAGGAGATCGCCGCTTACGCCGAGGGGATCGGCCCCTGGAAGCCGATGATAGTGCCGGAGCCGGGTACCCTGGGCAAGCCGACCTTCACCGGCATGGTGAAAGAGGCCCATGCGGCCGGCCTAAAGGTGCATCCCTATACCTTCCGTCAGGATGAGGGCCAGATCCCGGCCTACGCGAAAGACTTCACCGATCTGCTGAACATCTTCCTCTATCAGGCCGATGTGGATGGCGTGTTCAGCGACTTCCCCGACAAGGCGGTCGAGGTGATCAAGGCGCGCGGCAAATAATTAAAGAAGAGCAACACGGGAATGCAAGCGGGGCCAGGTGCCCCGCTTTTTTATGTCTGCTGGCAAGGGAAATCAGTAAGGGTGTAACTATAAGTTTACGATTTTGGTGTTTTGATCATGTGGCGAGCACTACTTTCTGGCCGAAAGGGTCTCTTTTGTGGTCATTTATCCATCTGTCAGCGAATAAATCCGCTAGTTTCACTTGATTGTTTGTTTTTAATTGGTAAGGTGGGGGCGGTTGCGTAACAAAGTGCTGACTTGTGTAAATAAAATTGAACGGTCGGCGCAGTTGGCTTGAAACAGTAGAGAGAATGAGAACATGCAAAGAGATCCCCTGAACAACATCCATATCCAGTCCGAACAAGTGATGATCACGCCTGCCCAGCTGAAGGAGAAACTGCCCATCTCCGATCGCGCGCTGGCATTCGTGCAAGGGGCCCGCAATACCATCGCCGACATCATCCACCGTCGTGATCACCGCTTGCTGGTGATCTGTGGTCCCTGCTCCATCCACGACATGGACGCCGCCAAAGAGTACGCAACCAGACTCAAAGCGCTGCATGACGCCTATCAGGACACTCTCTACATTGTCATGCGGGTCTACTTTGAGAAGCCACGCACCACGGTCGGCTGGAAGGGCTTCATCAACGACCCGAACCTGGACGGCACCTTCGACGTGGAGCTGGGGCTGCACCGGGCCCGCGAGCTGCTCTGCTGGCTGGCCGAACTGGAGCTGCCGCTGGCTACCGAGGCGCTCGACCCCATCAGCCCGCAATACCTGGCGGAGCTCTTCTCCTGGTCGGCCATCGGTGCCCGCACCACCGAATCCCAGACCCACAGGGAGATGGCGTCCGGCCTCTCCATGCCGGTCGGCTTCAAGAACGGCACCGACGGCAACCTGGGTACCGCCATCAATGCGCTGCAGGCCGCCTCCAGCCCGCATGCCTTCATGGGGATCAACCAGCAGGGCCAGGTCGCGCTGCTGCAGACCCAGGGCAACCCGGATGGTCACGTGATCCTGCGCGGCGGCAAGCACCCGAACTACGACTCGGTCAATGTGTCGCTGGCGGAAGAGGCGCTGGAAAAAGCGGGCCTGCTGCCCGGCCTGGTGGTGGATTGCAGCCACGGCAACTCCAGCAAGGATCACCGCCTGCAGCCCAAGGTGGCTGACAACGTGATCCACCAAATCGAGGAGGGCAATCGCTCCATCATAGGGGTGATGCTCGAATCCAACCTGTTCGAAGGCAACCAGTCCAGCGAGCAGCCCAAGTGCGAGATGCGCTACGGCGTCTCCATCACCGATGCCTGCATCGACTGGGAGACCACGGACGCGCTGCTGGCCCGTTGTCACAGCCAGCTGGCGGCGCCACTTTTGGCCAGAACCAAGGCATAAGCCGTGGTATCTTGTTAGCACTGACTGAACAATCGAGGTGTCACCGGCCGAGGCGGTGGCACCTCGTTGCCTCTTGAATCACAGGGCGTCGCTGCGGGCGGCGCCGCAGGGACCGGATATGGCTGAAGAGTTGAATGCCCTCAGGGACAAAATCGATGCGGTGGACAAGCAGTTGATTGATCTGCTGGCCGCCCGTCTCGCCCTGGTGGGGGAAGTGGGGGAAGTGAAGAGCCGGCACGGCCTGCCCATCTATGCACCGGATCGGGAGGCGAGCATGCTGGCCCGCCGCCGCGCCGAGGCCGAGGCACTGGGGGTGCCAGGGGACCTTATCGAGGACGTGCTGCGCCGGGTGATGCGCGAATCCTATATTCTGGAGTCCGCCAGCGACAAGGAGCACCACTTCAAGTGCATGAAGCCTGACCTTGGCAAGGTGGTGATCATAGGTGGTCAGGGGCAGCTCGGCCGCCTGTTCGGCAACCTGTTCAGCCTCTCGGGCTACCGGGTCGAGACCCTGGGTCAGGCCGACTGGCCGCGCGCCGACGAGATCCTGCAGGGCGCCGGGTTGGTGATGGTGGCGGTGCCCATCGACGTCACCTGCCAGGTGATCGACCGGCTCGGCAACCTGCCGGCGGACTGTCTGCTGGTGGATGTGACCAGCGTCAAGGGCGAACCGCTCGAGCATATGCTGGCGGTGCACAAGGGGCCGGTGCTGGGGCTGCACCCCATGTTCGGGCCGGACGTGGCGAGCCTCGCCAAGCAGGTGATCGTCTGCTGTCAGGGGCGCGACAACGATGCCAGTCAGTGGCTGCTGGAGCAGATGACCATCTGGGGGGCGCGTTTGCAGCAGGTGGAGGCCAGGGCCCACGACGAGGCGATGACCTTTATCCAGGCGCTGCGCCACTTTGCCACTTTCGCCTATGGCTGGCATCTCTCCCGCGAGCAGGCCAACCTCGACCGGTTGCTGGCCTTGAGCTCCCCCATCTACCGGCTGGAGCTGGCCATGGTGGGACGGCTGTTCGCCCAGGATCCGCACCTCTACGCCGACATCATACTGTCGTCGCCGCAGAACCTCGCGATGATCCGCCGCTACTACCAGAACTTCGGCGAGGCGCTGGGGCTGCTGGAGCGGGGGGACAGGGAGGGCTTCATCGAGGCCTTCAGCCAGGTTTCGGGCTTCTTTGGCGAGCGGGCGGACGAGTTCCTGCGTGAGAGTCGCACCTTGCTGGCCCAGGCCAACGATCGTCGCCATCACGGCTGACGATGACCAAAAGCAAAAGGGGCCGACAGGCCCCTTTTGCATTCTAGCGCGCGCCGCGCCGCCTCTATTCCGGCTGCGGCAAGCGCAGATCGGCGCCATCCCAGCCCAGCGGCAGGGTCAGCAGCTGATCGATCAGCTCCCGCCGATCGGACTTTTCCAGATAGGCGAGGTAGAGCGGGCGGCTCAAGGCCTGGGCGCCTTCCACCAGGTGCAGGCGCCCCTGCTCGAGGAAAGGGCTTACCATGCGTCTTGGCAGGTAGGCCGCACCGCCGTTGGCCAGCACGAACTGCAGCGCCATATTGGCGGAGCTCGAGTGCAGCACCGGGGTCTTTTGCAGGCTCTGCAGCCGGCTGGGCTGGGGCTCAAAGCTGGTGCCCCAATCCAGATGAATGTGCGGCATCTGCATCAGGCTGTCGGCGTTGGCCGCGCCATCCCGGCTCACCAGCTCGAACACCAGCTCGCCGATGGGGTGCAGGGCAATCTCGTCGATCTTGGTCGGCTCGGAGAGCAGGGCGAGATCGAGGGAGCGCTCCAGCAACTGGCGGCACAGGTGCTCGCGGGAGGCGGTCTCGAGCCGCACTGCAAGGCCGGGGGCCAGGGCATAGACATGGTTGAGCCAGTCATTGAAGTCGAGCTCCCAGAACACCGCGGGGGCGCCGATGGCGAGCTGCTGGCTGAAACCGGGGGAGAGGGCCACATCCTGCTTGGCGCGGCCCAGGGTATGCAAGATGGCGTCTGCGTAGGGCAGCAGACGCTCACCGGAGGCGGTCAGGCGGATGTTGTTGCGATGGCGGGCAAACAGACTGACCCCGAGTTGCTGTTCGAGCTGGCGGATCCGAAAGCTCACCGCCGACTGGGTCAGGTAGAGATTTTCAGCAGCCCGGCCGAAGTGCCGGGTCTTGCTGACCTCGATAAAGGTCCGAAGCAGTTCGGTATCCATTAATCGATGGACTCGTCGCTACCGCTGCCACCTTCAAAACCGCCGCCACTCGCTTCCTCGTTGGCACCGCCGGCGACGGTGCACAGACGGTGCACGCGCTTGGGACCGATCACCTTCAGATACTTGAACCACACCTTGGCGTGGGGGTTGTTGCCGGCGGCACCGGATTTGACCTGTTCGATGAAGGCGCTTTCCACGTCATCGCGCGCGGCCAGGTTGCCCTGATAGAGCGCGAGCATGGCGGTACCGTATTTTTCCAGACTGTCCGCTTCGGCCACAGTGAATTCGCCACTGCGACGCAGGCCACGGGGAAAATGTTTGAAGTCGTTGAAACGCTTGTCTGATTCGAAGCTCATAGTGCTCTTTTTCTGGTTAGTTTGACCTTTGCGGGCAAGTATCATCAGGCCGTCGCAGAGTGCAAAATCAATTTTTTCACTATATTGATAAATCTCTTTCATCGAAAGTGATTTGCCGCGGATCCATGGGCCCGGGTCGGCTGAAAAGGGCAAAAAAGTGAGAAAAAAAGCGGAGTTATGTCAGGTTCTGTAAAGGTTGGCGGGGTGGGAAACAGCACAATTTGTTACAAATAAAGCGCCATTCGGCGCTCTATTTGATGTCGTTCATGAACCAAAGCGGGAGGTCTGGTCTCGGTAGAGACTCACTCGATCATGGCTGGCTGAGCCAGGGTATCGGCACGCCACAGACGGTAGCGCACTTCATACTCCTGCGGTACGTAGAGCACGAACGGCAGCTTGGAGTTGTAGTTCACGAAGAAGCCCTGGCCGTAGATCTGGACGAAGGTCTCTTTCTTCTGGCCATCCGGGCAGGCCATCAGGGTGCTGATGGGATCGGACACCTTGCCGAGCATCAGGTAGTTGTAGCCCCAGCCTTTGACGCTGTGCTGTTCCAGGTTGCCGGCAAAGCGCGGCACATTGCAATCGACCATCATTTTCTTGCCGACCTGCAGCTCGACCATCATGTCGGCTTCGTTCTCGACTTCCGGCAGGCGGATCACCACACGTTCCTGGTTCACTTCGGCAGCCGGGAACATGCTGATATCAAATTTTTTCGGTTCGGCGGCGAAGGCATGGCCGCCCAGCAACAAGGCGCCCAGCAGGCTAAAACGCAATACGGTTTTCATCTGTACCTCATGGGGTTGGTTCAACGCCGCTAGACTAACCGCTCTGCCCGTTTCATGCCAGCGATCTGCTACGTAAAAACTGCGTAAAATGATGCAGATCCGGCACACAATGACGTCTTCTGGCTATTTTCTGACAGGGTGCAGATCCGCCAAACGACAGGCTGGGCTGCAAACGCGGGTGGCCAGCCGGGATCCTGTGTTCATCGGGATCCCCTGGCCACCCGACTCCATCAGCGCACCAGCAGCACCTGCTTGGCCCAGGCGCCGGGGGCCCGCATGCCGACGGCGCCGCTGGTGATATCCAGATAGGCGACCCCCTTGCTGGCCGGCACCGGGGTGGAGGACCAGAGGTAGACGTAACCGTCGTTCACCTCTTTGCCGTCACCGGCCATGGCGCGGGGGAAGATGGTTTCGTTGAGCGCCGGCTTGTAGCAGGCGGACTCCAGCACGCTGGCCAGCTCCTTGATGGTGGGCAGGCGCCAGCCGCCGTGGCCGCCGAAGTTGTACAGCGCATGGCTCGGCTCGGTGCGGATCCGCTCGGCGGTCAGCAGGGCCTGCTGCCAGTAAAGCCGGGTCGGCTCGCCTTGGCAGCTCTGGTTGCGCCAGGTCTGGCCGAGCTGGCAGCGCATCCAGGTCAGGCCGGTGGAGCGATCCGTGACGGTGCCGTTGCCGCGGTCGATGAAGCGGGCGGTGGGACTGGTTCTGGGCATGTTGTCATCACAGATGGCGGTGGCCAGGGCGAGGGGACTGCCAAGGGTCAGCAGCAGGGTCAACATCAAGCGGTTCATCGGGTTACCTCCGCCACCAGTCGCAGTTGCAGACCGTTGGCATCATCGCTGTTTTGAACTGTGGTTGCGTAGTCGGTGCCGGCGTCATCGCCAAGGAAGATGTGGGCGATGGCGCTGATGGGGGCGCTCTCCAGCCGGCGCGAAGGGGTCAGGGTCTGGCTCCAGTAGTAGCCGCTGAAATCCTTGCTGGTGGTGCCGACATCGGGGAAGTAGCGCACGTCCATGCTCACCGGCTGGTCGTCCTGGCGGGAGAGGGAGCCGTAGTGCTGCAGGCTCATCAGCTCGCGCGAGTGGGGCATGCGCCAGCTGGTGATGCCGCACAGCTGCTGGGCGTTGAGCCACTGGCGGTACTGCTCCGTGGTGCAGATGGCCTCGCCATCCGGGCAGGCGTAGTCCAGCTCCTGCTGGGTGGGGTGATAGTCGTCAAGCTCCCAGGCGAAGGTGCGGTGCAGATCGCGCGGGCTGGCGGGATCATCGAGCTTCTTCTCCCAGACCAGACCGGTGTTGAGATCTTCCACACACTCCCAGACGGGGGCGTCATCGGCCAGCGGCTGCCCCTTGCCGTCGAGCTTGCGATAGCGCAGCGGCGCCTTGTTGAGGCTGGCCTCCTGCCCCGGGTGGTCGGCGGGTTCCTGGGTGAGCAGGTAGTCGACCCCGTCCGTGTAGGTGGTGACGCCACTGCCGGTGATCAGTGGATGGGAGTGCTGTTGCAGCAGCCGGGCGCGGACGTCTGCCTGCTGGCTGGCCAGCTCGCCGTGCAGGGCAAAGTGGCCAGCCAGCTCGGGCAGCAGGCTGCCGATGGCAGGCCACACCAGCATATGCAGGGTGGCGGTGGAGAAGCCCTCCTGGGCCTTCAGATCGGTCTCGACGACCGCCTGCAGCAGCTGGCCCAGCGCCAGGTTGAAGTCGCTCAGCCGGGAGAGGGCGGCCAGATCCTGACCCGGTTGCAGCGGCGCCAGCGCACTGAGCAGCTCGCCGAGGGCTTGCCTCGGGGGCTGCCCCTCGGCGATGCGGTATTGCAGCAGGGTGCTGAGCGGGCTGGGGGTCAGGTGCTGATCATCGAGCCGGGCGGCGGGATGCAGCAGCACGGGGGCGGCCGGGTTGCTTGGCAAGAACAGCAAGGTGCTGGTCAACAGGGCCGGGGCGCTGCCGCTCAGCCGGTGAGTACCGGCCGCGCCGCTGACACTGGGCTCCCCCGCATCACAAGATGCATTCTGGTTGAGGTTGATGCACAGGGTGCCGGCTTCGGGCAGGGTCACGGTCAGGCTGTAGTCGGGGACCGCCAGCGGCGCCTCGTCCGAGCCGCCACCGCCACAGGCGGTGAGCAGGGGGGCCAGCAGGCAGGCCAGGCGGGAGTAATGTGGTGTCATCTCTAGTCCTTAGGGAGGGGGCCTTGGCCCCCTCTTCTTATATATGGATGGGGTGGATTCAGGTGCGCTGGCGCAGGCGGCGCCAGAGGGCCAGCGGCAGCAACCAGAGCAGGTTGGTCGTACCGCCACCGCTACCGTCGTCCACCTGGAAGTGGATGATGCCGTCATCGGGCGGGGTGACCGGCTTGCTGCACTGGGCGCCGGTCCGCTGGCTGATGCTCCAGCCGTTGATGCGGCCCTGATTGCCGGGCTTGCTGTCCACTATCTCCAGGGTCCAGCGACCGGCCAGCGGCTCGCCTTCCAGCGCGCTGAAGGGCTGCAGGGGCAGCAGCTCGGTGGGGAAGACCCCCTTGAGGCGTGGCAGCGGGCTGTAGCCCTTGTCCCAGATCTGGATGCGGGTGCCGGAGGGGGAGTTGAGCCAGATCTCCAGCTCATCGAGCGCCGGGTGCTGCAGATCCAGGTTCAGCTGCAGCCGGTCGCTCACCTTGGCCTCGCTGCTCTCTATCAGCAGGCTGGTTTCGCTGAGGCCACGCACCTCGTCGCTGATGGCATCGCTCAAGGTGAGCGGCTGACCACTGGCGCGGCTGACGATGGGGGCGCCGATGGGCAGGGTCAGCGACTGCTGCCACTGGCGCTCGGTCGGGCTGGTGCCGCTCATGGTGAGGCTTACCGGCAGCGCCACCTCGTCGCCACAGGCGAGCGGGCTCTGGGCCAGTAGGCGCAGGGTGGTGGTCATGCTGGCACCCGCCGCGAGGGTCGCCGGTTGCCAGCTGTAAGGATCGGCCTGCAGCCCGCTTGGCAGCTGGAGGGCCAGCTCGTTCAGGGCCACCGGCGCCTTGCCCTGGTTGGTAAGGGTCAGCTGCACCGACTGGCGCTGCCCCAGCTCGATGACGCTACCATCACCCAGGCCCACATTGACCGGTGCCTGCAACAGACCGTGCTGGCGAAACGCCTGCTCCAGCAGCCGGGCATAGGGGCGGGCCGGGTAGAGCCGAGCGGCGGTATCCACCGTGATGCGGGCCAGCTGCGGCATGCGGATGGCCGGGCCGAGACCGAAGTGGGACTCGATGATCAGGCGATCAAACTCGTCCCGCGCTCCTTCGCCCTGCTCGGCGACCGCGGCCAGCAGCGCCTGGAACAGCGGGGTGCCCCACAGCTGGTCGCCATTGCTGCCGTTGATGGTGCGGTGGGCCGGGTAGTTGTAATCCGGGTGGTAGCGGGCGCGCAGATCGTCCAGCTGACGCGGGGTGCGGTCGGTGAAGCGGGCATCCCAGTTGAACACCATGGCGGGCTCGAACTGGCGACCGGCTTCGCTGCGCTGGCGGTGGCTGGCGGCCAGGTAGTCGCTGAAGCCCTCGCCGATGGCGCCCCAGTCCGCCTCGTCCCCCAGATCCGGCACTATGTGGTGCTGCACTGCGTGGCCGAATTCGTGCCAGATCACCATGGGATCCTCGGCATCGGGCACGCCGCTGCGACCCAGCTCCAGCCGGCGTTCGAACGGATCGTAGAGGGAGTTGTCCTGATAGCCGGCCTCGGTGTCGATGTCGAGTGCCCCCGGGATGAGGTCGCTAAAGCCGAGGCGCTTGAGGTGACGCTGGGCGAGATCCAGGTGGTAGTAGGCGTTGATGTCGGCAAAGCCGCGATCATCGCGGGTCAGGCGAAACGCCTGCGGGCTGTCGGCGCTGAAGGGGGCGGTATCCGGCTCCATGGCATCCACCACCCGGGCGTGGGGGCCGCTCAGCAGATAGCGTCCGCCCGCCAGGGTGACCGGCAGCGGTACCTTGTCCTGATAGGCGGCGTCTGCCAGTTGCAGGGATTCGTGCCAGACCAGACCGGCGTCGCGCAGCTGGGTACGGGGATCCGGATCGAATACCCGAGCCTCCAGCAGGGTGTCGCCGGCGTCTGCGGTGCGGCTGGCCCGGGTGGTGGCCGCATCCATCCAGCGACCGAGCTCGCGGCTGCCGTCGCAGCTGGCGAACAGCTGCACCTGGCTGGCCTTGGCGTTGCCCGCCTGATGCTCGCGTACCCGTTGGCGCAGGGCCGGCACCAGGGTGTCGCCGTCGCGCCAGTACCAGGCCTCGACCGGACCAAGGGTGTCGATCTCGCTGCCGCCATCGCGCAGTTGATCCAGCAGGGGATCCAGATTACTGGTGGCGTCGCAGCCGGGTTCGCGGCTATCCAGCGGCCGGCTGTTGTGATAGATGCGCCAGGGCTTGCCTGTTTGATCGACGCTGACGGCGGCCTGAATGGTGGCCACCGGCAGACCGTTGACCAGCTGGCGGAAGCTGTAGTGATGGCCGAGCAGGCTGGCCCTGTCGTAGTCGGGGGCGAGCGTCACGCCGAGACGCTGTTCGAGCCACTGCTGCGGCGTCGTGGTCAGCGGTTGTTCATCGACAAACTGCAGCTCGGCCGCCAGCAGTGGCTGGGAGAGCAGGGTTGCCGCCAGCCAGAGGGCCAGGGAAGAGGGTTTCATGGTTTACTCCAACACAAAAATGAGAAAAGGGATCACCGGCGGGCGCCCGCCAGGGTGAGCAGGAAGGCGTACTCGCGGGCCGCCTGCTGGCGCGCGTTGCCCGGGCTGGTGCGGTGGCCGCCGTCGAGGGCCGTGCTGAGCAGATAGGGGCCCGCTCCCGTGCTGTGTTCCCGCAGGCGGGCCACCCACTTGAGCGGCTCCCAGTAGGGCACCTGACTGTCGTGCAGCCCGGCCGTCACATAGACGGGGGGATAGGGGGCCGCATGCAGGTTGTCGTAAGGGCTCAGGTGGCGCATGGCGGCGTAATCGGCGGCAATGGCCGGGTTGCCCCATTCGGCGTACTCCTGACGGGTGAGCGGCAGTTCGGGATCGCTCATGGTGCCGATGAGATCGACGAAGGGCACCTGCAACACGGCCCCGGCGAAGCGGGTCGGCGCCTGGTTGAGGGCCGCCGCCACCAGCAGGCCGCCGGCGCTGCCGCCCATGGCAAACAGCCGGGTGGGATCGATGGCGGGATCCCGGGCCAGCGCCTCGGCCACGGCCAGGAAGTCGTCCACGCTGTGCTGTTTGTGGCGACCGCGCCCTGCTAGATACCACTCATCCCCCAGCATGCCGCCGCCGCGCACGTGGGCGATGGCGTAGACGAAGCCGCGATCCAGCAGACTCAGCACCTGCGGCTGGTAGTAGGGGCGCATGGGGGTACCGTAGGCGCCATAGCCGTAGAGCAGCAGGGCTTTGGGGGTGTGAATATCCTTGCGCCACACCAGGGAGACCGGCACCTTGACGCCATCCTTGCCCACCACCCAGCGGCGCTCGCTCTGGTAGGGGGAGGGGAGGGCTGCCCGGGCGTCCGGCAGCCAGCGGCCGCTGGCGAGATCGAGCAGGCGCTGGTGCGGCGGCTCGGCCATGCCCTGGCGGCGGATCAGGATCTGCCCGCTGGCGGGGTCGTGGGCGCCCTGGATCCAGGCCGTGCCGGCCCCCTCGGTCAGCAGCAGGCGATGGCTGAGCCGGCCGCGGCCATCCAGCACGTCGAGCCAGTCATCCCCGTGATGGCGATACTGCAGCACCGTGTAGTCGGCAAACAGGCGCCACTTCTCAAGACTCCTCTGCTCGCCGGACCAGAGCGGCTGCCACTCTCCCTTGGCCACCTGGCTCAGGTCGGCCACCTGATAGAGGCCGAGGGCACCGTCCCGGTTGCTCTTGAGCAGCACCCGCTCCCCCTGGGTATCCAGGTAGTACTCGAGGCCGGCCTGACGGACCTTGAGCAGAGCCGGTGTGCCCTCGTCCAGCAGATACTGCTCGGCGCTGTCGTGGTTGTTGCTCTGCAGCAGCAGGTGGCGCCGATCCGTGGTGCGATAGAGGCTGAGCAGCCAGGCAGGGTCCGCCTCCTGGTGGATTTGCTGCTCCTTGCCATCGCGCCAAGCCCACAGCTGCCAGGGGCGCAGGGTGCGAGGTTCGTTGGCGATGGTGTAGAGGGTCTTGCCATCCAGGCTCCAGAGCAGATCGCTGGCCCGGTGCGTCAGGGTGGCCAGGGGCTTGCCGTCGGCCAGGTCGAGCAGGGTGATGCGGTAATCCCGATCGCCCTGCAGATCTTCGGCCAGGGCCAGCCAGCGCCCGTTCGGGTGCAGGGCCCAGCCGGCGAGCTCGTAGTAGCCGCTGGCCGGTTGGCGGGCCGCCAGCCGTTGACGGGGCTCAGCCTGCTCGCCGCTGCGCTGCCACAGGCTGCCGTCGGCTTCCATCCGCCACTGGCTGCCCGCCTCGCTCAGCCACTCTTGCGGCATGGGCTCGCCGCGCGCTTGCGCCTGCCACTCGGCCTGCAGAGCCTGCTCCAGCGACCGCTGAGCGGCGAGCTGCTGCTCGGTCCAGCGATTCTGCTCGCCCAGCAGGGTCAGCAGGGCGGGATCCTGGCGGCTGTCGTCGCGCCAGCCGCCGTAGGGATCGAGCCGGGCCCGCTCTCCCGGCATCGGCAGCGGGCGGTGAGGAATAAGCGGGGCCATGAGCGGCGCCGAGGTGGCGACGGCCTGGCTCGGGGTGCCGGCAGGTGCAATGGTGGCGGGCTGGGCAGCCGCCGGAGTGGCCAGCAGGCTGGCCAGCATCAGGAGTGCGTGCATCAGAGCCCCACGAAGGTGTAGCGCAGGCTGGCGCTCAGGGAGCGGCCCGTCTGGGTGTAGAGGCCCGCATCCGTGCCTGCTTCCAGCCCGGCGACGTCCTGATAGCGGGTGTAGCGGGTGTCGAGCAGGTTGTCGAGCTTGAGGTTGGCCTTGAGGGCGTCGGTGATCTGCCAGTCGGCGGTCAGGGCGAAGCTGAGCCAGCCTGCGGTTTTCAGGCACTCGCCCTGCTGCTGGGTCAGGCTGTTGCCACAGCTGGGCACCCGGCTCATGGCGGCGGCGTAGTCGGCCTGCAGCCCCAGGCTCCAGTCGTTGGCCTGATAGCTGAGGCGGGTGTTGCCCTCGAGCGGAGTGAGGTTGCGCGGCGATTCGCCCTGGCTGGTCTTGCCGTCGACCCAGCCCAGCTTGGTGGCCAGCTCCCATTGCGGGGTCAGCCAGTAGCTGGCGGCGACTTCGGCGCCCCAGGTCTCGGACTTGGCGACGTTGCGATATTGACGCAGCATGACCCCGTCGCTCAGGCGGAAGCCCACCTGACGCCAGTCGACGAAGTTGTAGTAGCGGTTGTAGAAGAGGGCCGGCTTGATGCTCCATTCGTCCCCTTCGCCGCTCACCCCCCACTCGAAGCTGTGGCTGGTCTCCTCCTTGAGATCCGGGTTGGCGATGATCTCGAACGGCGGCAGGGCAAAGTAGTGGGGGATGTTGCCGTACACCTTGTCGTAGGAGGGGGCGCTGAAACCGTTGGCGTAGCTCAGCCAGCTGCGCCACTGCTCGTTGAAGCGGTAGCTGGTGGCCAGGCTCGGCGAGAGGTGCCAGCTGTGGTTGCTGTCGCCCCGGCCATCCTGCGGGCTCAGCCACTGCTGATCCATGCGCAGGGTCGGGGTGAACTGCCACTGGCCCAGGGTCGCCACGTCCCCCAGCCAGATGCCGGCCCGATCGGTGCGGGCGCTGCTGAAGGGGGCTGACTGGGTGGGTTGGGGGATGCCGGCTTCCAGCATCAGCTTCTCCACCGGTCGCTCGTGCCGGGTGCGCGCCAGCTCGAGGCCGTAGCTCAGCTTGTGCTCGACGGCGCCGGTGACCAGATCGCGGCGGATATCCAGCTCGCTGCCGAGCAGGTGCTCGGTGAAGGTGGCCAGCTCCCGCTCGCTGCGATAGCGGGGGTAGCCGCTCAGCTCGTCATTTTGCAGCAGGCTGCGCTTGTTGGCGGTGTTCTTGGCATAGTTGCCGTGCAGGTTCCAGGTAAAGCGGTCGGCCAGCGGATGGCCCAGATCCTGCGCCTCCCAGCTCAGCTTGCCGCCCTGGGAGCGCTGGCTGCCGTTCTCGCGATACTGGCGCACCTGCCACTTGCCGTCGGGCTGGGGAATTTCGCGCGGCCCCTGATCCCGCTTGGCGTTGTCCTCGAAGTAGTCGATCTCGAGGCGCAGCAGATGGTGCTGATTGAGGGTCAGGCTGGAGCTGGTGGAGGCGCTGAGGCCATCGAGATCCGCCGGGATGCGGCTCTGGTCGTAGTTGGCAGTCTCGTGCCCCTGCCAGCCGGAGAGGCGCAGCAGGTGGGCGCTCTCGCCCCAGCGGGCGGCGCCGGTGGCGCTCAGTTTCTGTTTGTCGCTGCTGCCGTCGTGCAGCACCTTGCTGCTGAGGTAGGCATCCTGCCCCTGCAGGTAATCTTCCGGCTGCTTGGTGGTGATGACCACGGTGCCGCCGATGGCGTCCGAGCCGTGCAGGGCGGAACCGGCCCCCTTGGCCACCTCGATCTGCTTGACGTCATCGAGATCGAAGCTGAAGCGGCCCACCTTGTCGTTGAGATCGTCGGCACCGAAGCCGTCGCTGACCCGGACCCCATCCTTGACGATCAGCACCCGGTTGCCACCGATGCCGCGGATGCTGATGTTTTGCGGCCGGCCCGCCGAGCCGGTCACCGAGACGCCGGGTTCGTTCTTGAACACGTCGGTGAGCTCGGTGGCTATCTGGCGCTCCAGATCCTCTTCGGTGATGACGGTGATGGAGCCCGAGATGTCGGACAGTTTCTGCTCGACCCGCTGACCCTTGACAATTATGGTCTCGCGCGCCTTGGGCGGGGTGGTGCCGGAGGTGTCTATCCCTGCGGGATCGCCGGCGGCCAGCGCTGTACCGGACAGCAGCATGGGCCAGTAGTGAAGTAGTGTTTTCATTTTGAGAATAATTATTATTTAAGCCTGAAGGCCGCGGATTATTGCAGAGAGGTCCAATCAGATCAACGATTGATAATCATTATCATTTTGTTTTTATGATCCTGATCGGACTGGGTTTTTGAGAAGAGAGTCAGTAATGAGCAGGGCCAACCTTTGCGTCGGGTGCGGGTCTGGCAGGCAGGGTTGGTGATGAGGCGGGGGCGGACGAAAGCGCCTCGGCTAACGTGTTGGCAGCCCCTGCACAGGTCTTGGCGGCAATAAAAAACCCGCTCGAGGAGCGGGTTTTCAAGGGATACAGGACGGGCCTCAGGGGGCGCGGTAGAAGCGGTTCAGCTCGTTCATCACCTGGATCATGACCCCCATGTCCGGGGTGCCGTGCTTGATGGGACGGTAGCTGTTGCGCTCCAGCAGCTCGAAGTCACCCTGCTTGTTGAAGTGGGTGATGGTGTTGCCCTGATAGATGGCAAAGTCGCGCTGATCCCCCGCCAGCAGCCAGTTGCGCGGGCTGTTGTCGAACAGGTTGCGACCTATGCTGTAGTCCCGCGGCGGGTTGCGCACCCCCAGCATCCCCTGCATCAGGGTCGGCACCAGATCCAGGTGGCTGCTCACCGGGCTCGTCGGCAGGGTCTCGTTGCCCGGCCAGGCCAGCACGAAGGGCACCTGCACCTGATAGGGAGAGTAGTTGGTGCCATAGCCCCAGCTGTTGCTCTGGGTATCGTTGAACTCCTGGCCGTGGTTGGCGGTGACCACGACGATGGTCTGCTCGCCAATGCCCTGTTGCTGCAACTGGGTCAGCATCTGCTCCAGCAGCTGATCGGTGTAGAAGACCGAGTTCTTGTAGCGGTTCTCCAGCTTTTGCAGATTTTCGGCCTGATAGGCGGTGGCCGGGTTGAACTTGGTGAGCTCCGGCTGGAAGGGGCCCTTGATGCCGGCCGGCAGCTGGTAGTCGCCCGGGCTCGACAGATAGACCAGCGAAAACCAGGGGCGGTCAGGGGAGCGCTTGGCGAGCCACTGCTGCCAGTCGCCGACAAGCTGGGTATCGTCGGTCTGCTCGGAGACGAACACCTGCTTGCGCAGGCCGGAGAGGATGCTCTGGCGATACTGCTGGGCATCTTCCAGCGCGCCGAACAGGCCGAACTGGTAGTCCTGGCGCAGCATCTCGTCAAACAGCACCGGCGGGGTCTTGTCGTTGCGAATGTCGTCGTAGTAGTGGCCAGGCAGGCCGTAGAACAGGCTGAACATCCCCATGGCGTCATCGTTGCCGCCACTCATGTGGTTGGCAAAGTTGAGGTGCTGATCCGCATAGCGCTGCAGATTGGGCATGTTGATGTTGTTGAGCATGTCGGCCCGCAGGGAGTCGACCACCACGATCAGCAGGTTCTTGTGGGTCAGCGGGGCGTTGACGCTGAGCGGGCGCAGCGGGTAACGCAGCCGGCTCGCACTGTCGCCATCCTGGGACTCGGCCTTCTTCTCGTACTGATCCAGATCCAGCCAGCCGTGCTTGGCGAGGAAGCTCTTGGCGGTCATCGGGTAGGAGAGCGGGAAGTTGGCGCGCTGCATGGTGATGGGCTGATACAGGGTGGCATCGGCCCAGCTGTTGACCACGTGGGTCAGGATGAAGCAGACCAGCAGGGCCAGCCCCACCTGATTGCCGTATTGGCGGCGCTTGCGCTTGTTGATTTTGCGCCACACATAGGCCGACAGCAGCAGCTGCACCAGGAAGATGGTGGGCACCGCCACGAAGATGATGCTCCAGATCGAACCCTCCTCGGTCTGGGCCTGATCCAGCAGCAACTGCCACACCTGACCGTTGAGGTGGAACTTGAACAGCTGGAACACCTGGGTGTCGATAAGCAGCAGCACCAGCGCCAGGGTGGCGATGATGGCGGAGATGAAGCGCAATGGTTTCTCCCTGGGCAGCACGAAGCTCAGGGGGAAGATCGTCAACAGGTAGGTGACAAAGCTCAGAAACGAGAAGTGACCGATCCAGCTGATGATGAGATAGGTCACGCCGAGCGTGGTCGACGGCCAGCTGATCGCCCCCAGATAACGGGTAGCGATCAGCATGGCCAGAATGATGTTGAAGAAGGAGAACCAATGCCCCCAGGTGATCAGGCGAGAGACATTATCACGATAGGGGTTGCCGGTTTCGACCATAGTGATCCATCTGCTTGAAAAACATCAAAGAATGCGAAGAGACTCAATGAGCGTCGTGGCGATGATCGACCGAGGCGGTGAGCGCCTGGATGAATTTCTCGGTGATCGCCTGACGCTGGGCCGGGGCCATGCCATTGATGATGTTGGTGGTCAGGTTGCCGAGCACCATCAGACTGAGGTCCACCGGCGCCTTGTGCTTCTCCAGGGCGGTGATCAGGTCGTTCATCAGGGCGTCAAACTGCTCGTTATTGTACTTTGATACGATGGGCATAATCTTGGGTTCATCTCGGTTCAAAGCGCCTTATAATACTTCACCCTTTCGGCTAACACTATGGCTTTGTGACATGAGTCTCGATATCGACAAGATCATTCTTCACTCCCTGCGCCAGGGCGGCGATGGTCAACCTCACGCCGACACCCGCAGCCAGCTTCTGCCTGCCGATGAGGCGGTACAGGGGCTGATGGCGGAGCTGCACCGCATTTACAACGGCAAGGGGGGCAAGGGCTTTGGCTTCTTCGCCGACCCTGAAGCCGCCGTCGCCGAGCTGGCAGAGGGGGAAGAGGCCCCCAAACAGCCCTCTCCCCTGTTTCGCATCGCGCTGGAAAAGCTGCTGGACGAGCAGCTCGAATTCGTTCCCTTCTCGGTGGAGATGACCCAGCTGCTGGTCAAGCAGCTGGTGGAGCACGCCCTCGACGAGCAGGGCGTACTGTTGTTTGCCAAGTACAACTACGTGGGTGTGGATTATCTGATGATCGCCCTGCTGGAGGGCAAGGAGAGCGTCACCGTCAGCGAGGCGCTGGAACTGCGCCACATCCAGTATCTGGATATCGGCAAATTGAACCTGGTGGCCCGCATCGATCTCACCGAATGGAAAACCCAGGCTGATTCGCGCCGTTACATCACCTTCAGCAAGGGCCGGGTCGGTCGCAAGCTGGGTGATTTTTTCATGGATCTGCTGGGTGCCCGCGAGGGGATGGATGCCAAGATCCAGAACAAGGGGCTGCTGCAGGCGGTGGACGACTATTGCGACAGCCGCCAGCTCGAACCGGCCGAGCGCAACGACTACAAGAAACAGGTCTTCAAATATTGCACCGAGCAGGCCAGCGCCGGTGAAGAGATCGAGATCAGGGAGCTGTCAGCGGAGCTCTCGTCAAAAGAGGCAGGGGAGGGCGACCTCGATTTTTACAGCTTCATCGGTCAGGAGTATGAGCTGGAAGAGCGCTTCCCGGCGGACCGCTCCACCCTGCGCGGGCTGACCAAGTTCGTCGGCTCCGGTGGCGGGCTGACGTTGAGCTTCGAGCAGAAGCTGCTCAACAGCCGGATTTTCTACGATCCCCAGACCGATACCCTGACCATCAAGGGGGTGCCGCCCAACCTCAAGGATCAGCTGTTGCGCCAGTCGTAATGTGATCTGCTTTCCACTTTTGGCAAAAAGACACCGCAGCCTGCTGCGGTGTCTTTTTATTTAACGGGGTAGGTGGCAGCGAAACCAACTCGGTGATTTGTTAACAAATTAAACAGAATAATCCCTGTGAAAGGGTTTTCAATGAGGTGAAAACCCTTTCATTCATGTTTATTTATTTCTCTTTGGTAATTTAATTTCTTAATTTGGCGATAAATATGCCAATAAATGGCGTTAACCCCCTGAAATAAGAAAATGTTTTCAGAACTTTCCGGAAGAAAATACGTAATTGCGTTTCAAAAATGCGAGTTGCGTCATGTGAGGCGGTAACGGCTTGGGATAATATTCATCTCGCACACAATGCTCTTGCAGCGCGGAACTAATACAAGGAAAGGCTCATGAAAAAGAAATTGCTGTCATCCCTGATCGGTCTGGCTACTCTGGGTGTGGCTTGCTCTGCCACTGCCGCCATTGACGAAGGCCAACTGACCATCTGGATCAACGGTGACAAGGGATACAATGGTCTGGCCGAAGTAGGTAAGAAATTTGAAGCCGAAACCGGCATCAAGGTGACGGTTGCTCACCCTGATCAGGTGGAAGTGAAATTCCAGCAAGCCGCTGCCACCGGCAACGGCCCGGACATCTTCTTCTGGGCTCACGACCGTTACGGTGAGTGGGTCAAGGCCGGTCTGCTGGTCCCCGTGACCCCGAATGCCGCCACCAAAGCCAAGTTTGAACAGTTCGCCTGGGATGCCATGACCGTTGATGGCAAGACCTACGGTTATCCGGTTGCCGTCGAAGCCGTCAGCCTGATCTACAACAAGGATCTGCTGCCGGAGCCGCCGAAGACCTTCGAAGAGATCGCCAAGATTGACGAGACCCTGAAGAAGAGCGGCAAGCGCGCCATCATGTGGGCCTATGACACCCCCTACTTCAGCTACCCGCTGGTGGCTGCCAACGGTGGCTACGCCTTCAAGAAGACCGCTACCGGTTATGACGTGAAAGACACCGGCGTGAACAACGCGGGTGCCAAGGCCGGTGTCGGCTACATCTCCGAGATGATCAAGTCCGGTCACCTGGAAAAAGGCATCGACTACGGTGTGATGGACGCCAAGTTCAACAAGGGCGAAGTGGCCATGATGATCAACGGTCCCTGGGCCTGGAGCAACCTGGACAAGAGCGGCATCAAGTACGGCGTTGCCTCCCTGCCGACCCTGAAGGGTAAACCGGCCAAGGCCTTCGTCGGCGTGCTGGGTGCCACCATCAACGCCGCCAGCCCGAACAAGGATCTGGCCATCGAGTTTCTGGAAAACTACCTGCTGACCGACGCCGGTCTGGCGCCGGTCAACGCCGACAAGCCGCTGGGCGCCGTGGCGCTGAAGTCCTTCCAGAAGACCCTGGAAGCGGATCCGCACATCAAGGCCACCATGGTGAACGCCCAGAATGGCGAGCCGATGCCGTCCGTGCCTGAAATGAGCCGTTTCTGGTCCTCCTTCGAAACTGCCCTGAAGAACGTGACCTCCGGCCGTCAGAGCGTTGACGAAGCCCTGGATACCGCTGCCAAGCGTATCGTTCAGTAAGCACGCACTACCCGGGAGGCCGCAACGGCCTCCCACTCTCTCAAATCTCTCTTGGCGTTATAAAGGTTAATTGGCATGGAAGTAGTACCTTCTATCGAATCCTATGCCGGTCCGAAGGATAAGCACACCTGGCTTAAGTGGACCATTGCTGCCCTGGTAGCCATCCTCAACGGTTATGCAGCCGTGATGATGTACGCCAGCGGTGAGTGGGTATTCGCTCTGCTTGATCTGGTGGTGGTCTCCGTCGGTCTGTATGTCTTCATGAACAAGAAGACCTATGCCCACCGCTATATCTTCCCCGGTGTGGCTGGCATGGTTGTTTTTATCATCTTCCCTCTTGCCTACACGATCGGCATCGCCTTCACCAACTATTCGGGATCCAACCTGCTCTCCATCGAGCAGGCGCGGGATTACCATCTGAAAAAAACCTATAAGGTGGCGGGCGGTGAATTCGATTTCACCCTCCTGGGTGGTGAGAACAATCAGTTTCAGCTGCTGCTGAAACAGGACGACCAATCCTTTATCAGTCAACCCGTTACCCTGATGAACAACAAGGCCCGTGAACTGGCTGTCCGCGAGGGCAGGGTTCATGACAAGGTACAAGTTGTTCAGCTGCAACCCCTGGCCGGTGAGGCCGTGGATCAGGTGGCGCCCATCCGGGCCATCGTCGACCACCGCACCCACCTGAGCGCACTCGATCTGGTGCTGCCAGATGGCGGAACCCACCTGACCCTGAGCAGCCTGCGCAAGTTCGCCGCCCAGAAACAGCAGTACACCCGTCTGCTGGACGGTGCCGTGCTCAAGTCCGGGGTGGTGATCAAAGACAGCAATCTGCTGCGTGACAACCAGAGCGGCGAGCTGATGCTGCCCAACGGCGACACCGGCTTCTATCAATATATCGATGAGCAGGGCCAATTCGTCGGCAAGAGCGTGGCACCCGGTTTCGTGGTGAGCGTGGGCTGGAAGAACTTCGCCCGCATCGTCACCGACCCGGGTATCCAGGCGCCGTTCCTGCAGATCTTCGTCTGGACCGTGATCTTCTCCGCCTGTTCGGTGGGCTTCACCCTGGCCATCGGCATGGTGCTGGCCTGTCTGGTGCAGTGGGAGTCTCTCAAGGGGCGCGGTTTCTACCGGGTCATGCTGATCCTGCCCTATGCCATCCCGGCGTTCATCTCCATCCTGGTGTTCAAGGGTTTGTTCAACCAGAACTTCGGCGAGATCAACCTGTTCCTGGAAGCGGCCTTCGGCATCAAGCCGGACTGGTACACCAACCCCTTCCTGGCCAAGGTGATGATCCTCATCGTCAACACCTGGCTTGGCTACCCCTACATGATGATCCTCTGCATGGGCCTGCTCAAAGCCATTCCGGAAGATCTCTATGAAGCGTCCGCCATGGACGGTGCCGGTCCGGTGCAGAACTTCTTCAAGATCACAGTACCGCTCTTGATGAAGCCGCTGACGCCCCTGTTGATTGCCTCGTTCGCGTTCAACTTCAACAACTTCGTGCTTATCCAGTTGTTGACCAACGGCGCGCCGGACATCATTGGCGCCAGCACCCCGGCCGGGACCACCGACCTGCTGGTGAGCTACACCTACCGGATCGCGTTCCAGGGCTCGGGTGGTCAGGACTACGGTCTGGCCAGTGCCATCGCCACCGCCATCTTCCTCATCGTGGGTGCGCTGGCCTTGCTCAACCTGAAATTGTCCAAAGCCGACAAGCAACTGTAAGGAGGCTTCAACATGGCAATCGTACAACCCAAATCAGTCAAATACCGGGTGTGGGCAACCCACCTTGTGATGTGGGGCTTCCTGGCACTGATCATCTTCCCGCTGATCATGGTCATCGCCATCTCGTTCAGAAACGGCAACTTCGCGGTAGGGGAGATCATCCCCTCCAACCCGACCCTGGATCACTGGAAGCTGGCGCTGGGCATGTCCATCACCAACGCCGACGGCAGCATCACGCCGCCGCCGTTCCCGGTGCTGACCTGGTTGTGGAACTCCATCAAGATCGCGGGCATCACCGCCCTGATGATAGTGGTGCTCTCCACCACCTGTGCTTACGCCTTCGCCCGCCTGCGGTTCCGTGGCAAGTCAACCATCCTGCAGGGCATGCTGATCTTCCAGATGTTCCCGGCGGTGCTGGCACTGGTGGCCATCTATGCGCTGTTCAACAAGATTGGTGACTACATCCCCTGGCTGGGTCTCAACACCCACGGCGGCCTGATCCTGGCCTACATGGGGGGCATCGCCCTGCACGTCTGGACCATCAAGGGCTACTTCGAGACCATCGACTCCTCCCTGGAAGAGGCGGCGGCCATCGACGGTGCCACCCCGTGGCAGGCATTCCGGTTGATCCTGCTGCCGCTGTCGGTGCCCATCCTGGCGGTGGTGTTCATCCTGGCCTTCATCGGTTCCATCACCGAGGTGCCCATGGCCTCCATCCTGCTGCAGGATGTGAACAACCTGACCCTGGCGGTCGGGGCCCAGCAGTACCTCTATCCGCAGAACTACCTGTGGGGTGACTTCGCCGCGGCCGCCGTGCTGTCGGGCTTCCCCATCACGGTCGTCTTCCTGCTCGCCCAGCGCTGGCTGGTGGGTGGTCTCACTGCCGGCGGCGTGAAAGGTTAACGGTTCATGGCCGGGGGAGCCGACTCCCCCCGCCATCACGATTTGCAAAGATTCAAGAGCGGAGCTCGACATGGCTGAAGTAGTACTCAACAACGTTCGCAAAAATTACGATCCGGCTGTCCACAAGGACACCCTGCGCAATATCAACCTGGCCATCAAGGAAGGGGAGTTCATCGTCTTCGTCGGCCCGTCCGGTTGCGGCAAGTCCACCCTGCTGCGGATGATCGCCGGTCTGGAAGACATCACCAGCGGCGAGCTGACCATCGGCGGGCGCTACATGAACGACGTGCCGCCGGTAGAGCGCAACGTGGGCATGGTGTTCCAGTCCTACGCCCTCTACCCGCACATGAACATCTACGAGAACATGGCTTTCGGCCTCAAGCTCAAGAAGATGGACAAGGAGAACATCCACAAGCGGGTGATGCGCGCCGCCGAGATCCTGGGTCTCGAGCCGCTGCTGGACCGCAAGCCCAAGGCCCTCTCCGGCGGTCAGCGCCAGCGGGTCGCCATCGGTCGCTCCATCGTGCAGCAGCCGCAGGTGTTCCTGTTTGACGAACCCCTGTCGAACCTGGATGCCGCCCTGCGGGTCAAGATGCGCATCGAGATCGCCAAGCTGCACAAGGAGCTCAACTCCACCATCATCTACGTGACCCACGACCAGGTGGAGGCCATGACCCTGGCCAACCGCATCGTGGTACTGAGCCCGCTCAAGGCGGATGCGACCACCAACCTGGAACAGTTCGGCACCCCGCTCGAGCTCTACCACAACCCGGACAACAAGTTCGTGGCGGGCTTCATCGGCTCCCCCAAGATGAACTTCCTGGCCGGCGAGCTGGTGGAGATTGGCGAGCAGGAGGCCGTGGTCAAGCTGACCACGGGCGACAGCGTGCGGGTGCGGGTCGATGCCCGCCGCGGCGCGGTTGGCGACAAGGTGGAGCTGGGCATTCGTCCCGAGCACCTGGTGCCGCTGGATCACGCCCATGCCGACAGCCGGGTGAGCGGGGTGGTGCAGGTGGCTGAACACCTGGGGGCCGAATCCTTCGTCTACATGGACGTGGCGGGCCACGACTTCACCGTCAAGGCCAGCTCCGACGTGGACGTGGCCACCGGCCAGGAGTACAGCGTCGGCATCCCGGCCGAGGCGTGCTACCTGTTCGATGCCAAGGAGCAGGCGTTCCCGCGCACGGCCAAATACATCCGCACCTGACAAGGGGCGGCTGCCGAGGTTTCCTTTTCTTTATATTCAATGCCTTTTTGCCGGTCGCAAGACCGGCTTTTTATTGCCTGCCGTTTGGCGAGAACGGCAGGCGAGGTAGCAGGGATCAAGCCTCGAGCGCGGCGGTAATGTCCGGCACGAAGTGCTGGCTGGTGAGCGGCGGGCGCTCGTAGCCTTCGGTGTTGATGGGGGGCAGGGTGATGGGCTCGTAGTGAATCGCCTCGTAGGGCACCTTGCCCAGCAGGTGAGAGATGCAGTTGAGGCGGGCACGGCGCTTGTCGTCCGCCTCCACCACGAACCAGGGGCAATCCTCGGTGTCGGTGTAGGTGAACATGTCGTCCTTGGCGCGGGAGTACTCCACCCAGCGCGAGCGGGACTGCAGATCCATCGGGCTGAACTTCCAGCGCTTGATGGGGGTGTTGATCCGCTCCTTGAAGCGTTTCTCCTGCTCCTCGTCGCTGACCGAGAACCAGTACTTGATGAGGGTGATCCCTGAGCGAGTCAGCATCCGCTCGAACTCGGGGCAGGCGCGCAGGAACTCGCGATACTCGTTGTCGCTGCAAAAGCCCATCACCCGCTCGACCCCGGCCCGGTTGTACCAGGAGCGGTCGAACAACACCATCTCGCCGGCGGCGGGCAGGTGGGTCACGTAGCGCTGAAAGTACCACTGGGAGCGCTCCCGGTCAGAGGGCGCTGGCAGGGCTGTGACCCGGCAGACCCGGGGGTTGAGGGGCTCGGTGATCGCCTTGATGACGCCCCCCTTGCCGGCGGCGTCGCGCCCCTCGAACAGCACCACCACCTTCAGCCCCTCCTGCTTGACCCACTCCTGCAGCTTGACCAGCTCCTCCTGCAGATGGGCCAGGTGGTGCTCGTAGGTCTTCTTGTCCAGGCGCGGGCGCTTCTTGCTCTTGTCCTTCGGCATGATTGTCTCCTTATTGAGTCCTTTCCAGATTGCACCAGGCGGACGTCACTGCCAAGGGGGTCGTGTTACACTGCCGCCTCACGAGCCGCCGGCAGGCAATAGAAAAAACATGACGCCAGTGATGGCGATTTGCACTGCCGTCTCATCACCGGCTGTTGGCAACAGGAGAAAACATGAAGCAAGTTATGGAGATAGCAGGCCGCCAGATGGCCTATCTGGACGAGGGGCAGGGCCCGGTCGTGCTGTTTGGTCACAGCTACCTGTGGGACAGCGCCATGTGGGCGCCGCAAATCGAGGCCCTCAAGGGGCAGTACCGCTGCATCGTGCCCGAGTTGTGGGGCCACGGTGATTCCGATGCGCTGCCAGAGGGGGGCTGCACCCTGGCGACCCTGGCCCGCGACCACCTGGCCCTGCTCGATGCGCTCGGCATCGACGAGTTCGTGCTGGTGGGTCTCTCCATCGGCGGCATGTGGGGCGTGGAGCTGGCGCGCATGGCGCCCGCGCGCCTCAAGGGGCTGGTGCTGATGGACAGCTTCGTCGGTCTCGAGCCCCAGATCACCTGCGAGCGCTACCTCGGCATGCTGGCCATGATCGAGCAGCTTGGCACCATCCCGGCTCCCATCGTCGAGCAGGTGGCGCCGCTGTTCTTTGCCGACCAGCCGGATGTCGCCCTGATGAGCGGTTTCAAGGCGCGTCTCGCCGCCTGGCCGGCCGACAAGGTGGCCGCCATGGTGGCGGTGGGTCGCAGCTTCGTGACCCGCGAAGATCGCATCGAGTGGTTGGAAGAGATATCGGCCCCCGCGCTGGTGATGACCGGTTGTCAGGACAAGGCCCGCCCTGTGCTGGAAGGCTACCTGATGGCCGAGGTGCTGGGCTGCCCGTTCAAGGAAATCCCGGCGGCCGGCCACATCGCCTCGCTGGAGAACCCTGCCTTCGTCAACGACGCACTGGCCGAGTTTCTGGCCCGCCTGTGACAGTGTTCTCTGCCGGATAACAAGAAAAGGAGCCATAGGCTCCTTTTCTCTTTGGCGTGGTAGCCGGGGTGTTACCAGATATAGCCGAGCCCCAGCCCGGCATAGAGTTCCCCCTGATGCTGGACGAGGGGGCTGTCCGCGATGTCGCCGTCATAGCGCTCGTAGTTGATGCCAAAGCCGCCGATCCAGTTGGCGTTGAAGCGATAGCTGCCGATGAGGGAGACCATGGGGGAGAGGGTGGTGCCGGTGTTCCACGCCGGCCTGTCCGCCCTCGCTTCGTCTTGCGAGACACCGCCGAAGTAGTAGTTGGCCAGGTTGTGGCTGCGCAGCATGACGCCGGCCCCCGGCATCAGCAGCAGCGGGCCGCGGATGATGGGGAAGTTGGCCCACAGCATCAGCTCCTGGCCATTGCTGGTACCGGTCACGTCGCTGGTGGCCCGCACGCTCCAGAGGGCATAGGGGGTGATGAGATCGGCCCCGACCCCGGCTTCGAACTCACCTTTGCGCTTGTCGAGGCCGTGCAGGAAGGGATCATCGTCCGGATCCAGATTGCCAAAGCGCATCCGGCCGAAGGCGTAGGTGGAGAGGCCGCCATTGCGGCTCAGGTAGTAGCGGGCCCGATCCCCCAGATACATGAGGTTGTCGCCAAAGTAGAGGGCTCCCGGGATCGGCAGCAGGGTGTCATCCTGGTGCTGGTAGCGGGCCTGACCGCCGATGACGGCCCCGCCCAGCACCAACCCTTTGGGAATGGGGCTGTCGGGGCTGTCGCTGGAGAAGGCGCTGAGCGCCCCGATATCGAGATCGGCCCGGGCCGGCAGGGTGGCCAGGAGCAGGGCCGCCAGCCCCGTCCGTGTGAGCATTTGCAATATCTTCATGGACACTCCGTTGTCATCGATGGCCAGGCACGACTATCGCATTATTTGGGCACGGCGGGCAGCTCTTCGCGCTTGGGCCAGGCATTGAGCACCGCCTTGACCAGGGTGGCGAGGGGGATGGCGAAGAAGACCCCCCAGAAGCCCCACAGGCCGCCAAACACCAGCACGGCAACGATGATGGCCACCGGATGCAGGTTGACCGCCTCGGAGAAGAGCAGAGGTACCAACAGATTGCCGTCGAGGGCCTGGATCACCAGATAGGCCACCATCAGCCAGGTGAACTCGGGGGTCAGCCCCCACTGGAACAGGGCCACCATGGCCACCGGCACCGTCACCGCGGCGGCACCTATGTAGGGGATCAGCACCGAGAAGCCCACCGCCACCGCCAGCAGCGCCGAGTAGCGCAGCCCCATCAGGGCGAATGGGATATAGGTCGCCACTCCGACGATCAGGATCTCGATCACCTTGCCGCGGATGTAGTTGAGGATCTGCTCGTTCATCTCCACCCAGACCCGGTTGACCAGGGTGCGGTTGCGCGGCAGGAAGCGGCGCAGCCCCCCCATCAATATCTCTTTGTCCTTGAGCATGAAGAACACCATCAAGGGCACCAGGATGGCGTAGATGAGTATGGCCACCACGTTGATGAGGGAGCCGAGGGAGGCGGTCACCAGCTGCTCGCCCCCGCTCAGGATACGCTGGCGCATGTTGTCGATGACGGTCTCCACCAGGCTGACATCGACCAGCTCGGGGTACTGTTCCGGCAGGGTGCGCACATAGTCCTGGGCATGGGAGAGCATGGCCGGGGACTCCTTGGCCAGGTTCAGCCCCTGGCTTGCCAGGGTCGGGATGAGGCCGAGAAACGCCATGGCGGTGAGGGCGATGAACAGCAGCAGGATGAGGCTGGTGGCCAGGGTGCGGGAGAGCCCGGCCCGCTGCAGCCGGCTTACCGGCCACTCCAGCAGGTAGGCCATCACCAGTGCGACCAACAGTGGCGCCAGCAGATCGCCAAACAGCCAGAGCACGGCGAAACAGGCCGCCAGCAGCAGAAACAGGGTGACGGCATCGGGATCGGAGAAGCGGGTCTGATACCAGCGCTTGATGACTTCTAACATGGCGACATCCTTTACGTTACTGGGGCTGGCTGTGGTGCCTGGCCCCGACCACCAACTGCAAAGAGAGGGTATTGTCCGGCGCTTCCTGCAAGGTGAAGGGGTGACCCTGGCGCTGCAGATAGGCGGGAATGTCCTGCCGGGAGCCGGCATCGGCCAGCCGGATGGCGAGGGCTTGACCGGTTTTGGCCTGGCGCAACCAGAGCTTGAGCCGGATCAGCGGCTCGGGGCAACGCCAGGGGGTCAGGTCGAGGTATTCCATGGAGGCTCCATCGCGCGTGATGGCGGCTATTATGGCCGTGATGAGAGCACGAAACAACGCTTGTAGCCCTTGATGGGCAAGGGTATTCTGCCGGTGTCCCGGTAGGGTCTGATTGGAGATAGAGATAACGTGGCACGCTTTTCCCCCCTGATGGCATCGCTCCCCCTGCTGGCTTCCCTGATGGGCGCCACTTTCCATGCCCAGGCCAGCAACCAGCTTCCCGATATCGGCACCGCCGGGGTGGCCGCCCTGCCCATCGAGCAGGAGGTGCGCTACGGCAACGCCTTCATGCGCTTTGCCCGGGCCGGCTTGCCGATCATAGATGATCCCGTGTTGAGCCAGTACATCGACGATCTGGGACAGCGGCTGCTCTCCAACGCCGACGGCGTGCGCTTCCCGTTCACCTTCTTCCTCATCAACGACCCCAGCATCAACGCGGCCGCCTTCCTCGGCGGGCGGGTCAAGGTGCACACCGGCCTGTTTCTCTATGCCGACAGCGAGAGCGAGCTCGCCTCGGTACTGGCCCACGAAATCACCCACGTGACCCAGCGCCACATCGCCCGCTATATGGAAGCGCAGGCGAGCAGCTCCGCCATGACCCTGGCCGGCCTGGTGGGCTCCATTGCGCTGGCGGTGATCAACCCCACCGCGGGGATCGCCGCGTTGCAGACCACGCTGGGTCTCTCCATGCAGTCGGCCATCAACTACACCCGCGACAACGAATACGAAGCGGACCGGATCGGCATGAAGACGCTGTATGACGCCGGTTTCGATCCCATGGGCATGGCCAACTTTTTCCAGAAGCTGGCGGCCGAGTATCGCTATGCCAGCAAGCCGCCGGAGATGCTGCTGACTCACCCGCTGCCGGAGACCCGGATCAGCGAGGCGCGCGCCCGGGCGGGCAGTTATGGCCGTCGCAATCTGCCGCCGAGTCTCGACTTCTGGCTGGCCAAGGTGCGCATCCAGGTGCGTTTTGGCACCGAGAGCCCGCAGGCCCTGCTCACCTATTTCGACAACCGGTTGCAGAAGGGGGACTACCCGCTCAAGGATGCGGCCATCTACGGCAAGGCGCTGGCGCTGCTGCAGCTCAAGCGCACCGATGAGGCCGATGCCCTGATGCAGGAGCTGGCGACCCGCCACCCGGAAGATCTGTTCGTGGTGGATGCCCTCACCGACATCGACTTGGCCAAAGGGCGCAGCGTCCAGGCCATCGCCCGGCTCGAGAAATTCCGCACCCGCATGCCGGACAACGAGGTGGTGGTGGTGAACCTCGGCAACGCCTATCTGGAAGGGGGCAACTACAAGAAGTCCATTGCCATTCTCGACCCCTATGCCCGTGAGCACGAAGAGAACAACCTGGCCTGGAGCCTGCTCTCCGATGCCTATCGCAAGGCGGGCAGGATGACCGAGTTGCACATGGCGCGCGCCGAGATGCTCTCCCTGCGCGGTGACTACCAGGCGGCCATTGACGAGCTGATCGTGGCGCGTGGCACCACCAACGACAAGTTGACCCTGGCAAGGCTGGAGGCACGGATCACCGAGCTGGAGCGGGCCAAGAAGGATCTCGACAGCCTCAAGGGCTGACGGGCCAGCGGTTCTCACGCACGACAAGGGCGCACCAGGGTGGGTCCTTGTCGTTGATGCAGGTTGCCGATGGGCAACAACAGGGGGAAGGGCGGGGAAACAGAGCGGCCGGCGGCAAGGGGTCAGGCGTTCAGTGGCCAGCCGGCTTGACTGAGGCCCTGAGGGCCTCGACCCGCGATGAGGTGAGCTCCCCCACCAGGCTCTGCAGGAGGTTTCCTTTGCCATCGAGCAGATAGCTGGTGGGCAGCCCGGCGGGGCGAGGGAAGGGGAGGCTCGCCTCCTGCCGGGGGATGAGCAGCGGCACCCTGATGTGGTACTGCCCGGCCAGTTTGCCGAGCTCGGCAGGTGTGGTCGGGTCATAGTTGACCATCACCACGGCGATCTCACCCTCCCGCGCCAACGCCTCCAGCAGCGGCAGCTCCCGCAGGCAGGGGGCGCACCAGGGGGCGAAGTAGTTGACCAACAGCGGCTTGCCGGCAAAGTCGGCCAGGGCCACCGGCAGGTTTTCGCTGTCGGTGAACTGGGGGGCCGGGCTGCAGGCCGTCAGCAGGCCGGCCACAATCAGCCAACAAATTCGTTTCAATTCCTGCACTCTCGCGCTTACCCTGACCATCAGTTTCCCCTACAATAGCGCCGTTTCTTGTCCCATCTTGCGATTAATCAGGGAGTTATCATGAGCGAGACCCAAATCTACCACAATCCGCGCTGCTCCAAGAGCCGTGAAACCCTGGCTTTGCTGGAACAACACGGGATCGCCCCGGCTGTGGTGCTCTATCTGGAGCAGGCCCCGAGCGAGGAAGAGATCCGCACCCTGCTGAGTCAGCTGGGGTTCAGCGATCCGCGTCAACTGATGCGCACCAAGGAAGATCTCTACAAGGAGCTGGGGCTTGGCGAGGTGAGCGGTGACGCCCTCATTCGCGCCATGCACCAGAATCCCAAGCTCATCGAGCGCCCCATCGTCATCAAGAACGGCCAGGCCCGCATCGGCCGTCCGCCCGAGCAGGTGCTGGAGATCCTCAAGTGAGCACCCGCTTCGCCCGTCTGCTGACCCTGGTCGGCTTTTTCGGCCTGCTGGGCTGGGTGCTGCTGTGGCACCTCTGGCTCTCGCCCCACCCCGACCTCAACCCCTGGCTGTTGCCGGTGATCTGGACGGTGCCGCTGCTGTTCCCGCTCAAGGGGATAGTGCAGGGCAATCCCTACACCCACGCCTGGGGCAACTTCGTGCTGATGCCCTACTTCCTGCACGCCCTGACCCTGATCACCACGGATGAGGGGGAGCGGTGGCTGGCGGTGGTGGAACTGCTGTTCACCGTGCTCGCCTTCATCGGCACCATCTATTACGCCCGCCTGCGCGGCCGCGAGCTGGGGCTGAGCATTCGCAAGAAAAAGGATGCCGACAGCTGACCCGCTGAGTTTCTACCCCGGCTTGCAGGGGAAAACGGGCTGTCGCTGCGACCATAGTGCAGAGTGCGCACCTAAATAAAAAGTCCCTGCCAAGGCAGGGACTTTTTTATGGCCAGAGTGGCCTTGGCTGCGCTTGCCGCTCGCTTAGAAATGAATGGTCAGCTGGGGCGCTTTGGCCGGGGTTGCCTCCGAGGTATAGACATATTTATCGTAGAAACTGGCATAACCGGGATCGAGCGTGAAGCTCAATCTTGGTTGTTCATAGATATTGCCACTCCCCGTTTTTGCCCTGTCCAGGGCGGCATTGAACAAGTCAGTGACATCAACCCAGGCCACCTGTTCACTGGAATAGGTGATTTGATCGCTGAACTTGGGCCGGTACTCTTTCCAGCTGTTTTGTCGCATCGCCCAGGTTGAGGCGTTGGCGCTGAAGAAGTAGTAACTCCAGTAACTGGAAATATATACGGTGCCGGGATCGTACTGTTCAATTCTCAATGAAACCGAGCTCGGTTTTCTGTTGCCATATTTGGCTACGTATTCACCCAGGTTGAATGAGAGAAATCCCCAGGTCATGGCAGGATTGTAAGCACCATCGGCGCCGAGAGTCAGGTAGTTGTTTTGAGACTGACTGACTTGCTTGGGATCATAGGTATAATAGGCCATGTCTTCATCGGCATAGATGGCATAGGTGCCATCGCTTCTGACCTCATGCGGCTTGTTATATTCCCCTTCTGCCGCGCAATAGTTCTTTATGGTGACCTGACTTGATGGTGCACCGAGACGAATATCAAGACCTTGCTTGGGAGTCAGCGTCACATTGCCCAGTTGTCCTGAATTGATCAGGCGCTTGGCATCGCTATCCGGATCCAGCGTGTCCTTGGTATAACTCAAGGTGGCGGGATACTCTTTCATGGTCAAATAATAGGGAACGAATTTTCCCTCGGCGTCCGTTTTATTCACCATGGCGATGTCTTTATTCAAGATATTGTCATGGAGGGTGGCGGAATTATTCTTCGCCGTGACGATCAGGGAGATGCTATCCACAACCCCTTTTCCCCCCTGGAATGAAATGCTCGGGCGCTTGCTGTTCAAGCGGTCGTACAAATACATCAAGGGCACATCATCGGTGACTACCGTATACAGCTTGGAACTGCTGCCATTGGTAGACATAGCGGCATAGGAGAAGCTGTCATTATTGCCGTCTATATCGTGAAGGTTGGTGAACTGCGGGGTGACATCAGCACTGACCAGATATTTGATCTTCAATCTCCCGGTGAGATTGACGCCGGTATTCTCGGTCGTGTTCCAGCCACTCATGGTCAAGCCCGACTTGGCATTGCTTGCCAGCACGACGTTGGAGGGGATGAAGGTGGTGACCAGCTTGTATCCCTGGGAGCTGGAGCGATCGCTATAGGTCTTGTCGACACGGACCTTCGGGGTGGTCAACAGGGTGAACAAGCCCATGGGCTCATCATAGAGCGGGAACGAGATATCACTGGCACCATTTTCGCCAAAATCTTGCCAGGCGGTGGACAAACTGCCCGGCATTTTCAGTTTGACCGTGATGCCAGGATCTGAAGAGGTCGTTTCACCCCGCAAATACACCTCCGAGAAGGAGATTTGTGGAATGATTGGGCTGTAGCCGGGCACGGCCGCCGCCTGTGTTCCGAAGATGGATCCCACGCCAGACAGGGTACCGGCCAGTGCCTTGAAGCCTGCCGTTACACTGCTTCCCCCCGGAGCCAGCTCCATCATGCCGCCCAGAAAGTCGCCTGCGGCACTCAGGGCATCGCTGGCCACGGCATTGGAGGTGGCGGAGTCGTTGATGCCGCCGAAGACATTCTGCAGGTCGGAGAGATTGCTGACGGTATAATTGCCGGCCTGTTCCAGGTTGTCGCTCAAGCTACCCGAGACATCCATCAGATAGGCCGCCGGATCGCCGATACCCTCGTCGGTGATATTCTGCGAGATGCCGGTGGCATGCCCATACAGTTCAACATTGGCGATCGCTTTTGGACTGATTTTGATGTTCAAGTCAATTTCATCTGAACCGGCGGAACAGGGATCCAAATTCACCTGGAAGTCGGTCACCCCCCAGCCACCATCCTGCGCGTTATTGATGGCGCCAAAGCCGGTCTTGCTGCTGGAGTAGAATCGGGCATCCGCGCTCTGGTTGCTGTCAAAGAGCTTGGATTTGCCAGTGGTGGAGAGCGTCACCGCAACGCCGGTGCCTATGGTGTAACCGGGGAAATATCCCATCACCCGCAGTTTTGCCGTCATCCGGTTGTAGAGGATGAGATAGGGATATTGATTGGTTGAAAATGCATCATCCCCATCGGCAGACCAAGCGGACTTCGCATTGGCATAATGCTGCATCTTGTAGCCAAGATTGAATTTGAGGAGTTCCCAACCGCTATTTGGGTCCATGTCGGGTATTTTGTCTGCGATGGATCTGGCTACCCGTCTGGTGCAGCTTGTGGCAGGAGGGAGCTGATTACCCGTGCCCATGATATCCGAGGTGATGGCTGCGCCACCCGGAATATTGTAGAGCGATTCTATTTCGCAGATATAGAATGGGCTGGTCATCAGCTCATCTTCTCCGCTTATCGAAGACATGCCAACTTGCAGGTGTTGGGTGCGCCAGTCAAAAATATTTTTGCGCTGTTGTTGAATTGCCGCTGCCGTATTTGGGTAGCGCGCATGATCCGGGTGGGTAATGACGGCTTCCTGTTTCCAGCGAGCATCTATATCCAGCGGGGTGGCTGCATGCGCCATCAATGGAAGCATGGCACTGACGGCCATCCATAATGTTGAATGCCTGATCTCCATTATCATAATTCTCCAGGTTTTAATCGCTATTGTAAAATCTTACAATTGACAGATATCGAGAATATTATTCTCGCAATGAATATGTCAGCGGGTTTTAAATTAAGCATATCCATTACCGTGAGGGTAATAATTAATGCTGGCTAGTCAATGACTTTTTTATTATTCTGGAGGCCATGGATAATAGCAGAGGCATTCGACAGGCGTTTTTATATGAAAATAATGTCAGTCAGAACTGGTGTGGCACCATTTATGTGGAGACTTCATTGGTGTTGATTTTTTTTTTTTTGCAGCCAGAGCGATATATGAAAATATATATTCGATGAATGAAATCTTCTCCATCAAGGGTCATTGCCAAGCAAATATTCCTGACCCCAGCTCAACCGGAGATACGCTCCCGTGAAATACAGGGAGCGAAAGAGAGTGTGTTTGCCGTCATATTGCGGGGGATTCATGGCTGCGGCCGTTCATCCCCGCCGCGATAGTGGACCAACTGCTGCACGCTGAACTGCATCAGCTGAGGATAGAAGCGCAGAAAGCCCTCTTCGCACTGCTGCCAGCGGGCCGCGTCCAGGGTCGTGAGCGCTTCTCCCAGAGGCTGCGGGCGGCGCAGCCGGCGACCTATGCCGTTGAGGGCCTGCGCCAGTCCCTCTTTGCGCTGATAGGAGGCGATCCAGTCCTGCTCTGCCATCCGCTTGAGGGGCAGGGGGAGCCCCTCCGGCAGCTGGGGTGCATCTGCCAGCAGGCGCCCGTAGCTCTGTTGCAGGAAGCGGGGCAGGGCCTCGTCATGAAACTGCGGCCAGTGCAGGCTGAGCCAGTGATCGTAGAGCATGTCCACCAGGATGCCGCCAAAGCGGCGCCAGGGGGCCTCGAAGCAGGCTACCGCCGCCCTGTGTTCGGGGTGCCCGTCGGTGAAGGCGTCTATCTTGCGGTGCAGCCAGATCCCCTCGTCAAACGGTGCGGCGAGGCCCGTGGGCAGTGCGCCCTTGACGAAATCCCCCAGCAGGTTGCCGGTGAGGGAGCTGTGGGTATGGGCTGCCAGATGCAGGTGAGCCAGATAGTTCATGGAGGGGGAACCAGCCAAAGAGATTGCCGCTGAGCCTAGCGGATCCGGCGGCCCTTGCCTATGAAAACGGCCGCCTGGCCGTGAGGAAGTGCTTCCCTCCCTGACCGTCGGCTGGGTAGAGTGCAGCATGGCTGCCGCTTTAAGGCGCACATCAACATCACGAGGAGCATGCCGCATGTTGACCCTGATCGAAGGGGCCGAACTCTATGGCCCTACCCCGCTTGGCCGCCAGGATCTGTTGGTGGCAGATGGCCGCATCGCCTGGCTCGGGCAGGGATTGTCTGTCCCCGCCGACTGGCCGCTGACGCGGGTGGACGGTCGCGGCCGCTATCTGGTGCCCGGACTGGTGGATCCGCTGGCCCACATCACCGGCGGTGGCGGCGAGGGAGGCTTTGGTTTTCGTACCCCGGAGCTCTCGGCAAGGGAGGCGCTGAGCGCAGGGGTCACCACCCTGGTGGCGGCGCTTGGTACCGACAGCCTGACGCGCAGCCCGGCCCAGGTGCTTGGCAAGGTGCGCGAGTTTCGCGCCGCCGGGGTGAGCGCCTTCATGTATACCGGCTCCTACCATCTGCCGGTCAAGACCCTCACCGGCACGGTGGAGTCCGACATCATGCTCATCCCCGAGGTGCTGGGGGTGGGGGAGGTGGCCATCAGCGATCACAGATCCAGCGCACCGACCCACGACGAGCTGGCCCGCCTGGTGAGCGAGGCGCGGGTGGCCGGGCTGCTTGCCGGCAAGAGCGGGGTCAGCTTCTTTCATCTGGGGGACGGGCGCGGGGCGCTGGCACCGCTGCGGGCCCTGCGCGATGGCACCGACATCCCGCTGCGCCAGCTCTACCCCACCCACTGCAACCGCAATCCCTGGCTGTTTGCCGAGGCTATCGAGTGGGGCCGGGCTGGCGGCTGGGTCGATCTCACCACCTCGAGCTTCCCGGACCTGCTGGACGATGGTGAGTTGCTGGCGGCCGACGCCCTGGTGGCGCTGCTGGCGGCCGGGGTGCCTGCCGAGCGTATCAGCTTCAGTTCGGACGCCAACGCCAGCCTGCCGCGCTTCGACGGTGAGGGGCGTCTCATCGAGCTGCGCTGCGGCCAGATAGGCAGCCTGTGGCAGGCGCTGGTGGAAGCGTGCAGCAAGGGGATCGCGCTGGAGGTGGCGCTGGCAGTGGTGACGGCCAATCCGGCCAAGGCGCTGGGGCTGGCGGCCAAGGGCACGCTGGCGGTGGGGCAGGATGCGGATCTGCTGCTGATCGACCCCGACACGCTCACCATCGAGCGGGTGATGAGCGGCGGCCGCTGGCGCAGCTGAATATCGGAGTTAATGGGGAATCCGTGATGTCAGGCCACCCCTCTTTTAAACAACAAGCCCGGCAGCAGTGCCGGGCTTGTTGTTGTTGACCGTGGGCCAGTCAGCGGGTCGAGATCAGATGGCCAGGAAGCCCAGGATCAGGATGGGGCCGAGCAGGCTCAGGATAAAGCCGGAAACGATGGCCACCGGCACCACCTGGATGCCGCCGGATTTCTGGATCACCGGCAGGGTGAAGTCGAGCGCGGTGGCGCCGCCATAACCGATGGCGGCGGAGGGGTGGCGGCGCATCAGCACCGGAATGATCAGGATGGCGATGAGCTCGCGCCCCAGATCGTTGATGAAGGCGGCGGAGCCCAGCACCGGGCCCAGCTTGTCGGCCACCAGGATGCCGGAGAGCGAATACCAGCCGAAGCTGGAGCTGAGGGCCAGGCCGTGGGCCAGCGGCATGCCGAGCAACTGGGCGGCCAGCAGGCTGCCGAGCCAGCTGCTGACGATGACGGTGGCGGCGATCTTCATGCCCCAGGGGTTGAGCAGGATCTGGCGCAGCCGCATGCCGGAGTTGCGCATCTGTACCCCGATGAGAAACAGCAGCAGCATCAGCGCCCACTCGCTCCACTTGTCGATGGGCAGGGCGCGCAGGTCCACCAGCAGCCCCAGCAAGACACCGCCCAGCACTACGAAGCAGAGCTGCAGCGATTCCCACAACAGGTGCAGCTTGCTCGGCATCTGGCCGTCGCTGGCTTCATGCGTAGGGGGGGAGCGCCGGTCCAGCCACCAGAGGGCCAGCAGGTTGCACAGGGTAATGGCGGCGAGCATGACGCCGGCCACCTTGAAGATCACCGCCAGGTTGCTGCCCAGGTTCTCCACGTAGGCGAGCCCCAGCCCCATCAGGAACAAGATGAGATAGACCATCTTGCCCAGCGATTGATTGACCAGCTTGATCAAACGGGCGGAGGAGAGGGGTACAAGATAGCCGATCACAAGCGGCAGCAGGATCAGCAACACATTGAGCAACATCGGGGCCTCGATCACAAAACTGACAAAAATGACACCTTATCATCACTTATTGGCCCTGTGTCACATATTTGTGTGTTTGCCTGCCTCATCCGGAACTTTTTTATCGATTTGTTATGTTTCTGGTATGAAATGAGGCCCCGTTTCGGGGCATCTACCCACCCTGGTGCAATCCAAAAACGGCGCGAGCCGGCGATTTTTCAACGGGATGCGAGGGCGGGGCGGGTGAATAAAGCCACTTCGGCTGCCTTATGGCATGATGGGCGGAATTTTCTTGCCAGTAGTGCGATGCGGGTATAAAAAGGCGGTGTCATCGAACCGGGGTGATTAGCATTTTATGCAGACAAAGTGCTGAAAAATACCTGTTTGGCCAATAAAAATACAGACAAAACACCAAAGACCTCGGTTCTGTATTGTTTTTTGACTATCCGAGTGATATTTTCGCTGAAGGTTGCCATCGGTTAACTTTTTGTTAAATAAACGATGGCGTGAGTCACGCCCCAGCGGCGTCTAGGGACAGACAAGGTTGTAATGGATGAGCGACGTTGCCGCACTGGAAGTTCGTGATCTGCACAAGTATTTCGGCACCCACGAAGTGCTCAAGGGCATCGATATGACCGCCCACAAGGGGGATGTCATCTCCCTTATCGGCTCCTCCGGCTCGGGGAAGTCGACCTTTCTTCGCTGTATCAATCTGCTGGAAACACCCTCTTCCGGCACGGTTTCCCTCCATGGCGAGCTTATTCGCATGAAAACCAACCGCACCGGTGAACGTCTGCCGGAAGACATGCGGCAGGTGGAGCGCATTCGCAGCCGGCTGGCCATGGTGTTTCAAAGCTTCAACCTCTGGTCGCACATGACCATCATGCAGAACATCATCGAGGTGCCGATCCAGGTACTCAAGGTGCCCCGCGCCGAGGCCATTGCCAAGGCGGAACACCTGCTCAACCGGGTTGGATTGTGGGAGCGGCGCGACTACTACCCGGGTCACCTCTCCGGCGGCCAGCAGCAGCGGGCGGCCATCGCCCGGGCCCTGGCGGTGGAACCCGAGGTGATGCTGTTTGACGAACCCACTTCGGCGCTCGACCCCGAGCTGGTGGGCGAAGTACTCGGCCTGATGCGCGAGCTGGCCGAAGAGGGGCGCACCATGCTGGTGGTGACCCATGAGATGTCGTTTGCCCGCGATGTGTCGAACAAGGTAATGTTTTTGCACCAGGGCCGCGTGGAGGAGGAGGGCAATCCCAAGGAGATCTTCGCCCATCCCAAGTCCGAACGGTTCAAGCAATTCATCTCCTCCATCTATTGATGGCCGGAGCTGAGCCCAACAATCTGCAATTGCAACAGTCGATGACTTTATCAAGGAGAGATACATGAACAAGCTGATGCTGGCGACTGCCATGGTTACTGCCCTGTCCTCCGGCAGCCTGATGGCCAAGGAGTGGAAAGAGGTGCGGATCGGTGTCGAAGGTGCCTACCCCCCCTTCTCCTGGACCGAGCCGAGCGGCGAGGTGAAAGGCTTTGACATCGACATCGCCAACGCCCTGTGCGAGGAGATGAAGGTGAAATGCACCCTGGTCAAGCAGGACTGGGACGGCATCATTCCGGCGCTGCTGTCGCGCAAATATGACGCCATCATCGCCACCATGGACATCACCGAAGAGCGCAAGAAGAAGGTGGACTTCACCCAGAAGTACCAGCACATTCCGGCCCGCTTCGCCGCCAAGAAAGGCACTGACGTGAAACTGGAGAAGGCCTTCATGGATGGCAAGACAGTGGCCGTGCAGCGTGCCACCTCCATGGACACCTTTATTACCGACAACTTCCCGAACGCCACCATCAAGCGTTACGGCACCGCCGATGAAGCCTATCTCGACCTGAAATCCGGCCGCGTCGACTACGTGCTGGCCGACTCTGCCGCCATCAGCGACGGTCTGCTCAAGAAAGAGGGCGGCGATGCGTTCGAGTTCGTGGGCCCGAAACTGACCGATCCCAAGTGGTTTGGTGAAGGCGCCGGCATCGCGGTGCGCAAGGCCGACAAGGATCTGAAAGAGAAATTCAATGCCGCCATCCTGGCGCTGCGTGCCAACGGCAAGTACAAGGCGATCAACGACAAGTACTTCGACTTCGACGTCTACGGCGAATAACCCCCAAGGCTCGCTGCCAGAGGCAGGAGCCAGGGCGTGACACGCACAATAGCGACAGGTTGACCCTCGTCTGTAGTCATCGGGCCCGTCGTCTCTCGCCAGGGAGTGATGGGCCCGCTTAGTTGCGATGGAACTGCATATGTTTGATTTGAAAGGATACGAAACCTCCTTGCTGGAGGGGGCCTGGGTCACCCTGGAAGTGGCGCTGGCCTCCCTGCTGCTGGCGCTGGTGCTCGGCATGCTGGGGGCGCTGGCCAAGCTCTCCCCCTACAAGTGGGCCCGCGGCTTTGCCACCGCCTACACCACCGTCATCCGCGGCATTCCCGATCTGGTGCTGATGATGCTCTTGTTCTTCGGCGGTCAGGTGCTCATCAACAACCTCTGTACCTGGGTCAACGAGACCTACAACAACTACCTGCTGGCGAGCAACCCCAACCAGGAGTGGGTCTCCCTGCTGCCCGATTACATCGACATCAGCCCATTTGCGGCCGGGGTGGCCACCATCGGTTTCATCTTCGGCGCCTACATGACCGAGACCTTCCGCGGCGCCATCCTGGCGGTGGACAAGGGCGAGCTGGAAGCGGCCCGGGCCTTTGGCATGCGGGCGACCCAGGTGTTTCGTCGCATCCTGTTTCCCCAGATGATGCGCCACGCCCTGCCGGGGTTTGGCAACAACTGGCTGGTCTTGCTGAAAACCACGGCGCTGGTCTCCATCATCGGGCTCGATGACATGGTGCGCAAAGCGTCCCTGGCGGCGGGCTCGACCCAGCTGCCCTTCACCTTCTACATGGCGGTGGCCCTGATCTTCCTGATCTTCACTGCGGTCTCCACCTCGGCACTGAAATGGGCCGAGCGTCACTATGCGATAAAGACGAGGTAAGCCATGGATTTCTCAATCATTCTCAGCGAATGGCCCACCTACTGGCAGGGCCTCTACACCACAGTACTGCTGGTGGCCGCCTCCCTGATCCTCGGGCTGATGCTGGCGGTGCCACTCGGCATCCTGCGCAACAGTCGCAACTGGCTGATCAAGGGGCCGATCTGGGCCTACATCTACTTCTTTCGCGGCACCCCGCTCTTGGTGCAGCTGTTCATCATCTACTACGGCGCCGCCCAGTGGGAGTGGCTGAAAAACAGCGTCGCCTGGGATCTGTTTGCCGAAGCCTGGTTCTGCGCCCTGCTGGCGTTCACCCTGAACACTGGGGCCTACACCGCCGAAATCGTGCGCGGGGCCGTGCTCAACATGCCCAAGGGGCAGATTGAGGCGGCCAACGCCTTCGGCATGACCCGCTGGCAGACCCTCACCCGGATCATTTTGCCCAACTCGTTTCGTCGGGCACTGCCGGCCTACAGCAACGAGGTGATCTTCATGCTGCAGGGCTCGGCGGTGGCGGGCATCATCACCATCGTCGATCTGACCGGCGCAGCGCGGATCATCAACTCCCGCTACTACAGCCCGTTCGAGGCGTTCCTGACCGCCGGCCTGCTCTACATGCTGCTGACATTCGTCATCGTCTGGCTGTTCAAGAAGTGGGAAGCCCGCTGGCACGCTCACCTGCGCCCCCGCACCGTGTAATGGCCATAAAAAAAGCCCGCAATTGCGGGCTTTTTTGTCGGTCAAGATAGGGGCAAGCATCACAGCATGCCGAGGGGCGCCAGCATCTCGTCTGCCATCAAACCAAGCGAGCTCAGCACGCCGAGGGCACTGATAAGCCCGGGGGCGTTGAGGGCCTGCTTGCCCTGTTTGATTGGCATACGCTGCTTGTCGTGCTGCTGGATCTTCTGTGCCACGGCCATTGCCCCGATCTCCAGATGCCGATAGAAGCTGGCATTGATCTGGGACAGGTGCAGCAGGGACTGGCGCATCCGTTCGAACGTCTCGTTGCAGACCGGGCTCTGCTTGTGCCAGAACTTCTCCAGCGTGCCGCGGGTGGTGAGCCCCGGCAGATCGTAGAGGGCGCGCCCCATGCAGAAGGTCGGCACATCGTGCAGCAGGGCGGAGAGGCCGACCGTGCTGTTGATGGTAATGACGCCCTTGAGCAGGGGATAGAGCGCCGGCAGCGGCAGGTCATAGCCATAAAACACCCGCCCTTCCAGCCCGAGCAGGGTGACCAGCCGGTTGATCTGGGACTGGTAGCTGACGTAACCACGGTCCATGGGGTGATGCTTGAACAGCAGCACATCTTCGCTGCGGGCATGCTCGGCAAACGAGTTCATCACCTGTGCCACCATCTCCTCGACACCGCTCAAATCCGAATGCTCACGGATCTGGAAGTCCTCGGTGACCTGCAGGGGAACGAAGAAGATATGCCCCTTGTGTGCCGGCAGGGCTTTCAGCAAACGGCGGTCTGCCCAGCGGTAGCGCCACTTCACCAAGCCGCCGGCAACCCAGCCGCTGGCCTCCTGGTAAAGGCTCCAGGGTCTGTGATTGACGAAGTGGGGATAGCGCCAGCGAAACAGGCTTTTGTTGATGTGGTAGCGGCTGGCATACCAGGCTCGTCTGGCAAAGGTCTTGCCCACCTGCAACGGCGCCTGGTAGGGCTCAGGCCATTGCATCTCTGCCAGCTTGTCACGCTTGGCATAGAGCGGGCTGAAGGCGTTGACCCCTCCTTGCTCCAAGGTCACGTAGTCGGGGCGCAGGTACCCCTCTTCCATGGCCCAGACGGCAATCTTTTTCTGCTTGCAGATGCGAATGGCCTGCAGATGGTAATAACGGCAGTCACCATAGCAGACCAGGCTGTCGATACCGTTGCGCTTGATGAAGCGGCGAAAAAAAGTGTTCCAGCTCTCCGGTTTGCCGGTAAAGCGCTCGTTATGGCCGACACAGGGCCAGCACTCATCCCCACCGTTGAAATGGATCTTGTACACCTGATGGCCGGCATCGCTCAGCACCTGGCTCAGGGTCTGAAAGAAGGGGCCCAGCGGTCCTTGCAACAACAAAATCTTCATGTACGACTTATCTCATGAGCTGGGGGAGGGAAGGGCGCTGCCACAGGGTCTGGGTCAGGTAACTCAGCTTGAGCTGCCAACGTTGCCAGCGGCCAGCCTTTCGGGCCGATGAGTGGCCCTGCTGTGCCAGCTGGCGGATCAGCTGCTCCGGACTTATCCAGAGGCCGGTCTGCCAGTCGATATAGAGCGGATAGGCCACCAGGGTCAGATAGACCAGTGCGGCCAAAGGCAGGGTTCGTTGCCGACGAGCAGGAGGGTGGGCATCCGTGGTCAGGCCCCAGCCACTGTAGAAGGGTTGACCCCAGGTTGTGACCTTGACCCCTTGCACCAGCGCCTCGAATCCGCTCAGCGAGGTCATGGTATGCAGCTCGTCCACATGGGGATAGAGGCTGGTGAGGCCGATATCGAGTACCTGGCTGTCGACGCACTCCGCCAGGCAGGCTGCCGAGATGGCACCGGCCCGGTTGCCTGCCACCACATCCGGATGCGGTTTGTAGATGATATGGGCCTCGGGTTTGGCGGCCCGCACGGCCCACAGCAACTGCTCGTTGCTGCGAATGGTCGGACTGCCGGTCAGGATGGAGGCATCTCCGTCGACCTGGCCCACCACCAACACCCGCGTGCGGCCATCTGACGGCGGCGTGAACGACTGTATTGTGCCCACATTGTATTTGCTGACGCCGTGTCGCTTGAGCAGCTCAAGCAGAGCCTGGCCTCGCATGACCTCCTGCTCGGTCAGTTGCTGGTAATTGAGCAGCTGCTCGAGCCCGCTTGGGGTGCGGCAGTCAAAGTAGATCCCCACCTGATCGATGGAGAGGGAAGAGGGACGACACAGGTTGGAGCCCAGCCCGCGAGAGCGGATAAAACCATCTTCCACCCGAATGGCCGAGGTGAGATCGGGATGCCGGCTGCCCCAGACCAACACCTGCTCATCGCCGGTCAGCCGCTTGGGAGGCTTGCGAACAAAACGAAGCTCCTCGGCCAGGTGATGACAAAACGCCTGCATAAAGGCGCGCTTCCACAGCGAGAAGCCGACCAGATAGAGCCTGCGCCAACGGGGAGCGGGCTTTTGCTGGCGGGCGATGATGGCGATCACCTCTTCCACTTCGCAGCGTTGGCCGAGCACGGGGTCAAGGTAGCGCGGGTAGTGGATCAAGGCCGCCGCCACCAGCTGGGCCAGCGAGACCGGCAGGTTGCGACGCTCACACTGCTTGCTGTCGTGGGTCAGCCCCCAGCCGGCATAAAACGGCATGCCGAAACAGTAGACCGGCTTGCCCAGCAGCAGGCCCTCAAAGCCGAGCTGGGATGAGACGGTATAGACGGCATCCACCAGGCTCAGCAGGGCGTGGGGGTGACAGTGGTCGGCCACTATCTCCACATCGCTCAGCTTCAGCCTGGCCAGCACCCCGCTCTTCTTGCCAAAGCGGGTATCGGGATGGGTGCGCAGCAGCAGACGGGCATGGGGGTGGTTGCGACGCGCCGCTTCCACCATGGCAACAAAGTCGGCCTCGCTGGCCAGTGCGCCGGGGATGGAGAGATCGCCGGCCACCTGATCGACCAGCAAGACTCTGGGCCTGGCGTCTTGCAGCAGGCGTTGAGCCAGTGCGGCCGGTAGCCCTTTCACTTCGGCAACCGACGGGCTGCGGGGCCCGGCGGCCGAGGCGGTATCGGGGCGACTGGCATAACAGTTGTACTTGGTCACACCAAGGCGTACCAGTTCGCCTATCAGTCGCTCGGCACGCGCCAGCGTGCCGGCATCGCAAGGGGTAGCGATCAGCTGTTCGAGCCGGCTGGGTTGGCGGGCATCGTAATAGATGCCTACCGGATCGGCGATCAGCGACACCGCCATCCCCCCCTTGGCGGGGTGACCGATATAGCCGATAAAGCCATCTTCCAGTTGCCAGTAGGGCAGGCCCAGAGCCTGTGCCTGCTGCTTGATCTGGCGGGTATTGGCCTTCTGGCCCCAGCCGATCAGCACATCACCCGGTTGTGGGTCATCAGGGGATGTGAAGCGAGCCAGGGGCAGGTCCAGGCAGGCACCGATCTGGGCGCTGCGAGCCATAATGCCGCCGGATTGTGTCCATAGAGTCATGCAAATTGCTCAGATAAAAAGTTCAGCGAGACCTGGGGTTGAACATGTCTCTGAAAAAAGCCCGAGGGTTGAGGTAGAGCTTGCGCAACTTGCGCCACAAAGGGCGCTTGGGTTTGATGCCATCCTGCCAGCGAAGCAGACCCGGATACTCCTGCACCGGGTAGCCAGCCTCCTCCTGCAAGCGGATCATCCACTCACGAAAATCGGGCAGCTCTCCACCAAGGTCGTTGCAGGGCACCACGGGCCCTTTCAACGGGCCCCGCTCTGCCTCGCTGCGGGCCAGCATCTGCTCGAGCAGCTGATCATTGCCTGCCCGCCGCTTGTGGTATGGGTGGGTCAGAGGGCGCGGATGCCACTGGTGCACCAGAAATCGGCCGGCAAACAGATGGGGCAGCGCATAATAGCTGAAATAGCGCCGAAAGCCCTGATAATCCCCCGGATGCTGGGCCTTGATATTGAGGGCATAGTCATCCGGCCTCGGCCCGATGGGGTAGTGACGGGTGAGGCGGTCTATCAGTTCGAGATCTTCGCCGCCATGGCCGACAAACTGCTCATCAAAGCCCCCCAGCTGCAAAAACCACTCGCGGTTCATCAGCAGACAGCTACTGGCCAGGGCGACTCCCTCCACTCGATGATTCTCCCCGCGCAAGAAGGACTCCAGGCAGCCCTGAAAATCACCGTCAAAGCGCTCCGTCTCTTCCTTGGTCAGATAGAGGCAGGGGTACATATCAAAACACTGGGGGGAACTCGTTCTATGATGATATGTCTTATCTATGATTGATAATAGGATCTCATCGCTGGGTATTAGGTCTGAGTCTAGAATGAAAATATTGTTATAGTTGACTTTTGAAATTATTTCATTTCTATGTTGGCCAGGTGAGTAAATTAATTTCTTATGAAGGGTATGCCTTTTTATACCAATTGTAGTACTGTCGTTTATAATTTCACTTTTTTCTTGCGTTGTTATTATTTTGGCATGTGAAATGTATCTTGAAAACTGAAATGGAATGTTATAGGAGCAAGCCCTTCTCGTGTTGTTTTTTTCCTTGAAAAAGGGGGTTATGAGGCAGATCTGCTTCATTATAAAAAGGAACTTCCATCAATTCTAGTATAACGCACAGGGAATTTATGCTTATCAAACTCATCAATTTTATCAATCACATCAAGTATATCCCCTTTGGGAAGAGTAAGTAAATCTGAAGGTTGAACATTCCACCATTCAGTTTTTATGAGTTTTTCAATCACGTTTTTTTCAAAACGCATCTTTATTTCTTTCGCAGGAACACCTCCGTAAATGGAATAAGGAGGGACATTTTTTGTTACTACAGCCCCTGCTGCTATTACAGCACCATGTCCTATGGTTATACCACTAGCTATGCAAACATTATCACCAATCCAGACATCATGGCCTATAATGACTCGTCGTTTTGGCGTCTGTGATGCTAACTTCAAACTTTCACCTGACGCTAGATGAGATAAAAAAGGTGATGTTGATAAACAATTAGTGTCATGACTTCCTAGGCCGATTGATACATTTCTGCCAATAGAACAGTATCGACCAATCTCACAATAAGAGCGTATCAATCCAGAGTTAATATATGAGGAAAAACCGAAAAAAACAGTCCCGAAAAGCTCTACATTAAGGATTCTTACATTATTTTCTGAAAAAGCAACAAAGTTTTTAGACTTTAAATTTGAAAAAATTGGTGGCGTATCTTGTAGATTATTCATCTGAATGTCCTACCCCCCCTTCTACAAATATCTAGCGCAGGAAGGGGGGGGTGAGGTTATAAAGGAGGCCAGGGATTAGCTTTTGCAACTAAAGTATTTACTTCGTTTTTTAGAGGTTTATTTAGCTGTTTTTCCTCATAAACTCCAAACTCCATAGCAGTATTACTACGAAGCCATTGTGCTGTTCTTTTCACACAGTACATACCTATACCTATGTTTTTTGCTTGTATTGCAAGGAGCTCATCATTCGCAATAGGGTGTGACAATAACTCTTCAACATTAATAAGGCGGCTTGTTGATGGAGTGAATAATGCGGTACCACTCCCAATCATATGTACTGGACAAGTACTGGATAATTCATCTTGAAAATTGAACACTTTCTCTCTACATTTAGATGCATCTTTTACATTTTTTTTAAAAATAGAACCGTGCACACCAATTATTATATTTTCATCATCAATAGCCCTAGCTTCATTAACGAGACCAGACACATAGTCACTTGGGTATATGATATCGTCATCAATAGTTAGATGAAAGCCAGGAATAGTTCCAATCCATGAGAATTTTCCAGATGCTCTTAATGTACTTCTAGGTGATATTATATATTCTATCTTTTCTTTCTTAGCATGATGTAGAATTTCATCTGGAATATTTTCATACCCATTGAAATATATATATAAAATATCTACTTGATCAATTATTGAGTTGACAGCATCAAGGTATATGTGCTCCCTGGCAGGATATGTTGCCATTGCTGCTGTGATACTATAGTCGTTTAATTTTGATGAAGCATGTTCAAAAATATTTTCTAAATGCTCAACTTTATTATCTATTACATCGGCAATGATTTTCTCATTGATGTAATAGTCTATTCTTGAGGACTTTTTATCTGTTCTAAATATAGTTGGATATGCAACGCCACTCTTAATTTTTCGACGTAGAAGTAGTTCTTTATTCTGGTCAAAGCCTTCAACTAAGATAGAGTCTGCACCAGTAAAGGAAAGAGAAATAGAACTTTTATTTACTGAAAATGATTGAACATCGTGGCTACAAATTAATTTTTTTCCCTTAGTTGGTTGTGGATCGTTGATATCTGCATCATCTTTTAAATGTTTTATTAAAAGTGAGTATTTATCCTTTTGGTTTTCTTTGACATCTAATCTATCAATGTCAACCCAGACCTCTGTTGAGGAGTTTATATTGATGAAAACATCTATATCATCAGGCATTTCTAATGAAACTTTGTTTTCAAAATTAAAATCGTTTGAACCCACATCTCTAATGAATATTCTTTTTTTGCTTTTATTACTTATGCCAATAATAGAGATACGTTCAGGTTGACCAATATAACTTACATGTCCAGATACATAAAATAATGATTCAGCGTGAAATGAGTTTATTTTTATTTTCGTTGATGATGGACTATTATGCTTATATATCATGACTTATCCAAACCTTACTCTTTTCTTGAAAAAATCTTTAATGAATGCCTTAGGCGAAGTAAGTAATTTATTGGCTTTTCTTTTAAATGGCGGTGGAAGAGTTGAATTTAAATCCGAAACGTGAATATTTTGCCATGGATTATATATTAGTAATAGACTGTTAGCTTTGTTTTTTAAATTGGAATTAGCTTGTTTTTCTTCATGTAGTCCATGAGTCATGCCATCAATAGATTTCATCCAATTTTTAGCTCTATTAATAACGACTAGCTTTATTGAATTGACCTTACTAAAACATGCTAACCATTCGTCTGTTGATGCGGCAAAACTCCATAATTCATCGAATCCCTTTTTCTGCAATGTTTTGGTTCTAAAGCATAGAGTTCCAGTTCCGGCTAAATGAACTTGCTGAGGGGTTTTCAGTGGTGCTTTAAAATTAAAGACATGCTCCCTAGAGGCTATAGCATCTGATACAACATTTTTATAGATTGCACCATGCACTGCAATTATAGTGTTTTCAGGATGCCTATTTAATTCATCAACCATACTTTTTACATAATTGCTAGGGTAACTAATATCATCATCACATGTTAACTGTATTCCTTGTGTTGATTGTACCCAGAAGAATTTTGCAGCAGCTCTTTTTTTGCTATCAGTATCAAGTATATATGTTATTTTATCTTTTTTGCTATGTGTTAACAGAAATTCAGGAACGCTTCTGTAATTGTTCAAGTATATAAAAAGATGATCTACCTGTTCAATTAAACTTGCTACGGCGATAGGAAGAACATTTATTCTACCTGGATAAGTTGCTATCGCTGCAGTAATGCTATTATGTGAACTTTTAAAATTGGAGTCAGAATATATTTTACAAATTTCTTTTGTGTTTATAAAGTCAACTTGATATTCACTTCTATTGGAGTCTATAGAGACCGATAATAATTGATCGCCTGCACCTGTAAAATTGAATACTGAGTGATATATATCTCGATCACCATTGACATTTCTACGTGATATAACACTGCCTTTATCATCAGTAATTATAATAACGCAGTCTTTTTGGTTTTTATTCTTAAAAGAAACAGAAACTTTATTTACAGTATTCCTTTTTACAGGAAAAGAGTGAATTATGTTCCGCATTATTTACCCCTGATGTTCTTACAGAGCACAGTCAATAAGTTCTTCATTCAGCGCTCTTTTGAGATCAAAGATCACGTTGTTGTTTTTAGTTATATTAGCGATGTCTTGAGAGGTCATTGTTTTGAATTGATCGTGAGATACAGCAATTATAACAGCGTCATATTTTTTATTATGTATATCATTGTTTAACTCAATGCCATACTCATGATAAACCTCTGACTTGGAAGCCCAAGGATCATAAATGTCAACTGTAGCATTATGATTGAGAAGTTCTTTATATAGATTAACAACTTGTGTATTTCTAATGTCAGGACAGTTTTCTTTAAAAGTAAACCCAAGAATTAGAATGTTAGAGTCTACAATATGAATCTTCTTTCGGCTCATCTCTCTTGTCAATTTATTGGCAACATGAGCTGACATATTTTGGTTAAGTCTTCTTGCGGTCAAAATCATATCTGGGTAATGACCAATAGATTCAGCTTTGTGAGCAAGATAATAAGGGTCAACACCAATGCAATGTCCACCAACTAATCCTGGGTATAATTTCTGAAAATTCCACTTTGTCCCTGCTGCTTCAATAACATCATGGGTATTTATACCTAGTCTATCAAAAATCATAGATAGCTCGTTAACTAAAGCAATATTGACATCTCTTTGAGTGTTTTCAATGACTTTTGCAGCTTCAGCAACTTTTATAGATGCTGCTTTATGTGTACCAGCCTTTATGACTAGGTTATATACAGAGTCAATATAGTTAGCAGCTTCCTCAGTTGAACCTGAAGTTATTTTCATTATATCTGGCAGTCTATTTTTTTTGTCACCAGGATTAATTCTTTCTGGGCTATATCCGACATAGAAATCAGAGTTAAATTTTAGTCCAGAAACTCGTTCTAACTCTGGAATGCATACTTCCTCTGTTGCGCCTGGATACACAGTACTTTCAAATACAACAATATCTCCAGCTTTTAAAACATGCCCAACTGTGGTGCTCGCGGCATGAATTATACTAACATCAGGGATATTGTTATCATTCACAGGCGTTGGAACGGTTACAATGTAAAAATTACAATTTGCAAGCTCATCTCTTTGATGGGTAAATGAAATATATTGTGAATCATCAAATTCATGTGATTCTATCTCAAGAGTGTGGTCAATTTTATCTCTGAGCTCATCAATTCGATGGTTATTTATGTCAAAACCAGTGGTGGGGACTATTTTACCAAATTCAATTGCTAGTGGAAGCCCAACATAACCTAAACCGATAACACCGACTTTTAATTCATTAATATCAAACATTATGTGCACTCTTCTTATTTAGTGTTTTTAAGTTGAAATTTATAAATAAATTGCCAAAGCAGAAATTAATTACTCTCTCCTTATTAATTTAGTTCTAAGCGGGGACGTAATATCACTGGTATTAGGTAGATAATACCAGTGACGAATTATAAGAGTACTAGAGCTCTTGCTGAAATGGCGATCTGATAGAGCACTTCGGTGAGATCCTTGGTGATCTGCAGTGACTTGGTATCAACCTGCGGCAGTACGAATATTTCGTCGCCCGGTTTGATGGCAATCTCTTTATTGTCGAGATCACCCTTCTCGATCTGGCTGAAGGTGCCGTCACGATGCAGCAGCAAGATGCGTGAGTTGCTCGCTTTCTGGGTAAAGCCGCCGGCCAGATTGATATAGTCGGCCACGGTCCGCTTGCTGTCCATCAGGATGGCATTCGGGAACATCACATCCCCATGCACCATGATGAGGTTGGTCTGACGCGGGATCCGGATCACATCCCCCGGTTCGAGCCGCACCTCTTCCATATTGGTACCGTTGGCCAGTACCACCTGGCCATTGGGCTGGATATCTTTGGCACGTTCCACCCACTGCATCAGAAGCTGGGCTTCGCTGTTGCGCAGTTTGGCTTCACCCTCGGAGGATGAACGAGCGGTCAGGATGCTCGCTTCCAGCGCCTTGAGCGAGGATTGCAGCATCTCTTTTTGGCGTACCTTGACCGATTCCCGATAGAGCTGGATGGCACTGAGATCCGCATCCTGAGTCAGTTTCAGCCCGTTGAGGATATCGCCAAGGCGTGCGCCGTACTTGAGCACATACTCCTGGGCACTGTCGTGCTCCCCTTCCACCCGTACCGCGATGGAGGCATAACGCTTGTCGGCGATCACTTCCACCGTGTCGCCTGAGCTGACCATCTTGCTGTTCAGTTGCTGATCATTGATGGGGTAGTAGTCCATGCGGATATCTTCCCCTTGATTGCGGCTCACCCGGATATGGGTGGCATCGGGGTCGGGTCTGGCCATCTGCATCAACTCGGCCAGGGTGACATGGGGCTTGCTCAGTTCGAACTTGTTGGCGTTCGCCACCTTGCCTCTGACCGTGGTCTGATAGCGCAGCGGCGCCACCACTATGATGTCACCATCGCGCAGCTGGGTCGGTAGCAGGGTGCCATTGACCAAGAACTGATAGAGGTTGTAGTGACGCAGTGTCTGGCCATTGCGCTTGAGGGCGACATCCAGATAGCTGCCACGCTCGGGGGAGATGCCACCCGCCTTGTCGAGAAAATAGAGGATGGAATCCCCAGATTGACCGGCAAACAGACCCGGCTGTTTGACAAAGCCGGTGACGAAGATCTTGACCGGTTGGCTGACATCCAGCGTCGCATACACGCTGACGTTTTTCTGATAAACGGTGGTGATGGCGCCGAGCAGAGTGTCGTTGAGCTGCTCGTTGCGCACCCCGGCGACCTTGATGGGGCCTACCTTGGGCAGAAAAATATTGCCCTGATGATCGACCGTCAGCGGCTGATCAAATTCGACACCGCCCCAGAGTTGTACCTGCAGGCGATCGCCAATGGCGATGCGATAATCAGGGTTGAAGCCGTTGAAGGATTCGCGGGCGAACTCGCCGCGAAACAGCCAGTTGCCAAAGACAGGATCCTGGGTCTGGGTGTCGGTAATGACTTTGCGCACCGGCGCCGCTTCTTGCGAGATCTCGAGGGCCAGTGCGGGCTGTAGCAGCATACCCAATCCCAATGCCAGCAGGCTGGGTTTCAGGTTCAAATGGGATAACATCTTCAAAAAATCACTCCTGATCAGTCCTGGTGCTCGCGCAGGGTAGCAACACCCATCACGACCAGACCGTAGAAAAGACAAAGCAGCACGCCGATGGTCGCCAGGTTGTAGAGACGGCGGGGATATTCAGCCTGTTCGGCCAAACTGGGCTGGCTGACCACCAGCAGATGCTTCAGTTTACGATAGGCTTCGACACGGGCCTGCTCCATGCTGACCAGACCTGTTTTGTAGACATCGGCAGCCAGCTGGGTTTGTACCTGAACCGCCTGATAGTCGGCATTGACCTCGTTGAGCGCTTGCTTCTCGCTGCCGGTCAGCCGCTGTTTCTCTTGTGCCAGCTGGCGGGTGAGGGCATCGACCCTGTCTTTTACCGCTACCACATCCGGGGCATTGGGGTTCATATAGATTTGCAGGCGCTTGAGCTCGGCGTCCTGGCGTACCAGCTCCGCTTCCAGCTCAGACACCACGCCCATCATGGCGGTACTGGTCGCCTCTGGGCTGATCAGCTGGTGCTGGTTCTGGAAGGCGAGCATCTTTTCCCGCTCGCTCAGCAGCCGTTCATGGGAGCGAGCCACCTGGGATTCGACAAACTTGAGCTGTTCGACGGCGACCTGGCGGCTCAGCCGGTTGATGAATCCTTCGCTCTCCTTGAGCATCAGCGCGACCACCTGTTTGGCATACTCGGGCTCAAAGGCTTGCAAACTGACGGTCAACACCCCGGAAAGCTCATCCAGGCTGACGGTCAGGTGATCACGATAGAAGGCCAGAAACTCTTCGCGACTGGCGTCTGCCGGCAGGCGGGAGAAGAGGTCTGCACGGTCGCTCTCGTAGTGCTTTTTCAGCTGCAGTTGTTTGTCCAGCGTTTCGAGCATGTCCCAGGATTTGAGGTAATCCTGGATTACCAGCACATCCTGATGATTGCTGCCACCCAGCCCCAGCATGGAGAGGGCATCCGGCATCATCTTGAGCTGATCCGCCTGCTTGATGATAAGGCTGGCCTGACTGACATAGCGATCGCTGGCAATGGTGCCGTAGTAGAGTGCAGCCAGGCTGAAACAGAGGACAACCCACAGAAAACTGCCCAGTTTGATCGTCTTTTTCCAGGAGTGCTGGGCCACCTTGTAGCCCTTGGAATCGATCAGAAACAACTTGGGGTCTCGCTTGAATTTGCGAAGCTTGCGCTCAAGCAGGGCGGTCAGATTGGCTTTGGTCATAGGTGTCCGTGGCAAGGCTTAAAAAAAAGAATCAGAGCTTTTGGTAGACGGCGATGGCTTCTTCGATGTCATCGTGCAGGGTCAATTGTCCGTTTTGCAGTACAATGCCCATATCGCACTGCTGGCGCAGGGTGTTCATATCGTGCGAAACCATGATCAGGCTGGCGGTCTGCCGCTTCTGGGTAAAGACGTCAATGCATTTCTGTCTGAATCTGGCATCCCCCACCGAGGTGATCTCGTCGGTCAGATAGATATCGAAATCAAAGGCCATGCTCACTGCGAAGGAGAATTTGGATCTCATCCCGCTGGAGTAGCCCTTGATGGGCAGTTCAAAATGCTGGCCGATTTCCGAGAATTCCTTGACCCACTCCTCCACGGCAGCCGTGTCGTGCACACCGTGGATCCGGCAGACGAAGCGGGTATTTTCGCGCCCCGTCATGCTGCCCTGAAAACCACCGCTCAGGGCCAGCGGCCAGGAAACCCGGCTATGGCGCGTTACTTTACCCTTGCTCGGCATATCCATGCCTCCGAGTAGCCGCAGCAGCGTCGACTTGCCCGCGCCGTTGGCACCGAGAATGCCGATATTGCGATCCCCCGGCAGGATAAAATTGACATTTTTCAGCACGTAATGGCGACCAAATTTGGTCGGGTAATATTTGGTGACGTTGTCCAGCGTGATCATAGGGTTAGCTTGCAATTAGACGGCGATGGCTGAGGCGATAGGCACTCATGGCAAACGTGAGCAAGATCAGGGTAATGCCGGCCAGATAAGACCAGCTCCCTCCCTGAGTCTGGAAACCGGCGATCCAGCCGGAACGGATAAGTTCAAGGGCATGGACGATAGGGTTCCACAACAGCAAATGCTGATAGCTTTGTGGCACTGCCGCCAGCGGAAAGAAAACAGCAGAAATCCACATCATCGGGCGCATCAGGATGGGGATCAGTTTACGTGCCTCCTCAGACAGCGAAGTGGCGATACAAAACAGGGAGCCCAACGCAAACGAGAAGATCATCAGCAGACCATAGCCGGTCAGCACTGCCAGTGGGTCGGCAGGCATGGCATCAAAGCCAAACCAGATAAGCCCTAAAATAAGCACGAAGGCTACCAGCACGCCAATCAGGGTTTCCAGCACAAAGCGGGAAAACAGGGTGGCAAAGGGGGTTACCTGCCGATAGCAGAACAGCCCCTTGTTGGCACTGACTGCGGATTGCAACTGGCTGACTACGTTTTGAAACATCATAAAGGGCAGATAACCGGCGGCGATAAAGACCGGTGCTTCCACCCCACCGAAGCCGGTGCGCTGGCGCATACCAAACACAAAACAAAACAGTGCAATTGCCAGCAGGGGATCGAGCACGGCCCAGGCGTAGCCCATCCGGTAACTGCCGAAACGGGTCTTCAGTTCACGCATCAGCAGGCCGAAGGTGACATCCTTCAGCACGGCAAGCGACGTTCGGCGATGAGTTGATAGAATGGGCGTGTTCAATTTTTAATCTTTCATCAGCGTATGAAAATCAAGAGGGGCGACTCTAGCATAAAGGCTTGGCAAAGCAGCAATGTCTTGAAAACGAATAATTCATTGCGCAATGCGAGGCAACTATATTGCGTTATCGGTATGTTAATTGTTTGTTTCTGTGTTAATTTGCTTAGGGTATAGCTACCGCACGGCAATGACATATTCCCGGCGTAAAGAGCAGATTGTGTTGAATAAAAATAAAATGGGGGTGATAACGAGGCGTAGCTTGTTGATGGCAACAAACATAAGTGGACTTGCAAAGCAAGTAATCAACCCGTGCATATGACGTCGTTCTGTGACGCGCGTCATGCTTAATTTTATTTGCGCTGCATACTACCTACCAGCTGCAATTGAGTCAACACGCATTATCAATTGTTCGTAAACGCGACCAAATAATATAACCAATTGTTGTATATGTGTTTTTTTTGAAACTTAATGGTAATTGACACGAACATGGTGAGTATTGATGGCGAAAAAATGATTAATTAAGACTTTTCTCATACATCCCCCTTCCTCAATAAAATTCTATTTTTGTGATCTACATTTCTTGCTTTTATGTGTATTCCGATGTTGGTGCTTGATGCTATTTGGTTGTTCAAATAATGACCGAATATTTTCATTTGTTCTGACAAAATCAGCCTTTCTCTTGAGTTGGTAGACTATTTGACATGAAATGTTGATTTTTTTAGTTGTTAATACTCAATTGACAAACCTCCTTTTGACTGACTATGTCTGTTATGTACTCGCTTGCACTTGGACGTGGCGGCGCAAACAACAGGGATGGTGGAGGAGACGATGAACGCTAATTCGATCTTGCTTTCAGGATTGCTGGCGACCATGGCTGTCAGTACGGGAGTCTTCGCCGAGGATGACATAATGGCGTTGCAGCTTGGCAAACCAGCCGAAGACGAAAAGCTCGATATCTATAGTGTCGATGTGAAATACCACCACATGTTTTGGCGTTGGGGTGACTCAGGCTGTCAGCTGGGTTTGGGTGCCCGGGGCGGCATGTTGAAGGTCGGAGACGACAGCACTGCCAGACTAGGAACCGGAGCCAGGGCTGAGTGCCTGTGGGGTAACTGGGTAGTTTGGATCCCGGTTGAAGTGCTCTGGCTGGCGGAGCATGAGTTTGGCCACCGCGGCAATGGTTTCAAGGACTATGGCGGGCCATTTCAGTTTTCAAGCGGTATTGGTCTTGGCTATGCGCTGACGCCGAACTGGCTGATTGGCTATCAATATGAGCACATGTCCAACGCCAACATGTATGAACAGAACCCGGGTCTGGATAGTCACTCCATCCACATTGAATATCGCTTCTAACCTCGCTTGCCTTTCACAAACAAAAGCCCCTGTTTCAGGGGCTTTTGTTTCGCGGGTGATAATCAAGCCCTGCGTCGGGATCAGCGGCTCAGGTATTCCCGGTCGAAGAAGGTGTTGACCCAGTGAGGGCGGTAGATGGCGAGCAGGGTCATGGTCATGCCGTTGAGCAGGGCTTCGGGGAAGAGCAGCAGTGGCCAGATGGAGAGGTAGTCGGCGCTGATGGTGTACCAGGGATAGGTGTCGCTAAGGCCCATCAGCAGGGCGCTGGCCACCACCTTGACCGAGATGGAGAGGGCGCCGCCAAGAAAGGCCACCACGAACAGGTAGACGAACAGGTGGCGCGGCAGCCAGGCCCAGCTGGCCAGAAACAGCAGCCAGGTGGTGGCGACCGGCAGGGCCACGCCGATGAGGGCCTGCCAGCCTATCTCGGCCAGCGGGATGACGCCAAAATAGCTGAGCACCAGCAGGGTGAGGCAGGGGGCAAGCAGGGCGAGGCGCCAGCCCAGCAGCAGGGTCAGGCTGGTGAGGCCGAGAAAGTGCACCTCCAGCCCGTCGTGCAGGCCGGCCCGCAGGGTCCAGAGCGGCACCAGCACGATGGCGCCGCCGAGGCAGAGGTGCTGGTAGAGCGAATTGTCGTGGAGGGTGCGCAGCAAGGTGCCACGCAGGCTGAATGTGAGCAACAGTACCCAGAGCAGCAGGGCGGCGGCTTGTCCTTCACTCATGGCAGATCCTTGTCCGGTGACGGCATGCAGGTGGGCGAGGCCCGATGTGAAAGGGGCCGGCGTTTTCCCGGCCAGCCCCTGAGCTATCAGTATTTGACGTTGTTGTGGTACTTGGCGAGGATGCCCTGGACGCGGTCCATGGTCTCCTTGCTGGGTGGCTTGATCCCGGTGAGATCATAGGTGTCGCCCAGTACGTCCCACTTGTGCTTGCCGAGTTCGTGATAGGGCAGCAGTTCCACCTTCTCGACGCACTCTCCCAGCTCGGCGATGAACTGACCGAGCCCTTCGGCGCTCTCGTCGTCGTCCGACCAGGTCGGCACTACCACGTAGCGGATCCACATGGTTTTGCCCTTGGCGGCCAGGTAGCGGGCAAACTCCAGGGTGTACTTGTTGCTGACGTGGGTCAGCGGAATGTGCTTGTCGTCGTTGATCTGCTTGATGTCGAGCAGCACCAGATCGGTATTGTCGAGCACCTTGTCGAGCTGTTCGTCGTAGTGACGGACGAAGCCGTTGGTATCGAGGCAGGTGTGGATGCCCTTCTCCTTGCAGGCGGCGAACAGTTCGGCGATGAAATTTTGCTGCAGCATGGCTTCGCCACCGGAGGCGGTGACGCCGCCTCCCGAGGCATTCATGAAGTGGCGATAGCTGGTGATGTCGCTCATCAACTCCGGCACTGTCACCTCGCGGCCGCCCTGGGTGTCCCAGGTGTCGCGGTTGTGGCAGTACTTGCAGCGCATCAGGCAGCCCTGCATGAACACGATGAAGCGTATTCCGGGGCCATCGACGGTGCCGCAGGTTTCAACGGAATGGATCCGACCAATGACCCCGGATGTATCGGTGGTCACACTGGTTTCAGCGGCGGTGCCGCTGACTTCGACAGCAGGGATCCGATTAATGACAGACATAGACGACTCCAATGATTCGAGCAGGCCGTTATTTTATTACATAAAGCCCTATAAATCCTACATGTTTAGCCCGCCACCGGGGCACCCAGCAGGCTCTCGAGGGCTTTGGCGGTGAGCGGCCTGCTGGTCAGGAAGCCTTGATAATGCTGGCATCCGAGGGCTTTGAGGATGGCGAGCTGCTCTTCGTCCTCCACCCCTTCGGCGGTGACGGTAAAACGAAAAACCTTGGCCAGTTCCAGGATCGCCTTGACGATGGCCTTGTCCTGTTCGCTGTGCACCAGGGTCTGAATGAAGCTTCTGTCGAGCTTCACCTCGTCCGCCGGCAGATCGCGCAGATAGGCTAGCGACGAGTAGCCGGTGCCGAAATCATCAATGGAGAGCAGGATGCCGAGCTCCTTGAGCTGGCGCATCCTGGCGATGCTCTCCAGCCGGTTCTCCAGCACCACGGATTCTGTCACCTCCAGCAGCAGGCGGGAGGGGGGCACCCCGGTATCGCGCAATATGTATTCCACCTGCTGCACGAAGCCTGCGGTGTGGAACTGGCGGGCGCTGACGTTGACCGACAGATGGGGAATGGCCAGCCCGCGGTTGAGCCAGAAGCTGTACTGGGCGCAGGCGGTCTTCATCACCCAGTAGCCGATGTCCTGGATGAGGCTGGTCTCCTCGGCGATGGGGATGAACTCCGCCGGCGGCACCATGCTGCCGTCGCTGCGCTGCCAGCGCAGCAGCGCCTCGATGCCGGAGAGCGCGCCGTTGTCGACCCGGTATTGCGGCTGATAGTGCAGTTGCAGCTCGTGGTGGCGCAGGGCGTCGCGCAGCTGGTTGTTGAGCGCCAGCTTGCTCTTCTCCTTCTCCGCCATCGCCTCGCTGAAGAACACATAGTTGCCTTGGCCGGATCGCTTGGCCATGTGGGTGGCGGTGTCGGCCTGCTGCATCAGCACCAGGTGATCCTTGTCCTCGCTGGAGAAGAGGCTGATCCCCACCGAGGCGCTGCAGTGCAGCTTGTGATCCTCTATGTCGAACGGGATGCGGAACAGCCCCATCAGCTCGCGGGCGAAGTGTTCTGCCAGGATCTTGGCGGTGACATAACCCTGGCCCAGGGCGCTGAACAGCAGGGCGAACTCGTCCCCCGAGATACGGGCCAGCACCAGGTTGTCCTGGGGCAGGGTCTTGAGCCGCTCCACCACCGCCTGCAGCAGCAGATCGCCGCAGGCATGGCCGAGGGAGTCGTTGATCGACTTGAAGTTGTCCAGATCCACCAGCAGCAGGGCGCCCCACTGGCCGCTGGCCTCCTGCAGGGTGCGTTGCATGATGTCGTTGAGGCTGCGGCGGTTGTAGAGGCCGCACAGATCGTCGTAGTAGGCGAGCTGCTCGATGTGGCGCGCCGCCTCCTTTTCCTGGGTGATGTCGTAGAAGCTGCAGACGTAGTGGCTGATCTCGCCGTGCTCATCCTGCACCCCGCTCACCATCAACCGGACCGGGAACAGGTGGCCATCCTTGTGCAGGCAGCGCTCTTCCCCCATCCAGAACTCCTGGGCCGCCACCGCCTCGCGCACGTCCTGCGCCAGGTGATCGCCATAGTAGGTGGGTCTGAGCCGGACGATATGCTGGCCGATCATCTCATCGTCGGCAAAGCCGGTGATGCGACCAAAGGAGCGGTTGACCTTGAGGATGATCCCCTTGTGATCCATCACCAGCAGACCGTCGTGGGTGTTGAAGGCCACCTCGGCCAGCCGCAGCGCATCGTCGGCGGCCAATCGTTGCAACTCGACGGCGGCCCGCTCGTGCTGGCTGCTGAGGGCGTCGAGCAGCGGCATGGGGTCGGCCAGTGGCGTGTCGAGCAGCAGAGTGAGCTGGCCGATGGGGGCGCCCTGCGAGCCGTGCAGCGGAATGCCGACATAGACGGGGGCATTGAGTGCCAGCAACTGGCTGGCCTGGGGATAGCGCAGGGGCAGGTCTTCCACATAGACAGCCTGGCCGTGCTGGAACAGCTCCTGGCCAGGCCCCGGGTCCATCTGGATGGGCTTGAGCACCGAGAAGGTCTCCCCCTCCAGAACGCAGCGCGGGATCATCCAGAGATCCTGGCCGCGGGGCTGGTACTCGCCAATCCAGCCGATGCGCGCGCCGCTGATGCCTATGGCCCAGCTCACCAGGGCGCGGCAGTAAGCGATGCCGGTCAGCAGGGTGAGCTCGGCAGGCAGCGTCAGCACGGCGGGCTGGACCGGTTCCGGCACCGGTTGCCAGTGGCCGAGCAGCTGGGCGCTGTGACGCACCAGTTGCAGCATCTCTTCGCTCAGCGGGGTGGCGTTGAGGTATTCGAGGCTCAGCACGCCGATGAGTTTTTCCTGCTCAAGCAAGGCACCGTCCAGACGCGAACTCACACCGGCATTGGCCAGATAGTAGTGCTGACTCAGCATGGGCTGGTGCGCGGCTTCCGAAAAGCTCAGGGACTTGCGGGTGCGCAGGGCGCGGATGTAGCGACTGTCGCCGCGAATGGCGGCTACCTCGTCGGCTCCCAGGGTAAAGACCGGGGTCAGTTGCTCGCTGCCGAGGGGGCCGTTGGCCTGATAGTGCCAGAGGATGAGGCGATCGGCCCCCAGGCTCTCCTTGAGGGCCTCCAGCATGGCGGCAAACTGCTGCTGGCTCGCCATCTGGCTCAGGCGCGGCAGTTGCAGCGCCAGGTCGGCCACCGGCTCCTGGCGCAGGGTCTGCAGGCAGATGAGCCAGAAGGCGTCTTGTTCGTGGGAGAGGGCAATGTGCCACTGCTGGCCGGCAAAGCGCAGCACCAGCTTGCCGCCATGGCCGCTGGCCAGCAACTGTTCGATAGGCAGGCGTAGTGCATCCGGCAACTGGGCCGGCCATGGGCCCCTTGGCTCATCGAGCCAGTAGAGCGGGGTTTGCATCACATCGGTCAACGCGACCAGCCGTTGGCTGCGCACGTCCAGACGAAAGAACAGCGGTGTCTGGTTGGCAGAAGAGAGATGACTGAGCGCGGTTGACGACATGAACTGATAACATCCTGTTGAACGACTGTCGGGTGGCAAGAATACTGCAAAATTAGTGCAAACAAAATTTCATTGAAATCTAAATTAGAAAATACTAATTTAATGTCAATTTGTCGTTGACTGGAGTCTTGCTGATGAAACGGATCCTGATTGTAGGCGGGGTAGCGGGGGGGGCGTCTGCCGCCGCCAGAGCCCGCCGTCTGAGCGAAGAGGCGGAAATTGTGATGTTCGAGCGGGGCGAGTTCGTCAGCTTCGCCAACTGCGGGCTGCCTTATCACATCGGTGGTGACATCCCCAACCGGGATGCCCTGCTGTTGCAGACCCCCCAAAGCTTCAAACGCCGCTTCAACGTGGATGTGCGGGTCTTTCACGATGTCATCGAGATAGACAAGGCCGGCAAGAGCCTGCTGGTGCGCAACCTGCTGACCGGTGAAGAGCGGCGCGAAGCCTACGACGTGCTGCTGCTGAGCCCGGGCGCGGCCCCCATCCGGCCTCCCTTCCCCGGCATCGACAGCCCGGGTGTACACACACTGCGTAATATTCCCGACATGGATCGCATTCTGGCGGCGCTGGCGCACGATCAGCCGCGCCACGTCACCGTGGTGGGGGGCGGCTTCATCGGGCTGGAGATGATGGAGGCGCTGCACCAGCGCAAGCTGGATGTCACCCTGCTGGAGCTCTCCGATCAGGTGATGGCACCGGTGGATAAGGAGATGGCCAACATGCTCCATGCCCGCATCCGGGAGGAGGGGATAGACCTGCGCCTGCGCACCGGCCTCTCCGCCATCGAGAGTCTGGATGTGCTGGCGGAAAAAACTGCTGCCGTGGCCACTGAACAACGGGGCGGGCTGCGCCTGACCCTGAGCGACGGCTCTCATCTCGACACCGGCCTGCTGATCCTCGCCATCGGCGTCAAGCCCGAGACCCTGCTCGCCGCCAAGGCGGGGTTGGAGCTGGGGCCGCGCGGCGGTATCAAGGTGGATGCCGCCATGCGCACCTCGGATCCCTTCATCTATGCGGTGGGGGATGCGGTGGAGGAGACCGACTTCGTCACCGGCGAATCTGTGCTGATCCCGCTGGCGGGGCCTGCCAATCGGCAGGGGCGCATCGCCGCCGACAACATGCTGGGCCGCGCCGAAACCTACAAGAAGACCCAGGGTACCGCCATCTGCAAGCTGTTCGATCTGGCGGTGGCCAGCACCGGGCTGAACGAGAAGCGGCTGCTGCAGCTGGGGCTGCCGTTCGAGAAGGCCTATGTCCACCCGGGCAGCCACGCCGGTTACTACCCCGGTGCTCACCCGGTCAGCCTCAAGCTGCTGTTTGCCCCCGATGGCAAGATTTACGGCGCCCAGGCCATCGGCAAGGACGGGGTCGACAAGCGCATCGACGTGCTGGCGGTGGCCCAGCGCGCCGGTCTCACCGTGTTCGATCTGCAGGATCTGGAACTCACCTATGCACCGCCCTTCGGCTCGGCCAAGGACGTGATCAACATGGCCGGCTTTGTGGCCAGCAACCACTTGAAGGGGGATACCCTGCTCTGTCATGCCGCCGAGGTTGAGGCCCGTCACCCCCATCAGCAGGTGCTGGATGTGCGCAACGGCCCCGAGCTCGACAAGCTGGGTTGCATTCCGGGGGCGATGCACATTCCGCTGGATGAGCTGCGCAGTCGCCTTCATGAACTGCCCAAGGACAAAGAGCTGCTCATCAGCTGCCAGGTGGGCTTGCGCGGCCACGTGGCCTGTCGCCTGCTGAGCCAGCACGGCTTCAAGGTCAAGAACCTCTCCGGCGGCTTCAAGACCTGGCAGATGGCGGTGATGAGGTAACCCGCCCCAGTCGCAAGCGAGCGCCGACCCCAGGGTCGGCGCTGTTGCATCTGGCGGGAGCCGGCGGCGTTTTAACGCAATGAGCTTTGTGTCAAGCGAGCCTGATCCCTTATCCTGTTGGCTATTGCGCTGCACTGGCAGCGAGCCAATCAGGGATGACATTTATGCGCCGCGTCGACTCTCACCCTCGCTTCTCTCGTTCCTCACCACAACAGATGGCCGCCCCCGGGCGCCGCTGGCCGGCCCTGCTGCTGGCGGGGCTCACGGCGTTGCTGCTGAGCGGCTGCGGCCCCGACAAGCCTGTCGCCAATGAGCCGACCACACAAGCGGCTGCCGCGCAGCAGGAAGCGGGCGCACCAAGCGCCGTAGTGCAGGCCAATGCCCGCCAATATCGGGATGCCCCGGCGCTGGCGCTGGTCTTCTCCAGCTCCCTGACCCCCAAGGCCAATTGGCAGAGCTGGCTTGCGGTCAGCGAGGGGGGCAAGCAGGTGCAGGGGGAGTGGATCCTCGCCGACGATGGCCGCACCCTTTATTTCCCGAACGTCCAGCCCGACAAGCGCTACGAGGTGAACCTCAAGGCGGGACTGGGCCCATCCCCCCAGAGCTGGACTCTCAAGACCCGGCCGCTGGAGGCGGGAGCCTCCTTTACCGCCAGCGGCATGGTATTGCCGCTGCGCGACGAGCTGCGCCTGCCCATCAGCGCGGTCAACGTGGATGAGGTCAATATCGACTTCTTTCGGGTCGATGCGGAATATCTGCCCCGTTTCCTGGCCGAGTATCGTCCCGGTGCCGGCATGGGCAACTGGGAGCTTGAGCAGATCACCAAGCGGGCCAAGCGGGTGTTCAGCGGCCGCTACGCGCTGGAACTGGATGCCAACCGGCGCGAGACCCGCCTTATCAATGTGAAAGAGCCGCAGCTGGCCGAAGCTGGCGTCTACTTTGCGGTGATGTCGCCCCTTGGCAACTACGACTGGCGCAAGGAGACCACCTATTTCGCGGTGAGCGACATGGGGCTCAGTGCCCGCCGTTACCGCGATCAGCTGGAGGTGTTCGTGAGCTCCCTGGCCAGCGCCGACCCGCTCAAGGATGTGCAGCTCTCCCTGCTCGACGAGAAGGGCAACCGGCTGCAGGTGCAAAACACCGATCCGCAGGGCCATCGCCGCTTCGATCAGGTGCAGGGTGCTCGCCTGCTGCTGGCCGAGCAGGGCAACCATCTGGCGGTGCTGCGTCTCGACGGGGCTGCGCTCGATCTCTCCACTTTCGATCTCGGCACCCAGCCCTGGCAGGCCCAGCAGCTCTATCTGTTCAGCGGGCGAGATCTCTATCGCCCCGGCGAGCGGCTCGACAGCGAGATCCTGCTCAAGGGCCAGGATGGCCAGCTGCTGCCGGGGATGGCGGTGGAGCTGGAGGTGAAGCAGCCGGATGGCCAGCTGCTCGAACAAAAGCGGCTGCTGCCGGATAGCCTGGGCGCCGCCCACTACGGCCTGCGCCTGCCGGACGATGCGCCGCTCGGGCGCTGGACCATCAACCTCAAGACCGCCGCCGGCAGCCGCTTCGAGTGGCCCTTTCTGGTGGAGGAGTTCTTGCCGGAGCGGCTCAAACTGCAGCTTGGCAAGGGGCCGGATGGCGAAGTCACTGATTTGGACGCCGCCCTAACTTTGCCGCTGCAAGGGGACTATCTCTACGGTGCGCCAGCCAGTGCCACCAAGGCGAAGGCGGAGGTGAAGATCAGCCGTGCCACCATGCCCTTTACCCAGTGGCAGGAGTTCACCCTGGGGGATGTGCTGCTCGCCGAGCAGGCCAGGGAGCTCGAGCAGCGGGGTCTCACCCTCGATACGCAGGGGCAGGGGACGTTTTCGTTAGCTGATGAGCTCGATGGGGTGCGCGCCCTCGGGCCGCTGGAGGTGGCCTATCGGGTGTCGCTCGCCGAGCCCGGTGGCCGCGCCGTCAATCGCAGCCGTACCCAGTATGGCTGGCCCGCGGGCAGCCAGTGGCCAGCTCTCAAGGCCGACTTTGTGGCAGATCGGGTGGAAGGGGGCAAACCGCTCCCCTTCCAGATCCTCAACCTCGATGACAAGGGCCAGCCGGTGGCGGGGGCGGTGAAGGTGCGCCTCATCAACGAGTACCGCGACTACTACTGGCACTACGCCGATGGCGAGGGGTGGAAGTACGAGTTCAACAGCCAGCCCTATCTGGAGCAGGAGCAGACCCTGCAGCTGGATGGCAAGGGGCCGACCCCGCTCACGCTGCAACTGGCGGCGGGCTGGTATCGATTGGAAGTGGAGAACAGTCAGGGCCATCAATCGAGCTTGCGGGTGGAGATAGGCAGTTACGCCTGGGGCGGCGGTGGCGAGCAGGCACGGCCTGACAAGATTGCCTTCACCCTCGACAAGCGCGCCTATCTGGCGGGTGACAAGGCCAAAGTGACCCTGGTTGCCCCGCGCCCCGGCAAGGGGTTGCTGCTGGTGGAAGATGGTGACGGCCTGCGCTGGTGGCAGCGCATCGAGCTCAAGGGGGCCGGTGGTTATGCCAAGGATGCCCGCGGCGAGTTCGAGATCCCGGTCAGCCCCGAGTGGCAGCGCCATGACTTGCATATCTCGGCCCAGATCGCCGCGCCAGACAGCGCCTCCAAACCGGCTGGCAAGCAGCAGGGGCAGAGCCTGCGCTCGGTCGGCCTGGTGCCGCTCACCCTGGATCGGGAAGCGCGCCGTCTGCCGCTCACCCTGAGCGCGCCGGACAAAGCGGTGCCGCTCACCCGGCTGGAAGTGACCGCCACCTCCACCCCCAACAGTCAGGGCCGCGTGGTGCTGGCCGCGGTGGATCGGGGCGTGCTCAACATCAGCGACTACCAGCCGCTCGACCCGTTCGAGATCTTCTTTGGTCGCAAGCGCTTCGCCCAGGATTTGTTCGACAACTACGGTCAGGTGATCCCGCCGCAGGATGGCAAGCTGGCCCGCCTCAACTACGGGGGTGACCGGGCGCCGCTGAAAAAGGGCGGCGCGCTGGAGAGCCGGGTCGAGATCGCCGCACTCTGGAGCGGCGAGGTGAGTTTTGATGAGAGCGGCAAGGCGGTGATCCCGCTCGATCTGCCCAACTTCAACGGCGAGCTGGCGCTGATGGCGCTTGCCTGGAACGAACAGCAAGTGGGTGAGGCTGAGCGCGCCGTCAAGGTAGTAGCGCCCTTGGTGGCCGAAATTGGCTGGCCGCGCTTTGGCGCCAGAGGGGATGAGACCCGGGCGCTGGTACAGCTGCGCAACATGAGCGGTGAGGATCAGACCCTCTCCCTTGTCTGGACCCTCAACGGTGGGCTCAAGGCAAATGGCGAACTGCCCGGCACCCTGGCCCTGAAAAACGGCGAGGAGCAGTGGCTGACCCTGCCGCTCACCGTGACCGGAGCAAGCGGCGTGGCAAGCCTGCAGTTGGCGGCCAGCGGCAAGGATTTTGCCATCAGCCGCGACTGGTATCTGCCGCTACGCTCCCCCTGGCCGGCCGAGACGCGCCAGCGCTACCAGATGCTGGCCCCCGGCCAGCAGATGAGCTTTGCGCCAGCTGAGCTGGCTGGGCTGGATCGCGCTAACCTGCAGGGGCTGCTCAGCCTCTCCGGCACCCCGCCCTGGGATCCGGCTGCCCAGTGGCAGGCGCTGGCCGACTACCCCTACGCCTGTCTGGAGCAGACCCTGTCCCGTGCCTGGCCTTACTTGCTGACCACGGCGGATGAGCGGGCCGCCTGGCGCAAAACCGCAGAGGGCAAGAAGGCGGCGAGTGAGGCGGATGTGCAACGCGCCCTGCTGCAACGGCTGCAGCGGTTGCAACTGCCAAGCGGTGGCTTTGGCCTCTGGGATGGCCGCTCCGACGAGGAGCAGTGGCTCACCGCCTATGCTGCCGACTACCTGCTGGCGCGCAAGGAGGCGGGCGACGCAGTGCCGGAGGCAATGCTCAATCAGGCGCTGAACCGGTTGCAAAGCTATCTCACCGACAGTCAGTATGGCGAGCGCTGGAGCAGTGCACCCGAGCACAGCCGGCTGGCCTATCAGGCCTACAGTGCCTATGTGCTGGCCCGGGTGGGCAAGGCGCCACTCGCTACCCTGCGCCTTGTCTGGGAGCAGCAGGCCGATCATGCCCGCTCCGGTTTGCCGCTCTTGCACCTCTCGCTGGCGCTCTCGGCCATGGGGGATGAGCAAAACGCCGCCAAGGCCCTCAGTCGGGCATTGGCGACCGAGCGTGGTGACGACTATCTCGGGGATTACGGTTCACAGTTACGCGATGGAGCTCTTGAGCTCTCCTTGCTGCGCCAGCACAAGCTGGCTGCGGATCGCTGGCCCGCTCTCAGTGCCAAGGTGGCCGATACCCTGGCTCACCGTCAGTGGCTCAGCACCCAGGAGCGGCTCGCCCTGCTGCGACTCGCCCGCTTCGATCCGGCTGTCGACTGGCAGGCCAGGATGAGCTCCTCGCTTGGCAGTGGATCCCTGAGTGGTTCGGCCCCGTTGCAGCAGGGTGCCCCCGAGGCACTGGCGGCGAGTACCGTCACCAACGAGGGCAAGGGATCCCTCTATGTGCAGCGCACCCTGATCGGCTACCCCGAGCAGGCGCCTGCGCGCGTCAGTCAGGGGATAAGCGTGACCCGCAGCTGGTTCAACAGCGATGGTCAGCGTTTTGATCCCGCCAAGGTGAAGGTCGGCGATCTGGTGGTGGTGCGGCTCAACGTCAGCAGTGAATCGGCGGTGCCCGATGCCCTGCTGGTGGAGATGCTGCCCGCTGGCTTCGAGCTGGAGAACCCGGCCCTTGGCAACAGCATCAAGCTCGAAGAGCTCTCCATCGAGGGGAAACCGGCGTGGCAGAGCGAGTGGAACGACTATCTCAAGCATCAGGAGTTTCGCGATGACCGCTACACGGCGGCGCTGGATCTGAGCGAGGGGAGCAACCAGCAGCTGGTCTACCTGATGCGGGCGGTGACGCCGGGCCGCTATCAGGTGCCGCCGACCCAGGTGGAGGATATGTACCGCCCCGAGCTCAGGGCCGTGGGTGAGGACATCCACGAGGTAACTATCTCTGAGTAGCTGGCGCTTGATGGGTCGCAGACGCTCTCTGGGCAACGACCCCTCCCTTGAGCGGGTTCGCCCGCTCACTTTCTGGCGGCGCGGCTGGCTGCGACTGTGTCACGGTGGCCGCATTTGCCGCCACCGGCTGGGCCGTCTGCCGCGCTGGCTGCGCTTTTCGGTGCTGGGCGTTGTAGCACTGCTCCTGTCATTGCTGGCGCTGGATCGCATTTTCCCGCCGCCGCCACTCGACCCGGCCTACGCGCGGGTGGTGCTCGACATGAAGGGGCGACCGCTGCGCGCCTTTGCCGATACCAGCGGGGTGTGGCGCTACCCCGTGACCCTGGAGCAGGTCTCCCCCCGCTATATCGAGGCATTGCTTGGCTACGAGGATCGCCATTTCTTGCGTCATCCCGGGGTCAATCCGGTGGCCATGGTGCGCGGGGTCTGGCAGTGGCTGCGCTACGGGCGAGCCGTGTCGGGCGGCTCGACCCTCACCATGCAGGTTGCCCGCCTTATCGAGCCCTATCACAGGAGCGTGCCCGGCAAGCTGCGTCAGATGGCCCGTGCGCTGCAGCTGGAGTGGCACTACGACAAGCGCACCCTGCTCACCGTCTACCTCAACCGGGCGCCGTTTGGCGGCAATCTGGAGGGGGTGCAGGCGGCAAGTTTTGCCTACCTTGGCAAAAGCGCCGCCAAGCTGACTTATGCCGAGGCTGCGCTGTTGGCGGTGCTGCCGCAGGCTCCCAGCCGCAACCGGCCGGACCGGCACCCCGAACGGGCTCGCGCGGCTCGCGACAAAGTGATGCAGCGGCTGGTAGCGCAGGGCGTCTGGCCCGAGGAGGTGTGGCTGGAGGGGCGCATCGAGCCGGTGCTGGCCCGCGGTCACTTCACGCCGATGGAGGCACCGCTCTTTGCCCGCCTTGCCGCCTACAATCAGGCCGGGGCGCTGGTGCACACGACCATAGACGGCGATCTGCAGCGCTGGCTGGAGGGACGGGTGGCGAGCTATATCCGCCGCTTCCCCGAGCAGACCTCTGCGGCGTTGCTGTTGGTAGATAACAAAACCATGGCGGTGCGTGCCTACGTGGGCAGCGCCGAGTATGGCAATTTGCGCCGCCACGGTTACCTCGACATGGTGCAGGCGATCCGCTCTCCCGGCTCTACGCTGAAACCCTTTATCTACGGCCTGGCCATGGACGAGGGGCTGGTGCACTCGGCCTCCCTGCTCTCCGATGCGCCAAGGCTCGGGTCTGACTATCGCCCCGCCAACTTTTCCGGTGCCTTTCAGGGGCCGGTGACACTCGCCCAGGCGCTGCAGCAATCCCTCAACGTGCCGGCGGTGCAGGTGCTGGAGGCGCTGGGGCCGGACAAGCTGGTCAGCCGCCTCGACAACTCTGGGGTGCGGCTGGCGCTCTCTGACAAGCCCAATCCGGCCATCGCGCTGGGGGCGGCGGGCATTCGGCTCGAGCAACTGGTGGCCCTCTACAGCGCACTGACCCGGCAGGGACAGGTGGCAATGCCGGTTTGGCTGGCGGGGCAGCAGGCGGTGTCACGCCCCTTGCTGAGCCCGGGAGCGGCCTGGATCATCTGGCAAATATTGAGCGCGCAGGGGCGGGCGGACCAGCCCTTTGCCAGCGAGGCGACCGGCCGGGTCAACCGGTTGGCCTGGAAGACCGGCACCAGCTATGGCTATCGCGACAGCTGGGCGATGGGGGTCTCAGGTCGCTGGACCATAGGCGTCTGGTTGGGGCGCCCGGATGGTACCCCTATGCCCGGCTTTTACGGCCAGAGCGCGGCGGTGCCGCTGCTGCTCTCGGTCTACTCGCGGCTGGCTGACAACAGCCCCCTGCCGGCACAACCCAACACGGTGAGCGAGGCCGAAGTTTGCTGGCCGCTGGGGCGCAAGGCGAGCGCGACCCTGCCTGAGGCCTGTCTGCAGCGCCAGAGCGCCTGGCTGCTGGAAGGGCGCGATCCCCCCACCTTGCCGGATCCCATGGATTGGCCTTCGCCGCTGCGGCAGGTTGCGTTGACCGATCAGGGAAAACCCACTCTGAGCCGCTGTCAGGATGCGACGCAATCCGTTTTTCGGGCCCTCTGGCCGCTGTCGCTGGAGCCGTGGCGAGGGCCTGCCGAGCGGCGCCAGGCGCTGCTGGCGAGTGGTTGCAAGGGGGAGGGGCAGAGCACCGAGCTGCAGGCCCCCATTCGCATCCTGGCGCTGGGGGAGGGCAACCTTGTTCGCAGCCAGCGCTATCGGTTGCAGCCCAAGGTGCTGGGGGGCGTCGGCAAAGCGGCCTGGTTTCTCAACGGTCAGCGGCTGCGCTGGGACGGGGATCAGGTGCTGAGCGAGGCGGGTCGCTATCAGCTGGTGGTGGTGGACGAGGCGGGTAACAGCGATCGCATCGAGTTTCGCTTGGAAAATCCCTCCTGAGGGGAGGCGCCTGTTTTTGGGGTGTCAGAATATTGACGACATCGGGGGATGACTCCGATGCCGTCAGCGGATTGTCGATCCCCGGCAGGCCGTCTTGGCGTCAGGGCTTGACCTGCCCCAGCCGGGTGAAGAAGTGCTGACTCTTGCGCTGGTGGAAGTGGCTCTTCTTGATGGAGTGAAACACCAGCTTGCTGTCCGGGTGGCTCGCCTTGAGGCGATGGATCATCGCCATGGCAGGCAGGCCAGTACTGACGAGCGTGGTGAGCGGCAGACTCTGGGTCTGCGGCCCCAGCAGCTGGTTGAGCCCCTGCTGGGCCTGCTCGAAGCGGGTCAGCACGGTGGGCTCGGCGTAGCCGCTGCCCAGCATGGCGAGCAGGGCATCGAGCGCCTGATTAAATTCGGCCAGCTGCTGGCGAAAGCCGCTGCGACTGCGCAGGGCGATCAGCTCTGCAAACGGGATATCGCTCAAGTGAGTGGGCACTTGCAGCGGGATCTCCAGATGGAAGCAATCCTGACCACCGCGGTTGTGATAGCGGGATTCGAGCAGGTGCAGCAGCCGGTCCAGATAGTCGTGATCGGTGATGAGGGCTCCCTCATTGGCGAGTGCCCACTCGCGGGCGAGCCGCATGGAGAGCAGGTTGGCAAAGCGTCGTGCCATCCTGAACCCGCCCTCTTCCCGGCTGGCAAAACCGTGGGCCAGGCAAAAGCCGTGCAGCCGCTCCAGCCCCGCCTGGGCCGGGCAGAAACAGTCGTGGTTGGCCGGCGTGCGCCAGCGCCCGATCAGCTCCTTGTTGCCAAACACCTTGTGACGCACGAAGTCGGGGGCTATAAGGCCGGCAATCTGACTCTCTATCTGGGGGGTGATGGCGGCAAAGAAGGAGGCATCCGGCCGCTCGGCCAGCAGATCCGTCTCCTGCTCGAGGGTTTGCAGCAGGGCGGTGAGGCCGCTCTTCTCACTGACGGTGAAGACGAAGGCGAGCCGCTCCAGATAGAGCAGGGCAAACTTGAGCCACAGCTCGTCGCGCACTTCCATGCCGGGATAATAGATATAGGTCTTCATCGAATGGGTCTGTGGTCAGGAATGTTGCCAGGGCGCAGGTTCGGGAATATACGCAAGATTGCCTCGCTGCGGCAAACATTGCGTGGGGGAATGTGAGCAAACGCTCATCCAGTAGGCGCTGGCCACAAACTTCTGATATAATTCGCGCCCTTAAATCAAGGTCACCCGAGTCATTACCATGAAGTTCATTATCAAGCTGTTCCCGGAAATCACCATCAAGAGCAAGTCGGTGCGCCAGCGCTTTATCAAGATCCTGCAGGGCAATATCCGCAATGTCCTGCGCCGCTTCGACGACGATGCCCGGGTGCGGATGGATTGGGACAAGCTGATCGTGAGCTCCCGCAATGACCAGTTCCGTGAACAGGCCATCGAAGCCCTGGCCTGCATTCCCGGCATTCAGGCCTTCCTCGAGGTGCAAGCCAGCAAGTTTACCGACCTGCACGAAATCTTCGAGCAGGTGAAAGCCGTGTGGGGTGACCAGCTCGAGGGCAAGACCTTCTGCGTGCGCGCCAAGCGCCACGGCAAGCACGAGTTCTCCTCGCTGGAGATCGAGCGCTACGTGGGCGGCGGCCTGAACCAGCACTGCGTGAGCAACGGCGTGCGCCTCAAGAACCCGGACGTGAAGATCAACCTCGAGATCGACGGCGAAGAGCTCTTCATCGTCAGCGCCATCCACCAGGGGCTGAGCGGCATGCCTATCGCCACCCAGGAAGATGTGCTGAGCCTCATCTCCGGCGGTTTTGACTCGGGCGTGGCCTCCTTCCAATTCATCAAGCGCGGCTGCCGGGTGCACTACTGCTTCTTCAATCTGGGTGGTGCCGCTCACGAGATCGGTGTCAAGCAGGTGGCCTATCACCTGTGGAACCGCTTCGGCTCTTCCCACCGGGTGCGTTTCACCGCAGTGGACTTCGAGCCTGTGGTGGCCGAGATCCTCGAGAAGATCGACAACGGTCAGATGGGCGTGGTGCTCAAGCGGATGATGATGCGCGCCGCCGCCAAGGTGGCCGACGAGTTCCAGATCCCGGCGCTGGTGACCGGCGAGTGCGTGGGTCAGGTCTCCAGCCAGACCCTCACCAACCTGAATGTCATCGACCGGGTGACCGACAAGGTGATCCTGCGCCCGCTCATCACCTGGGACAAGCCGGACATCATCAGTGAAGCTCGCCGCATCGGCACCCTGGAGTTTGCCGAGACCATGCCGGAGTATTGCGGCGTCATCTCCAAGAAGCCGACCGTGAAGGCCGATCTGGCCCGTATTGAAGAGGAAGAGGGCAACTTCGACTTCGCCATTCTGGACAAGGTGGTGGCCGAGGCACGTTACCTCGACATTCGTCGTATCGGTGAAGAGACTGCTGCCGAAGTGCAGGAAGTGGAGACTACCGCCGAGAGCGGTGACAACGAGGTGATCCTGGATATCCGCTCCATGGATGAGCACGATGAGAAGCCGTTGCTGGTGGAAGGGCGTGAGGTCATGCATATCCCCTTCTTCAAGCTGGCCACCGCCTTTGGCGATCTGCCGAAAGAGAAGACCTACCTGCTCTACTGCGATCGCGGCGTGATGAGCAAGCTGCAGGCGCTCTATTTGAAGGAGAAGGGCTTTGCCAACGTCAAGGTGTACCGCCCGTAAGGTGACCTTCAAGCGTGCATAAAAAATCCGGCCAATGTGCCGGATTTTTTTATTTCACTTGCAGGTTGAGGCTCAAGGGCAGGGGACCGGGGTAAAGGTGGACTGCCCCTGGCAGCGCCATCCCATTTCCGCTTGGCGCATCTGCCACAGGTTGTTGCTGCGAAACAGGGTCAGGATGTAGATCATGTCGCTCTTGGTGCCATCGAGGGCGACCGAGAGTACCAGATCGTTGTCCAGCTGCTGCGCCTGGATGCGACTGGGTATGTCGCTGTGGCCGACGAAACGCAGGGCCACTTCACGATAGTCATTGACCCAGCTCTGCTGGGCGGTGCTTGCCTGACGGATCTGCTGGTTGAACTGCTGCACCGGGGTGGACGCGAGCCGACCAAACAGTACCTGGGCTTCAGCCTGCGCCGTTGCCACATTCATCAGTAACAGTGATGCGATGAGTCCAAGTTTTTGCATGAGGGATTCCGGCTTACAACACTGCATCCTATGACAACAGAAAAGCCTGCTTGGTTCAACGCAACCGGGCCGGGAGTGCGACCTGACGCCGGTTGTGAGGTCAATTGCGCTGCAGCGAGAAGGTAGGCAGTGACAGATGCCAGTAGATGGCGGCCACCCGTAAACCAAACACCGCCGTCATGCAGATGAGCATGGCGGTCACCCGATCCACGTCTATCTCCAGCGCCAGGGTATAGAGGATCCCCCCCAGGATGCAGGCGGTGGCATAGATCTCCTTTTGCAGCACCATGGGCACCTCCCGGGCCAGCACGTCCCTGATCATGCCGCCGGCCACCCCTGTCATGGTGCCCATCAATACGGCGATCAGCCCCGATGTACCAAAGTTGAGGGCTTTTTGTGCTCCGATCACGGTAAAGAGCGCCAGCCCGAAGGCGTCGGCGACCGGCAACACGTACCAGGGCATGCGACGGGGCAGCTTGACCATCCACATGCCGATGAGTGCCGTGGCGATCACCACCCAGATGTAGAGGGGGTCACGTACCCAGAATACCGGGGTAGCCCCCAGGATCATGTCACGGATGGTGCCGCCGCCGATGGCGGTGACCGCTGCCAACACCATGACGCCAAAACCGTCCATCCTGAGACGGCCCGCCACCAGTACGCCCGAAAACGCGAATACCGCAGTACCAAACATGTCGCTGATGTAAACAATCTGCTCAACCAGTGTCTGCATGGAGAACAACTCACGTCCAATTGTTGATGGGGCCGCGATTTTAGGGGGGATTGCGGCGTCTGACCAATGGCTGCCTGCAAGAAGTGGGAGCCAGACCAAGTTTTTCTCGGCCGCGCTGGCGCCAGCCAGCGCGATGCATCTGAGCGGCGTCATGTTGCAGGGGAGGTGGATGTAGCCCTGCGCCCGGCCCGTTGTCGCAAGCCCGATGAATTCAATGAGCAAAACAGGGCACTTTTTTCCTCAAGTTCAGCCGGAACATGCCGATATATAGGGTAAGCGGCGTTAATGCGATGAAGCGTTGAAAATAATGCTAAAGACATCGAAAAAGAGGCCGTTAAATAAGAAGCATCGAACAGGAAAGACAATAAAGTTCGAGCAAATTAAATAGTAAATTTAATAGCTTAGGAGAATAGTCATGGGTCTTTATATCAATACGAACGTTTCATCGCTTAACGCCCAGCGTAACCTGATGAACACCAACAAATCTCTGGATACATCCTACACCCGTCTGGCATCCGGTCTGCGCATCAACAGCGCCAAAGACGATGCCGCCGGTCTGCAGATTTCCAACCGTTTGACCTCCCAGATCAATGGTCTGGATCAGGGCAACCGCAACGCCAACGACGGTATCTCCGTCGCCCAGACCGCCGAAGGCGCCATGGATGAAATTACTTCCATGCTGCAACGGATGCGTACCCTGGCCCAGCAGTCTGCCAACGGCTCCAACAACACGGATGACCGTACCGCGTTGCAGCAAGAGTACACTCAGCTGATGACTGAAATAGACCGGGTAGCCAAAGACACCACCTTCGGTGGCCAGAATCTGCTCAAGGGCGGTTATGTGGGCTCCTTCCAGGTCGGTGCCGATGCCGGTCAGACCATCACGTTCCGGATGACCACTGCCTTCAGCATCTCTGGCATGGCGTCCGCGACCAGCGGCAGTGCGGCTGTGACGACCACTACTTCGGGCGAGCCTTATAAAATTACAAAAACTGCAGGTACGCCGGTGAGTTCTACCAGCATGTCGACCATTACGGCGGCAAGCTCTGCCCAGTCGGCCATGGCCAACCTGGATTACATGATTAAAGTGGTGGATAGCAAGCGTGCCGAACTGGGTGCGGTGCAGAACCGGTTCGATTCGACCATTCGCAACCAGGCGAACGTCTCTGAAAACGTCAGTGCCGCCCGTTCACGGATCCGCGACGCAGACTTCGCGACCGAGACCGCCAACCTGACCAAGCAGAACATTCTGCAACAGGCAGCCTCGACCATACTGTCTCAGGCAAACCAGCGTCCGCAGTCAGCACTCTCCCTGCTGCAGGGCTGATAAAAGAAAACAGGGCGGTTGTTCAGGCCGCCCTGGTCAAGAGATGGAACAAAGGGGTGTTCGGTTCGCACTCTGTTCTATCGGGAGAGAATCTATTCTCTACTAGTAAAGCCAAGTGTTGTACAGCTGTTCAGTTCTGTCACGCTTGGTCATATTCTCCTGAGCGTATGCTCGTTTTAGGCCGGATCTTCCGGCCTCTTTTTATTGTGCCGTCAAATTGACGCCACTCCCTCATATCAAAGCACAAACTGTGCCAACCCTCAGAGTTCATCTCTGTCACGCCGGCTTTAGGTCCTGGTCCTGCTCACCGGGGATGGCCTGCCGTCACCTTGCCGCTTGCCGGATAAAACTTGCCGCCTTCGGCAATTATTTTCCTAAAGCTTGTCGCTGCGCTGCCGTTAAATAAAGTGAAGCAATCGAGGGGTGTTCGGAATCCAACGTTTGCACTACTGCGGGTGACCTGTCCGTTCAAACAGACACCCGCCAGAAGAATCAGGCTCGTTCAACCTGTTCTTCTAACGGTGGGACGCCGCTTTGGCGGTGCAACCCGCAGTCGCATGTTCTTCGGGAGAATATTTTATGGCCATGTACATCAACACGAATACTTCATCACTGAACGCCCAGCGTAACCTGATGAACACCAACAAGTCCCTGGATACGTCCTATACCAGACTGGCTTCCGGTCTGCGTATCAACACCGCCAAGGACGATGCTGCCGGTTTGCAGATCTCCAACCGTTTGACCTCCCAGATCAACGGCTTGGACCAAGGTAACCGCAACGCCAACGACGGTATTTCCGTCGCGCAAACGGCTGAAGGGGCCATGGATGAAGTGACCAGCATGCTGCAACGCATGCGCACGCTGGCACAGCAATCCGCCAACGGCTCCAACAACACCGATGACCGTACTGCATTGCAGCAAGAATTTGACCAGCTGACCACCGAGATCAACCGGATCTCCAACGACACCACCTTTGGTGGGCAAAAACTGCTGGATGGGAACTACAAGGGTTCATTCCAGGTAGGGGCTGACGCCGGTCAGACCATCACCTTCAAGATGACCTCCGCGTTTACCATCAGCGGGATTGCGGCGTCCACCAAGGGCAGCGCGACCGTTGCGACCAGCGCCACTGGCGAGCCTTACAAAGTGACGAAGGGTACGTCAGCGGTGACTTCTACCAGCGTCAGCAGCATCAAGGCAGCAAGTTCGGCTCAGCTGGCCATGGCCAACCTTGACTTCATGATCAAGGCGGTTGACAGCAAGCGGGCGGAGCTGGGTGCGGTACAGAACAGGTTTGATTCCACTATCCGCAACCAGTCCAACGTCTCTGAAAACCTGAGCGCCGCACGTTCTCGTATCCGTGACGCAGACTTTGCGACCGAGACAGCCAACCTGACCAAGCAGAACATTCTGCAACAGGCAGCGTCCAGCATCCTGGCGCAAGCCAACCAAAGACCGCAATCTGCTCTGTCCCTGCTGGGCTAACAGAACAGCAGTGATGAGATAGGAAAAGGAGCGACGATATGGCCAATGAAATTGGGATCCCGTCATCGGTCACTCCTTCTTCTCTTCAGTCAAGTAGCAAGAGCGGCCAATCGGCCGCTCAAGTGCTATCTGGCACGACGGAAGAGCAGCGGGTGACGGCACAACAGGATGTGAAAAAACAGCAGGATGCTCTGGCTGGTGATAAAACCGCCAAACAGGACGTATCCAATGCCGATATTGAAAATGAGGTGCAAAACTTGCAAGAGTTCAGCAAGTTGCAAGGCTGGACTGTCAATTTCAGTGTTGAGAAGGATCTGGATCAGGTGGTTATCAAGGTGGTGGACGCCGAGACCAAGTCAATGATCCGGCAGATCCCGAGCGAGGAGCTGCTGGCCATCAGCAAGCGGATCAAGGATCTGCGTGAGGGCGATGTATCCGGCGGCGGTTCGCGGGTCGGGTTGCTGCTCGATAACGAGATCTGATACGAAAAAATTAAGAGGAGAGAGAGTATGCCCACCATTACGTCTGCCGGTGCCGGCTCCGGACTCGATTTGGAGTCAGTGATTGCTGCCAGTGTCGATGCCAAAAAGGCACAACTGATGCAGCCCATCACCACCAAGAAGACCAACACTCAAATCACTCTCTCCGGTGTGGGGCAGCTGAAGTCTGCCATCGCCTCGTTCGTGACCACTCTGCAAGCCATGGCGAAGGATGATGCGTTCAACAAGCGCTCCATCAACATTACCCAGGACAAGGACAAACCCGTGCTCAAGGTGGAGAGCAAGGCGGGGGCCTCCAACGGTCAATATGACATCAGCGTCGAACAATTGGCGAAGTCCAGTAAATTTGACGGCACCTTCGACTCGTCGACGACCCCCCTCATCACTCAGGACGGGAAACTGACGTTCAAGGCTGGCGACAAGACCTTCGATGTGGATGTCAAAGCGGGTGACTCGCTGCAGTCCATTCGCAAGCGGATCAACAATGACGCTGACAACTTCGGTCTGAGCGTCAACATCATGAATACCTCAGATGGCAAATCCAAGCTGATGATCGACTCAGGGGTCAGCGGCGACGGCAAGGATCTGCAGATCACCGGCAGCACCACTGAGTTGACCGACAACCTGGTGTCCAAATTGACCAAGAGCCAGAGCGCTCAGGATGCCAAGATCAAGGTAGATGGCAACACCCTGACCAGTGCGACCAATACCTTCGATGGCACCATAGTCGGGCTCAAACTGACCGTGCTCAGAGAGTCGGATAGCACGACCACCACCGACACCAACGGCAATCCGGTCAAGACCTACAGCTCGAACAAGGTCGATGTGACCACCGACAAGGCCGGCATCAAGGACATGGTCAAGAGCTTTGTCGACGGTTACAACGCGCTGGTGAAGAAGAGCAATGATCTTGGCAAGCGCAACTCGATCGTGGCAGGGAAAAGCCAGAATGATGGCGGTGCATTGGCAGGTGATGCGACGACGCGTGCCGTGGTCAACATGATGAACGGCCTCATCACCGAACCCTCCAAAAAATCGTCTACCTATTCAACGATTTTCCAGATGGGTATCAAGATGGACAACAAGGGGGTATTGTCCATCGACGATACCAAGTTCAGCGAGGCCATCGACAAAAACTTTGATCAGGTGGTTGCGGTGTTTGGCGGCAAGGATGGGGTGGCAGGCAAGCTGGCCAGCCAGCTGGAAACCTACTCCAAGACCGGCGGCCTGCTGGCCAAGCGGGAAGATTCGCTCAATTCCGATCTGCGCGAAGTAAGCCGCAAGGAGTCGGATGTTACCGCCCAGCTGACCAAGTATCAGGAGACCTTGCGGGCCCGTTATGGCAGCCTGGACAGCATGCTGGCCAAGATGAACAAGTCGGCCTCTTATCTGAATCTGCTCAATACCAAAACGAATTAATACGTAGTCAGGAGCCGTGCCTCTTATGTATCGGAAAAATATCAAGGCTTACACCACCCAGAATCTGCAGTCCGAGCTGGCGGTGGCGGATCCCTACCGGGTGATCCAGCTGTTGATGCAAGGTTGCCTCGAGCGTCTTGCCCAGGCCCGTGGGGCCATCGAACGTCGTGATTTCGAAGCCAAGTCCCAGTCCATCTCCAAAACCATGGCCATTATCAACGGTTTGCAGGACTCGCTGGACCTCTCTTATGGCAAGGTGCCGGAAGACCTGTTTGCGCTCTACGACTACATGAAGGTGCGCATGATGGATGCCAGTCGTGATATGGACATGGCCGCCATCGACGAGGTGATGAACCTGATGCTGACGGTCAAGAGTGGCTGGGATGCGATTCCGGTCGAGGAGCGCGATAAGGCCATTGCCCAGCAAAAAGCGGGTCGTGCGGAATGAATGATGCCAAGCTGTCCGGCTTGATGAACCACGGCAGCCGCTTGCGGTTGCTGTTGGAGCAAAATGAGCTGGTGGCAGCGGAAGTGCAAATGGAGCACTATCTCGCTGCCCTGAACGAGGTTTTCGAGCATATCCCCGCTGACAGTCATCTTAATGCAGAGCAGCAGCAAGCCCTGTCTCAGTTTCACATGATCCATGCGCTGATAACGAATGCGAGACATCTGGCAGAGGATGAATTGCGCCAATTTTCCAAGGCCGGTCGTGTGGCGGGCCTTTACAAGATGAATGCGGGTTGAGTACCGAATGGATTTTAACAAGAACATCAAAGATGCCGAGCATGAGCTCTCCCGTCTAGCCAGGCAGAAAGAGCAGGAAGCCGCCATGCTGGAGGTGCTGCCCGTTCGCCATGAACTCAATATGGCTGCCTTTGAAAAATATATGCCCGGAATACATGCATTTTTCAAAGAGTATCAGCCGGTCAGACCCTTCCGCTTTTTCTGCAATGAGAACGGCGTTCCAAATGTTCTTTGGCTGGACGATGATGTCGCCCTCTATGGCGATGATCCCTTTGCCGAAGCACAGGCCCAGATTGCCGAGGTGATCGAACATAGCGTATTGCAATGTATCGACTTCGTGCCTCAGTGGCATCTGGAAGGCCAGATTCATATCGCTTACAACAATGCCATCTCCAAACTCAAGGAGAATGTGTCGCTGGAAGGCTTGCCGCTTCGCAAGGTGCTGGATGCCGATATTCCCTTGTCCTTCATGTACGGGATCGGACTGGGTTATCAGCTGGGCTACCTGTATGAGCGGTGCCGGGTTCGGAATCTGTTTGCCTTCGAGCCCGACCTCGATATGTTCTATGCCTCGCTCTATTGCTTCGATTGGCACAAGTTGCTCGAATACATGGATCAGGAGTCGCTGAGTCTGCACCTGTTCATCGGTGTCGACGAACAGCTGCTGGTTGCCGACATGATGGAGGCGCTGCATCGCAAAGGTGCATTCTGGTCGGCGAGCTATTTCTCGTTTTGTCATTACCACTCACCCAAGCTGCATGCCTTGATCGACAAGGCCGAGGGTGAGCTGTATCTGCTCAAGACGGGCTGGGGCTTTTTCGATGACAATATTTATGCGCTGGCCCACAGTCACACCCATCTGCAGGATGGCACGCCTTTCCTGAAGCGAGAGCGGGATACCTCGCTGGTCGAGCAGGTGCCGGTATTCGTGGTCGGTAACGGACCGTCGCTGGATCAGAGCATCGACTTCATCCGGCAGCATCAACGGCAAGCCATCATCATTGCCTGCGGCACGGCCGTCAGTGCGCTGCACAAGGCGGGTATCAAACCGGACATCTATGTAGCAGTGGAGCGCACCAAGAGCTCGGCGGATTTCCTGCGCATCCTCAATGCGGACGACTTCCTCAAGGATGCGGTCTTCCTCAGCGTTGACGTGATCCACCCCGAGTGCAAGACCTTCTTCCGCAAGACGGGGCTGACCTTCAAGCCCAACGAGCCCATGTTTGCCATGCTGGTCAGCCGGTTTGGTCAGGCTTTCGAGTATGAGTCCATTGAATTCTCCAACCCCTTCGTTGGCAACACCGGCCTCAATTATGCGGCGTTGCTCGGGTTCAAACAGGTATACCTGTTCGGAATAGACAATGGCTACAAGTACGCAGACAAGCATCACTCCACTCTGAGTCTCTATTACAACGAGAAGAGAGAAGCCAAGTACGACGAGAATCTGAAAGATACTTTCCCGGCCCCGGGCAATTTTGGCGGGGAAGTGCGGATCAATCATCTGTTTGGTCTGGCAATCCATAACATGACGCGTGTGCTGACAAGCCATCCGGATATGCGCTGTCTGAATTGCAGTGATGGGGCCTACATTGAAGGCGCCATCCCTCAAGGGGTCGACGCCTTGCACATCAGCAGCCCGGAGCTGGACAAGATCGCCTTGCTTGATGAGCTGATGGCGCGCAGCTTCCAGCCGTTCGACATGGCCAGCGTGGATTTTACTGCCGCGCTCAATGTGACGCTGTTTGACGATCTGCTGGAGAAGTTGCGTACCGACTGGCAGACGGTCAAATTCGAGCACAATGACATACTGGCCATGATGCAGCGTCACCACGACTATCTGCTCTATTTGCTGATGAGCCGTGATTGCCATCTCTACCGTGTCTTGATCGGCTCGATGAACTATTTCTACGCCAACATCATCGGCTTGATGATGACCCTGATTGACGCAACGCCTGACAAGTTCGAAGCCAAGGTGAAAGAGGCCGAGGCGATACTCGAGCGGTTCTTCGACGATGCAAAGCCGATTTATGCCGATGCCTTCCAGCGACACGATTCCGTCTACTTCGTCGGACTGGATATCTTCAAGCAGAAGTAACGGCTATACCTCATCACATGTTTGCTGAATAAAAAACACCGGCCTACGCCGGTGTTTTTTTATTGTACGAGTGATGAGCTGCGGGCTTTACAGGCGCGGTTACTGTACGTCTGCGATGGCCCGGCATATCTGCTCTACCGCATTGAGTGCTCTCGGGGTGAAACGGTGCAGCTCATCCGAGTTGATGAGTTGCAGACGCTGGTGGCGAACGGCATCCACCATGGGCCACTGTTGCCAGTGGCGCAGGGCGTCAGCGTCTTGACTCCCTGCCAGGATCAACGCCGGATTGGCCTTGATCACCTGCTCCAGGCTGACATGGGGATAAGGAGTGCGGGCATCCGCCATCAGGTTATCCCCGCCACACAACTCGATGGCCTGGGCGGGCCAGGCATTGCCGCTGACGCTGGTCAGCGGTGGATACCAGAGCTGGTAGAACACCTTGATATGCTTGGGTTTGCCGTAGCGCTGGCCAAGGGCGGTCAGGCGGGCGAGATAGGCGTCGGCCTCGGCATTGGCGGTTTTTTCCACCCCCAATGTTTTTCCCAAGGCCCGCATCTCGGTGGCGAGGGAGGCAAAGTCGGTCGGTTCTGAATAGAACACCGGGATCCCCAACTGCTCGATGGGGGCCAGCATGCGGGATTGGGCGGAGCGCCAGGCGACGATCAGGTCGGGTTTCTGGGCCAGCAGGGCTTCCAGATTGATGCTGCGGTAGTTGGCCACCTGGGGCAGGCGTTTGACCTCGGGCGGATAATCGGAGGCATCATCGGTAGCCACGATGCGATCCCCTGCGCCGATGGCAAACAGCAGTTCGGTCAGGTGGGGGGTGAGGCTGACGATGCGTGCAGGCGTGCCAGCCAGCAGGACGGGTGACATGCACAACAGGCAGAGCAGGGTGAGCCATCTAGCCATGCAGGTGCTCCAGAACAGTGAGCAGCAATGCCAGCGCCAGCCAGCCCCAACCGGTTTGCTGCAGGCGGTTGAGCAGGCGCAGGGCCGTACCGGCATCCGGCTCGGCGGCGGCGTCAAACACGGGAAAACGGATCAATCTGCCCTGATAGTAACGGGGGCCACCGAGCTTGCAGCCCAGCGAGCCGGAGAGCAGCGCCAGCAGTATTCCCATGGCGGGGTAGGGCCAGAGCATGGCTGTACGCAATCGGCTGGCCAGCTTGCGCAGCTGGGTCAGGCACAAGGGCAGCGCCAGCAACAAGATGGCAGGGGTACACAGGGCCTGATAGAGCACGGCGGCGGCCCGGCCAAAGTGGGCAAAGGCTGGCAGTTTCGGGCTCCAGCCCTGATTCATCAACTGGGCGAGGCGCCACATCAGGGCCCCCTGTACACCCGCCAGGGCGAACCCCAGCAGAGGGCCGGCCCACTGTCCTATCAGGCGCAGGGCGCAGCTTTCGCTGACCGCCTTGGCAAGCCCCATCAGGGAGAGTTTACCTGTATCTCGTCTGAGCCAGGGGGCCGCCTGCAACCGGGCCACCACCAGGGTATCCTGGTCTGTCAGCGCGCGAGTGGCGCGGGCCAGCTCCCGCAGCGGACGCGATTCCAGCATCAGCAGCAGAAACAGCAGATCGAACAGCGGCTCCGAGAGCGAGAGATTGCGCACCGCCCAGAGTCCGGCGGCGCACGGCAGCCAGACAATCAGCATGGCCAGCAGACCGGCCTGCAATTGCTGACCGGGGGCGCCATCGGGGCGACACACCTTGTGACCCAGCCGGGTCAGCAGTGGCACAACGGCGGAGAGCCGATAGTGGGCCGGCCAGGGCACGATGGCCTCCAGCAGGGCGGCCCCGAGCAAGATGGCCGCCGGAGTGGCGGCCATCTGTTCCAGTGTGGTGAGTGGGATCACAGCTTGCCGAGCATCTTGATGATCACTTCGGCAGAGTGCTTGCCGGCCACCTCGATGAAGGCATCGAAGGATTCAACCTGTTCCTTGCCGGCGATGTCGGACATGGCACGCACCACCAGATAGGGCACCTTGAACATGTGGCACACCTGGCCGATGGCTGCCCCTTCCATCTCGACCGCCAGCATCTGCGGGAAATCGGCGCGGGCCTTGGCGATGGCGTCCGGCTTGCACATGAACTGATCGCCGGTGCAGATGAGGCCGACTTTGGTCTGATGCTTGCCCTGCTCGGCGATGCAAGCCTGGGCGACAGCGATGAGCCGCTCGTCGCAGGGGAAGGCGGCAGGCTGCTGCGCCATCTGGCCCATCTCGTAGCCAAAGGCGGTCACGTCTACATCGTGGAAGCGCATCTCGCTGGCGATCACCACGTCACCGATATGCAGGTCCTGGGCAAAGCCGCCGGCAGAGCCGGTGTTGATGACGCAGTCGGGGGCGAATTTTTCCAGCAGCAGGCTGGTGGCAACGCTGGCGGCAACTTTACCGATGCCGGAGCGGGTCAGGATCACCTCCTTGCCTGCCAGGGTGCCCTGATAGAACTCGCAGCCGCCCAGTTGCAGGGTGGTCGGGTTGCTCATCTGGCTGCGCAGCAGGGCCACTTCCTGTTCCATGGCGCCGATAATACCTACTTTCATCACTTACCTCGTCTTGATGGCCAGTTGGCCGAATAAGTTGTTGTGGATCATAACAAAAGTTGGCGATGGCGCCGAGCATTCCGATGCTGGTGGGTGGGAAGATCCACTCAAGGGTAGCGTTCGGCCAATCTGGCCAGCTCGCCGCGGTCCGCCAACCGTTGCAGGGTGCTGGTAAACAGGGCCAGGCGGGCAGGGGAGGTGCGCTGGTAAAACAGGATGTAGAAGGGGATGGTCTCCATGGCGGTGGGGAGGATGCGGATCTGGTCGCTCAGGTGATGGCGCTGCAGATCGGCTTCGATACCGGGTGAGCGGTAGTAGACGAAGCGTCCGCGCTTCATCAGCAGCTTGTCGTAGTTGGCGGCGCTGCTGCTCCCGCCGCTGTCGATGATGAGCCCCTGTATGGCCTGCAGCCGTTCGATGGCGCCACTGCCGTGATTGACGAGGATGATCCCCGCATTACCCAGCGCCCTGACGTCGTCCCAGTGGTGGATCTCGACCGGGTCGTCGCTGCGCACCGCCAGGTGGTAGTGTACGGTGAAGATGGGGGGCTGCAGATAGAGGAAGTGGTTGCGGCGGACCGGGTTGTCCCCCACGCCGCAGAGGAAGTCGAGCTGGCCGAAGCGCACCCGTTTTTCCAGCCGCTTGAGGGGGATAAAGTGCTGATCCCCCTCGATGCGCAGGGCAGGCTCCTGTTGCTCCATCAATCGAAACAGTTCGACGCAGAGCCCCCCGATGCGGCCATCTGCCATCTGGGTGTATTTGGGGGCGGACTCGGGCTGCGCCGCCGTGCGATAAATCTCGGTGGCGCTGACGGCCCGGTGAGTGACTGCTAGCAGACAACCCAGCACCATCACCCGGAATATCATGTCATGCTGGCCCTCGATGCGTGGGAAAATGCGACGTTGCCTGCGGATGTCGCGGCGCTAGTGCTGAAACATTACGCCATATATCAGAACCTTATCAACCAAGCGCCGTATCCAGGGTCATCATCAGCGCAAACCCGGCCATCAGGCCCAGGGTGGCGTGGGTCTGGTGGCCGTTGCGGTGCGTTTCCGGGATCACCTCGTGGGAGACCACGAACAGCATGGCACCGGCGGCCAGCCCGAGGCCGATGGGATAGGCGATGGCCAGCCCGCTGGAGAGGCCGACGCCGAGCAGGGCCCCGAGTGGCTCAAGCAGACCGCTGCCGATAGCGACCAGCACGGCTTTGCCGGGCCGAAAACCGGCGGCGCACATGGCGAGTGCCACCGCCAGCCCTTCCGGAATGTCTTGCAACGCGATGGCGGTGGTGAGCGGCAGACCCACCGACATGTCCCCCTGCGAGAAGCTCACCCCGATGGCCATCCCCTCCGGCAGGTTGTGCAGGGCGATGGCAAATACGAACAACCAGACCCGGGAGCAGCTCTCGTGACCGGGGCCGCAGGGGCCGGTCTTGTCGTGTTCATGGGGGGTGAATTGATCGAGCCCCAACATCAGGAGTACCCCGAGGGTCATGCCGACTACCACCACGGCGGCGGCGAGAAAGCCGTTGCCGGTGATCCCCTCTGCCGCCTCGAGCCCCGGCAACAGCAAGGAGAAGGCGCTGGCTGCCAGCATCATGCCGGCGGCAAAGCCCAGCATGCTGTCTTCTACCCGTTGCGGAACCGAGCGCAGAAAAAGGGCGGGCAGGGCGCCAAGCGCGGTGGCGGCAAAGCCGGCCAGGCCACCGATCAGGCCATAGCGAACGCCGGGGCTGATGTAGCCGGCGGCCAGCATCACCAGGCTTTGCAGCAGCAACAGCACGACGGTCGCCAGAGCAACGAACAGGCCGATGGCGATCACCGGGCGTGCCCGCAGCTGCTCGCGCAGCTGGGCTGACCAGGAGGAAAGGGGCAGGGCTGACGCGTTATCCATGAAGATCACCTCTCTTGCTTGACGGCAGGAATGGCGCTGCGCCATCCGGGGACTCTTGCATTACAGCGAGCCGGGCCTCACTTGTCCATGCCGGGGCATCGATTGCATTCATCGGCTAACTATTTGAAATGATTTGGTCGTCTTGAATAGTTTGTGACGAAGATCCGATTGTATGGAAAAACAACTTGCTTTGTTGCGGCGAAAGCTGGTGAAGGAGTAGGCAGGTTTGTGGTAAAGTGCCGCCCTCGCGAAACCCACCCTTCCCTTGGTCTTTCGCAACGTCCCATCTCCCGTCAGGAAAGCCCGGGTTACCAGTTCATACGGATGTGATCGCCACTGTGCACCTGCTTGTCAGCAGTCGAGGATCACCAGCCACCATGTTTTACAAAAATCTGTCTATCGGCAAAAAGATTGCCGTGGTCTTTGTGGTCATTGCCGCCGTCAACGTGATATTCGGTATTTTTCTCTCCAGCGAACTGCGCGGCGTGCGCGATCGCGTGTTGAATTTTACCGATTCCACCCTGCCGAGCGTGCTCTCGGTCGAGAACCTGCTTTACGACGTATCCTACGTGCGCCGCGCCCAGTTTGCCCTGCTGATGGTGGATGACGCCACCGATCTGCAGGCGCGTCGCGGCCGCATCCAGGCCAGTGTCCAGAAAGTCGAGCAGGCCTTCCGGGGCTATGAGGCCACGGTCGGTGCCGCCCATGAGCGTCAGGTGTTCAACGGCGCCAAGCAGGCGTGGCAACGCTACCTGAACTCGGTCAATCTGGTGGATCAACTGCTGGCACAGGGCCAGCTGGAGCAGGCCAAGGTGCAGCTGTTCCAGTCCAACCCCATTTATGGCGAGCTGGAACAGGCGGTCAACGGCCTGGTGGAAGTGAACCTCGGTTTCGTCAAAGAGAACCGCGGCAGCCTGCTTGACAGCGTCAACATGGTGACCAGTTTTGCCATGGTGAGCATCGGCAGCCTGCTGCTGTTCATGGTGGCCATGACCTGGTTCCTGACCCGCCAGATCTGCCTGCCGCTGCAGGCCGTGGTTGCCCAGGCCAACGCCATCGCCGCCGGCGATCTGACCCATCAGCTGGATCGCCAGCACATCGGTCGTGACGAGCTGGGCATGCTGGCCAAGGCGTCTCTCAAGATGCAGGACAACCTGCGCGGTCTGATTGAAGAGGTTGTGGCGGCCGTGACCCAGCTGGGCGCCGCCATCGAAGAGGTGAGCGCCGTCTCCGAGCAGTCGGCACAGGGGATCCAGAGCCAGCAGCAGGAGATATCGCTGGTTGCCACCGCCATGGCCCAGATGAAGGCCACCGTGGCCGATGTGGCAGGCAACACCGAGACGGCGTCTGAATCGGCCAGCTCCGCCAATGCCCTAGCACGCCGCGGTAATCAGGATGTGCAGAGCTCGCTGATGGCCATCACCCGGGTTGCCGAAGAGATTGAACAGGCCGGTACCCTGGTCACCGAACTGGAGCGCGAATCCGCCCAGATCAACGTGGTGGTGGACGTGATCCGCGGCATCGCCGATCAGACCAACCTGCTGGCGCTCAACGCCGCCATCGAGGCGGCCCGTGCCGGCGAGCAGGGCCGCGGCTTTGCGGTAGTGGCTGACGAGGTGCGTACCCTGGCGGGTCGCACTCAGGCGTCCACCGGCGAGATCGTCGCCATCATCGAAACCCTGCAGGCCCGTGCCAACCAGGCCAAAGAGGTGACAGGCCAGAGCTGCGAGATGATCCGCCAGTGCGTGGAGCAGAGCGAGCAGACCAGCGACGGCATCCAGCAAATCGAGGAGGCGGTCGCCCAGATCGCCGACATGGCCATTCAGATCGCCAGTGCCTGCGGCGAGCAGGACGCGGTCTCCGATGAGCTGGGTCGCAACGTGGAGCGGATCAACGAATCCTCCAACGAGGTTGCCGTTGGGGCCGATCACACCGCCCGTGCCTGCCTGGAACTGAGCCAGCTGGCCGCCGGCCTGCGTCAGACCATAGGCCGCTTCCGCCTGGCGTAATAGCTGTACCGGCACCAGACAGGGGGCCGCGTCATGGCATGTTGCTGCAGGTAAACAGTCAACCCGGCTTCGGCCGGGTTGACTGTTTTTGTTGGTCCATCATTTCAAGGCATGAGCACAGTGATAGGTCACGACTTTTGGCCTGCGGCTGGTATCGAGCATTGACGCCGCACAAGGCGACAGTGACGCTCACGATCTCGCCTGTCGGGGCAGCGGCGCTGGCCATGAGGGGCAGAGGAGCGATGGCAATGCGCATGGGCAGAGATTTGCTTGTCAGCGTCGATGGGCTGATGGCCATGAAAAGGTCATAAAAAAACCCGGCCTGAGCCGGGTTCTTGATGAGTGCGGGTAACGCTGGCTTACTTGGCCAGGGATTCCGGCAGCTCTTCGCGGATCTTGCCCAGCATCTCTTTCAGGACGCGCGGGTTGGCCACGACGATGTTGCCGGAGTTCTCGTAGTTGTGACCACCGACGAAGTCGGTGACGATGGCGCCAGCCTCTTTGGCCAGCAGCTCACCGGCAGCGGTGTCCCAGGGCTTGAGGCCGATTTCCCAGAAACCATCGACGCGACCGGCAGCCACATAGGCCAGATCCAGCGCGGCGGAGCCGGCACGACGGATGTCGGCACACTCGATGAACATGCTCTGGAACATCTTCAGGTACGGCTCGATGTGGTGCTTCTGCTTGAACGGGAAACCGGTGGCCAGGATGGTGCCGGCCAGCTCTTTGGCCTTGCCGACACGGATGCGGTAGCCGTTCAGCTGGGCGCCGCTGCCACGGGTGGCAGTGAACAGCTCGTCACGGATCGGATCGTAGATCACGGCCTGTTCGGTCTTGCCCTTGACGCGCAGGGCGATGGAGACGGCAAAGTGCGGAATGCCTTTGACCAGGTTGGTCGTGCCATCCAGTGGGTCAATGATCCATTGGTAGTCCGGATTGGTACCGGCAATCTCACCAGACTCTTCAGCCACGATGCTGTGTTCCGGGTAAGATTTTTTGATGGTGTGAATGATGGCCGCTTCGGCTTCACGGTCAACGTTGGTCACGAAGTCATTGCTGCCCTTCTGGATAACCTCGATGTTCTCGGGTTGAGAAAAGGCTTTTACTACTACTTGACCGGCGTTGCGCGCAGCGCGCACGGCGATATTCAGCATCGGATGCATAGGTTCACCACTGGATGTTAAAGAACGGGGGAATAAAAGGACGCGGTATCATACCAGTCTTTTCGACAATGGCAACTGTTATACGTTATCGCTCCGGCCTTGGCGACTGCCAGATCTGACGGCTCCAATATAGGCTCTTTTTGGTCTAGTCTTATGGGCAGCAGCCGAATAACAGGCTGCCTTGAGCATAGGGACGTGGATCATGAATTTGTCATTAGTGAGTCAAAAACCGTCGGCAACCTCCACCCAGGGTTTGCTGGCCGCCTTGCGGAACTCGACCGGATACGGCGACTACTTCAACGAGCTAACCATTACCCAGCCATCCCACTGGCAACCCGGCAAGGAAGAGGCGGCCATCCTGCTGCTGGACGGGGATGCGGCCTGGCCCGAGTTTGCCTGGCAGCGCAAGGGAGACGGTACTCTCACCATTCAGGGGCCGGATGTGCGGGACCCGCGCTTCTATTTCGTCTCCAACGGCATCGTGCTGGAAGAGTCTGAACTTGCCGATCCCGCCTGCAGCCGGGTGCTGCTGAACAAGCTGGAGTCCTACTTCCCGCTGCTTTCCCGCCTCATTCTGCTGCGCCAGCGTCAACCCATGGGGCTGTGCAACTAGGCTCTTCCTTCCCTGCGCCGGGCTGTTCAAGCGGCACAATATTTGTCATAACTGACCGGTATTGTGCCGCTTCGTCATGTTCAGGCCGGGGGATGCCCATGTTGTCCATCCCGCTGCGTTTCTCTAGCCGACATGGGCGAGGCCCTGTCCGTCCTGTGCCAATGTGTGAATCACAAGGAGTCCATGATGATCGATTTTTATACCGCCGCCACCCCGAACGGCTTCAAGGTGGCGATTGCCCTCGAAGAGCTGGGCTTGCCCTACCGTGTCATTGCGCTCGACCTGTCGGCGCTGGATCAGAAGAAACCCGAGTTTCTGGCCATCAACCCCAACGGCCGCATTCCGGCCATCGTCGATCGGGACAACGGGGACTTCGCGGTGTTCGAGTCGGGTGCGATTCTTCTCTATCTGGCCGAGAAGGCAGGCAAGCTGCTGCCGGCGGATCCCAAGCGCCGCTCCCAGGCCATTCAGTGGCTGATGTTCCAGATGGGTGGGGTCGGGCCCATGATGGGGCAGGCCAACGTCTTCTATCGCTACTTCCCGGAGAAGATCCCGGCCGCCATCGAACGCTATCAGAAGGAGGGACGCCGCCTGTTCGAGGTGCTCGACAGCCATCTGGCCCAGCACGAGTATCTGGCCGACGAGTACAGCATCGCCGACATCGCCACCTGGCCCTGGGTGCGTATCTATGACTGGAGCGGTATCTCCATCGAGGGGCTGCCCCATCTGCAGGCCTGGATGGACCGGATGGCCGACAAGCCGGCCTGCCAGAAGGGGATCACCATACCGCCGCGCAACGAGAAGCCGGAGGATCTGGTCAAGCAGGCCCAGCAGATGGTAACGCGTTGATTTTTATCGTTGACGGGGCCTAAAACCCCGTCACATTAGAAAAACTAAGGAAAGCTGATTATAAAGATTCGTTCGTTTTTCGTGATCTGAATCACTAAGATGACGGCAAGCCATGGGAGTGTCCTGCTCCCGGCCGGTGCGGGTTCTCCGCCTTGAGTTTTCACCTTTGATTGACCCTGTTTGTTGGATCCCCTCTGCGGTTTTCTGCCAGAGGCGGGCAGCTTTTCGATGATTTTTCGGGACTGAGATATGTATCGGCACAGTTTTTATCCGCTGTTTTTTCTGACCATTCTGATGGTCGCTGTGGGCCAGATGACCCAGACCCTCTACGTGCCCTCCATTCCCATGATGGCGGGGGACTTCAACGTGGCCTCCGGCCAGCTGCAGGCGGTGATGGCCTGCTATCTGATCCCGTACGGCCTCTCCCAGTTTGTCTACGGCCCCTTGTCGGATCGCATCGGGCGTCGTCCCATCATCATCATCGGCATGATGGTGTTCCTGGTGGGTACCCTGACCATCCAGCTGATCCCGAGTTTCATGGCGCTGCTGGCGGGCAGCTTCATCCAGGGGCTGGGGACCGGGGCCGGCGGCGCCATGAGCCGCACCCTGATGCGCGACCGCTACACCGGTGCCGAGCTCAACCGGGCCAACAGCCTGGTGAGCATGGGGGTGATCTTCTCCCCGCTGCTGGCCCCCGTGCTGGGTGGCTGGCTGACCGAGTTGTTCAACTGGCGTGCGGGCTACTGGTTCCTGTTCGGCTTTGGCGCCGTGGCGACCCTGGCCATACTGGCTTGGTTCGTCGAAACCTTGCCGGAGGAGGCCCGTCAGCAGCCGCTGCGAGTAGGTGCCGCCTATCGCCACGTGCTCGGCAACCCGCGTTTTCAGGGCAACCTGCTCTGCCTGATGGCGACCTTCGCCGGTCTGGCGGTGTTTGAAGCGGCCGCCGGCGTGCTGCTGGGCGACGTGCTCAAGCTGAGTGCCCGTACCGTCAGCGTGCTGTTCGTGCTGCCGCTGCCCGGCTATCTGTTCGGTGCCTGGCTCTCCGCCAAGCTGAGTTTTCGCCTGAGCCAGGGCAAGCTGATGCGCCTTGGCATCGCCTTCCTGGCGCTGGGGTCACTCATCATCCTGCTGCCCGGTCTGTTCGGGATAGTGAGTGCCGCTTCCCTGGTGGGGGGGGCTGCCGTTTACTTCATCGGTAGTGGTATCCTCTATCCGACTGCCACCTCCTGCGCCATCGAGCCCTTCCCGGGCCAGGCGGGCACCGCCGGTGCCATCCTCGGTGGCATGCAGAACCTGGGGGCCGGCATCGTGACCCTGCTGGCGGCCTGCTTCCCGATGGAGGGGCAGGTAACCCTGGGCGCCATCATGACGCTCATGGTGCTGATCGTGGCGCTGAGCTTCCTCTGGTTGCGTCACCACGGTTCGCCCCACGAGCAGATGGCCGTGTGAGCCTAATGATGTGAAAAGACCCGCCCGAGTTGGCGGGTTTTTTATGGGCCGCCGCTGGGGGCTGATATGCCGGGTGACGGAAGCGGGGGAGGGGACTGCCGCGCAGACAAAGAAAAAGCCCGTCACGCTGGTGACGGGCTTTTTGCTGTTGGTACCCCGGAGATGCCGTTGCCGGTTTGGGCCCTTGAACCGTCGGTTCAAGGCGGGGATCGGATCTGACCGCAGGCTTCTCGGTCGTGCCGAGCATGCGCAATAGCCAGAAGGCAGATCCCCTGTTTGGTATGAATATCGGCTCGGGGACTTGAACCGGCTGACAAACACCCCAGGGAATTTCAAAAACGTTGCGAGTTAGGGTTGTACGCCTTCGTCGCTGGATTCGCCATATTGTCCGTGCTCGATCAAGGCCGCTTCGATGGTGCGTTGCAGCATCTTGATCCGCTTGTCCATGGTCTCAGAGTATTGGTGATTCTTGTCTTTTTCAAGACAGAGCTCATGGCAGAAATTGAGTGCTGCCATCACCGCCAGCTGTTCATTGCTGGAGACCTTGGAGCGTTGACGCAGCTCGATGAGTTTATCAGTCAGCTGGTCGGCGGCCTGGCGCAGGGCATCCTGCTGTCCCAGGGGACAGGATACCTTGTAGGGACGTCCCAAAATGACGATTTCTACGGCCTCTGTGCTCATGCCTTCCTCAATACGGCGGAGTGTCATTCCGCCTTTATCCACGTGGACAACTGGGCGGGACTATATAGCGCAGATGCAGAAGTTTCAAGGCCTTGCTGGCTCTGGAAGGGGGAGAATGCTAGGATCCTGACCATTAATTCTGCATATTTGCCTGAACTTTGAGCGGATCTTCGATGAGCAAAACGAACCCCCTGAAATACGCGGCCGTGGCCGACCTGATGGAACAGCACGAGCTGATGGCAACGGCTGTAGAGGCCCATGGCGTGATCTGCGGTCTGGTGTGCGGTGGTGTGGCCCTGGACGACAAGAGCTGGCTGCCCCATTTCAACGATCTGGTCAACGACGGTTTCGGTCTGCCAGCCCCGGTGCGCCAGGTGATGACCGATCTCTATCATGAGGTGATCGAGAGCCTGATGGCTCAGAAAGGGGTCGAGCTGCTGTTGCCAAGCGACGAGGCGCCGCTTGACGAGCGCATCGATTCGCTGGTGGACTGGTCCCAGGCCTTTCTGGCCGGTTTCGGCGTGGTGCAGCAGGAGCTCTCCAAGGCCTCCGAAGAGCTGCAGGAGATGATCCAGGACATCGCCAGCATCACCCAGGTCTCTGCCGAGTTCGATCAGGAAGATGAAGAGAACGAAGCCTCCTTCCTGGTGCTCTACGAACACGTGCGCCTCGGGGTCATGATGGCGTTCGAGGAGTTCGGCAAGCGGCCGGATGCCCCGAGCACCCCGCCGACCCTGCACTGAGTCGAGCAAGTCTGAAAAAGAGCGCCTGGTGGCGCTCTTTTTACATGCATCGTTTGCCAGCATTGGTCGGCCGTAGTGCGGCAAGCGACGGCCAGGAGTGCGCTTTTTTGCCCGTGGCTTCGCATCCCGACCTCACGCTTTGTGTTAGCATGACCCCACGTTTTCAGCTTTTCCCCTGATCTCATGTCTCAATCTGATCTGAACCACGTCGATGTGGCCATCGTCGGTGGTGGAATGAGCGGCGCCGTGCTGGCGCTCTCCCTCGCGGCCCTGCCAGGGCCCAAGCCTCTGCAGATCCTGCTGCTGGAGGCGAGCGCCCCCGAGCTCAATGCACACCCCGGCTTCGATGCCCGCGCCATCGCGCTCTCCGCCGGCACCTGCGAGGCGCTGACCCGGCACGGGCTCTGGCCCCGTTTTGCCCCCCATTGCAGCCCCATCACCCGCATTCATGTGTCGGATCGGGGCCACTTCGGCCAAGCCGGATTGACGGCCGCCGAGTATGGCCTGTCTGCCCTCGGCCAGGTGATCGAGCTGTCGGCGGCGGGCATCGAGTTGCAACAGGCGATCGCCGCCTGCCCGCAGATCCGCATGCTGTGCCCGGCCCAGCTCGAACGGGTGGAGCCGCTGACGAAGGGGGTGAACCTGACTTTGGCGGACGGCGAGCGTTATCAGACCCGTCTGCTGGTGGCGGCCGATGGCGGCAACTCCTTCGTGCGCCAGCAGTGCAAGCTGGCGGTGAGCCGTCACGACTACGGCCAGAGCGCCATCATCGCCACCGTCAAGACGGCCGAGGATCCGGCCGGTCAGGCATTCGAGCGTTTCACCCAAGGGGGGCCGCTGGCGCTGCTGCCGATGCAGGGGGGGCTCTCCTCCCTGGTCTGGAGCGTGGCGCGGGATGAGGCGCCGGCCTTGATGGCGCTCGATGACGCCGCCTTTCTGGCCCGCCTGCAGCAGGCTTTCGGCTGGCGCCTCGGTCGCTTCCTGCAAACCGGCCAGCGCCACGTCTATCCGCTGGTGCTGACGGTGGCCGACTACCCGCTGGCCCAGCGCACCGTGCTGGTGGGCAACGCCGCCCATCTGCTGCACCCCATTGCCGGCCAGGGCTTCAACCTCGGCATGCGCGACCTGGACCTGCTCACCCACGCCGTCGGTCAGGCCCTGGCGGCGGGGGAGGATATCGGCAGCTTCAAGGTGCTAAACGGTTACTGGCAGCAGCGCAAGGGGGATCAGGCGCAGACGGTCTGGCTTACCTCCTCGCTGGCCCAGCTCTTCTCCAATGAGCACGACCCGCTGGTGGCGGGCCGCAACCTGGCGCTCTCCCTGATGGGGCGGCTGGACTGCCTCAAGGCGCCGCTGGCCTCCCGCACCCTAGGCTTTGTTGCCGACCTGTGCCGCCCCTGAGACGGGTCACAGCTTGCGTATTGAAGGGGTCTGCCTTCGGGCGCCCCCTCGCTGATCCCGGCGATCAGCCCTGAAAGGATATAAAACGATGCAGATGCAAAACGTGGATGTGGTGATTGTGGGGGGCGGCATGGTGGGCCTGGGGCTCGCCGCTGCGCTCAAGGGGAGTGCGCTCAAGGTGGCCGTGGTCGAGGGCCAGTTGCCGGCCCCCGCGCTTGACGAAGCGCCGGACAACCGGGTCAGCGCCCTGAGTCTGGCCAGCCAGCGCATCCTGCAGCAGGTGGGGGCCTGGCGCGGCATTGAGGCCCGCCGCCTGCAGCCCTACGTGCAGATGGAGGTGTGGGAGCAGGACAGCTTTGGCCGGATCGCCTTCGATGCTGCCAGCCTGCGTCAGCCCGAGCTCGGCCACATCGCCGAGAACCGGGTCATCCAGCTGGCGCTGCTGGACGCTATCGAGGGGGCCAACAACATCCAGCTGCTGAGCCCGGCCCGGGTGAGCAGCCTGCAAAGCGGCGAGGCGGGCTCCCTGCTGCTGCTGGAAGATGGCCGCGCGCTGTCGGCCAAACTGGTGGTGGCGGCCGATGGCGCCCACTCCTGGGTCCGTCGACAGGCCGACATTCCACTCACCAGCTGGGATTACGGCCACCACGCGCTGGTGGCGACGGTACGTTGTGCCGAGCCCCACGAGGCGGTGGCGCGTCAGATCTTCACCCCCGAGGGGCCGCTCGCCTTCCTGCCCCTGTGGCAACCGGATCTCTGCTCCATCGTCTGGTCGCTGCCGGCCGCTCGTGCCGAGGCACTCTGTCAGTGCGACGACGAGCAGTTCAACCGCCAGCTCACCACCGCGTTCGACGGCCGCCTCGGCCTGTGCCAGGTGGAAGGGGCGCGCAGCGCCATCCCGCTCACCGCCCGCTATGCCCGTGACTTTGCCCGCGAGCGGCTGGTACTGGTGGGGGATGCCGCTCACACCATACACCCGCTGGCGGGGCAGGGGGTCAACCTGGGGCTGCTGGACGCCGCCGCCCTGGCCGAGCAGATCCTGCGCAATCAGGCGGCGGGCAAGGATATTGGTCTGCTCGCCAACCTGCGCGGCTACGAGCGCTGGCGCAAGAGCGAGGCGGCCAGCATGCTGGCGGCGATGGAGGGGCTCAAGCGGCTGTTTGCCGGTGCCAACCCGCTTAAGAAGCTGGTGCGCGGGGCGGGCCTGTGCGCCTTCGACCTGTTGACGCCGCTCAAGCAAAGTGTGATCAGGGCCGCCATGGGGTTAGAGGGTGAGTTGCCGGCCTTGGCCAAGGGGAACAATTTGCCGACCCGGCTGAAGTAAGAGGGTGATCCGGGCCGCCATGGGGCTGGAAGGAGAGCTGCCCGCTCTGGCCAAGGGTGAAAAAATCTAATAATACTAGGGTGTTTTCACAACAAAACTAATGTGAGGAGGCTGATGACCCGGTTTGGGCATCAGCCTTTAATCTGGGCTGGCGGCGAAACGTTTTTCTCCAAATTGTGACGAAACGGTAAAAATCGAAATTTAATATCGTCATTACCGAGTTTGGTCTGTTTTTATCGCTGTTTTTACCTTAGTGTCTGGAGTCTGTTGACTGGCGGTGGATTAGTTTTTTTTGAGCGGCATGCGCGTCCGCTTGGCATATAATCCGCTGCGTTCAAGGAATCACTCCGGCCTTGCGGGCCGGAACGAGCACAGACTCAGGCACTCTCTGCTCTTGCTGCGACCCCGGTGAACCGCCGGAGGGCGGCCGGGCGGGGCGGATCGTGAGTGTTGTCGCGAACGCTTAAGGAAACACAGCGATGATCCAGACTACAGTACTGCATCCCAAGCACCTGGAAGCCGGCGCCAAGATGGTGGACTTTCACGGTTGGGAAATGCCCATCAACTACGGCTCACAGCTGGAAGAGCACCATCAGGTGCGCACCGATGCCGGCATGTTCGACGTCTCCCACATGGCCATCGTCGATTTGACCGGCGAGCGGGTCAAAGCCTTCCTGCAACACCTGCTGGCCAACGATGTGGCCAAGCTCACCCTTTTTGGCAAGGCCCTCTACAGCGGCATGCTGACCCCGGAAGGCGGCGTCATCGACGACCTCATCACCTATTACCTTGGCGAGACCTTCTACCGCCTGGTGGTCAACTCCGCCACCCGCGAGAAGGATCTGGCCTGGATCCGCCACCATGCCCAGGACTTCGGGGTGACCGTGACCGAGCGCCCAGAGCTCGCCATGATCGCGGTGCAGGGGCCCAACGCCAAGGCCAAGGCGGCCAAGGTGTTCAGCGCCGAGCAGAATGCCGCAGTGGAAGGCATGAAGCCCTTCTTCGGCGTGCAGGCCGGCGAGCTTTTCATCGCCACCACCGGCTACACAGGTGAAGACGGCTACGAGATCGTGGTGCCGCAAGAGCAGGCGTGCGATCTGTGGCAGGCGCTGCTGGACAACGGCGTGGCCCCCTGTGGCCTGGGTGCCCGTGACACCCTGCGCCTCGAGGCTGGCATGAACCTCTACGGCCAGGACATGGACGAAACCGTCTCTCCGCTGGCCGCCAACATGGCCTGGACCATCGCCTGGGAACCGAGCGATCGCCAGTTCATCGGCCGCGCCGCGCTGGAAGCCCAGAAAGCCGCCGGCAGCCAGCCCAAACTGGTGGGCCTGGTAATGGAAGAGAAGGGCGTGCTGCGCAGCGGCATGCCGGTCACCTTCACCACCGCCGCTGGTGAAGAGCGGGAAGGTGTGATCACCTCCGGCTCTTTCTCGCCCACTCTGGGCTACAGTATTGCCCTGGCGCGGGTGCCCCGTGATATCGGCGAGCAGGCCTCGGTGGAGATCCGCAAGAAGCTGGTCACCGTGAAAGTGACCAAGCCGGCTTTCGTGCGCAACGGCCAGAAGCTGGTGTAACGACCCCATTGCGGCGAAGGGGCTACCCTTCGCCAGACCCCCTTGCCCCGGCAACGCCTGTCGAACCCGCCGGGGACAAGTGATCCAAGTGAATAAAGGAAGCACAAATGAGCCATATCCCGAGCGAACTGAAATATGCCACCTCCCACGAGTGGATCCGTGTCGAAGCCAACGGCGAGGCCGTGGTCGGTATCACCGAGCACGCCCAGGAGCTGCTGGGTGACATGGTGTTCGTCGATCTGCCGGAAGTGGGCAAGCAGGTCGGTGCCGGTGATGACTGCGCCGTGGCCGAGTCGGTCAAGGCCGCCTCTGACATCTACAGCCCGGTGAGCGGCGAGATCCTGGCCGTCAACGAAGAGCTGGAAGGCAGCCCCGAGCTGGTCAACTCCGACCCCTACGGTGCCGGCTGGCTGTTCCGCATCAAGCTGGACGACGCGGGCGAGCTCGCCAACCTGCTGGATGCCGAAGGCTACCAGAACGTGGTGGACGAAGAGTAATGCCCCCGGGCCCTGCCAATCGCGCAGGGCCCGTTTGTATGCATGCCCGTCGGCCAGGAGGCCGGCCGGCGAGGGTGACGTCGTCCGTCCCGGTTTGCCCGCGGCAAACCGGGCAGCCACAAGACGACCCCCTGTCGCTATGAGCGACATCCGGTGCCGGCAGGGGCCACCCTGCCACCCGAACATGAGTGAAGCCGGCCGAGGCCGGCTGTCAGGCACTTAGTTATCAGGACTTTTTATCAGGAATAGGGAAATGACCCAGTCACTGTTTGAACTCGAGCAAAAAACCGATTTCATCCGCCGTCACATCGGGCCGGGTGAGGAAGATCTGCGCGCCCTGCTGGCCGTGGTGGGCGCCGAGAGCCTGGACGATCTGATTGAGCAGACGGTCCCCGCCGCCATTCGCCGGCCGGGCCCGCTCGGCATCGGTGCCTCCATGACCGAAGTGGAAGCGCTGGCCAAGCTCAAGGGCTATGCCGCCCAGAACAAGGTGGCCAAGAGCTACATCGGCATGGGCTATCACGACACCCACGTGCCCCACGTCATCCTGCGCAACGTGCTGGAAAATCCGGGCTGGTACACCGCCTACACCCCGTACCAGCCGGAGCTGGCACAGGGCCGTCTCGAAGCCCTGCTCAACTTCCAGCAGCTGACCCTGGATCTCACCGGCATGGATCTGGCCAGTGCCTCCCTGCTGGATGAGGCGACCGCCGCCGCCGAGGCGATGGCGCTGGCCAAGCGGATGGCCAAGTCCAAATCCCACCTCTTCTTCGTGGCCGACGACGTGCACCCGCAGGTGATCGACGTGGTCAAGGAGCGGGCGGTCCACTTCGGCTTTGACGTGGCAGTCGGCCCGGCCGAGCAGGCCTGCGCCGAAGAGGTGTTCGGTGCCCTGTTCCAGTACCCCACCACCACGGGGGAAGTGAAAGATCTGCGGGCGCTTATCGCCGCGGTGCAGGCCCAGAAAGGGCTGGCCTGCGTCAGCGCCGACATCTTGTCGCTCCTGCTGCTCAAGTCCCCGGGTGAGCTGGGTGCCGACGTGGTGCTGGGTTCGGCCCAGCGCTTTGGCGTGCCCATGGGCTACGGTGGCCCCCACGCAGCCTTCTTCGCCACCCGTGATGCCTACAAACGCTCCATGCCGGGCCGCATCATCGGCGTCTCCAAGGATGCCCGCGGCAAGGCCGCCCTGCGCATGGCGATGCAGACCCGCGAGCAGCATATCCGCCGCGAGAAGGCCAACTCCAACATCTGTACCGCCCAGGTGCTGCTGGCCAACATGGCGAGCTTCTACGCCGTCTACCACGGCCCGGTGGGACTGAAAACCATCGCTTCCCGCGTGCACCGTCTGACCACCATTCTGGCGCTCGGTCTGAAGGCCAAGGGCGTGGCCCTCAAGCACGCCAGCTGGTTCGATACCCTGACCGTACAGACCGCCGAGAAGGCTGCGCTGATCGCCAAGGCCGAGGGGCTCGGCATCAACCTGCGCGCGGATCTGGATGGTGCAGTGGGTGTCTCCCTCTCCGAGACCACTACCCGTGGCGATGTGGCCGAGCTGTTCGAGCTGTTCCTGGGCACAAGGCACGGTCTGGACATCGAGGCCCTCGACAAGGCGGCCCAGACCCATCACGCCATCCCGCAGGATCTGCTGCGCACCGATGCCGTGCTGACCCATGAGGTGTTCAACAAGTACCACTCCGAGACCGAGATGCTGCGCTACATCCACCGTCTCGAAGCCAAAGATCTGGCCCTCAACTACGCCATGATCTCGCTCGGCTCCTGCACCATGAAGCTCAATGCCACCGCCGAGATGATCCCGGTGACCTGGCCCGAGTTCGGCAAGCTGCACCCGTTCGCCCCGCTGGCCCAGGCCAAGGGTTACCAGCTGCTGCTGGCCGACCTCGAAAACTGGCTGGTGAAGGTGACCGGTTACGATGCGGTCTGCATGCAGCCCAACTCCGGCGCCCAGGGCGAATACGCCGGTCTGCTCGCCATCAAGAAGTACCACGAGTCCCGCGGCGAGGGGCATCGCGACATCTGCCTCATTCCGGCCTCCGCGCACGGCACCAACCCGGCCTCCGCCCAGATGGCGGGCCTGCGGGTCATCGTCACCGCCTGTGACAAGTCGGGCAACGTGGACCTGGACGATCTGCGCGCCAAGGCCGCCGAGGCGGGTGATCAGCTCTCCTGTCTGATGGTGACCTATCCCTCCACCCACGGGGTGTACGAGGAGACCATCAAGGAGGTGTGCGACATCGTTCACCAGCACGGTGGTCAGGTCTATCTGGACGGCGCCAACATGAACGCGCAAGTCGGGCTGACGGCGCCGGGCTTTATCGGGGCGGACGTTTCCCACCTCAACCTGCACAAGACCTTCGCCATTCCTCATGGCGGTGGCGGCCCGGGCATGGGCCCCATCGGCGTGAAGAAACACCTGGCCCCCTTCGTGGCCGGTCACGCCGTGGTCAAGACCGACAAGGAGAGCCGCAACAACGGCGCCGTGTCGGCGGCACCGTTCGGCTCGGCCAGCATCCTGCCCATCAGCTGGATGTACATCGCCATGCTGGGAGACGAGGGGCTGAAGAAATCCACCCAGGTGGCCATCCTCAACGCCAACTACCTGGCCAAGAAGCTGGGTGAATCCTTCCCCGTGCTCTACTCCGGGCGCAACGGTCGGGTGGCTCACGAGTGCATCCTGGATATCCGCCCGCTCAAAGAAGCCTCCGGCATCAGCGAGATGGACGTGGCCAAGCGCCTGATGGACTACGGCTTCCACGCGCCGACCATGAGCTTCCCGGTAGCGGGTACCCTGATGGTCGAGCCGACCGAGTCGGAGTCCAAGCGTGAGCTGGACCGCTTCGTGGAGGCCATGACCGCCATCCGTGCCGAGATCGCCAAGGTGCAGGACGGCCACTGGAGCCTCACCGACAACCCGCTGGTGCATGCCCCGCATACCCAGGATGACGTGATGGACGCTGAGTGGAATCGTGGCTACAGCCGCGCCGAGGCGGTGTTCCCGTCGGACGCCGTGCGCGCCGCCAAGCTGTGGCCGTCGGTCAACCGCATCGACGACGTCTACGGCGATCGCAACCTGTTCTGCTCCTGCATCCCGACCGAGGACTACGGCAAGTAAGCGCAGGTGCTCAGCGTGACCTGGCAAACAATGACCTGGTAAAAAAGGCCCTGCATCGGCAGGGCCTGGTCGGGCAATAGAGCTGAGCAGAGCAGAGCAGCTATCAAGGTGTCAAAATCCGAAACCCGTTGGCGGGTTTCGGATTTTTTTATGGGCATTTGGTAGACCCGGAACCAGGGCCGGCTGGCTGTGCCGGGCGGGCAGTTCGGCTAGCTGGCCAAGGGGGCCGGGCCACCCTCGCTGTCGCCAATGCCGGTCTGGTTGGGGACCCGCCGGCTTATCTGCCCTGCTGCTGCGTTGTCAACACCTGGGCTATGCCTGCCAGTATGGGGGCGGCGTAGTCGAAGAAGTGCTTGATCCCGGGGCAGAGGTAGTTCAGGCCAAGCTCGCCATCCGGGGCCCTGATCAGACGATTCTTGGGGCATTCGCCCCAGCAGAGCGTCAGGTAGGGGCACTGGCGGCAATATTCGGGCAGGCTGTCCCGCTTGGACATGCCAAAGGCCTCCTGACGGGTGGAGAAGGCCATGTGGCTCAAGGGGCGCTGTTTGATATCCCCCAGCCGGTACTCCGGATAGACGAAGTGATCGCAGGAGAAGACGCTGCCATCGTGCTCGATGGCCAGCGCCTTGCCGCAAAACTCGGCGGTGACGCAGAGCTGGGAGGGGTATCCCATGGTCTGGGCCACGGCGGTTTCGAACAGATTGACCAGTACGCGCCCCAGGTCGTTGTTGACCCACTCCTCGAACACGGTTGCCAGAAAGGTGCCCCAGTCATCGGGATCCACCGACCAGTCCGTGACGATCGACATGGGGTGGCCGGGTTTGCTCAGCTCGCTGCCGACCAGGGGCAGCATGCTGTCGTTCCAGAATTGCGGGGCCGTGCGTTTGAAGTCGCTGGCCTCGACGCAGGGGGTGAACTGGATGTAGCTGGCCCCCAGCTCCCGGGTCAGAAAGCGATACACCTCGAGGGGATATTTCGCATTGTGCCGGTTGATGACGGTCAGGGCATTGAAGGGAACCTGATGCTGGCGCAGCAGCGCGGCCGCCGCCATCACCAGATCGAAGGTGGGTTTGCCGCTGCGGGTCACCCGGTATTTGTCGTGCAGTGCGCGGGGCCCGTCGATGGAGAGGCCAACCAGAAAGCCGTGCTCCTTGAGAAACCGGCACCACTCGTCATTGAGCAGGATGCCGTTGGTCTGCAGGTCGTTGCGGATGCTGACCCCGGGCGGGCAATGCTGTTGCTGCAGCGCCACTATCCGGCGAAAGTAGTCGATGCCGAGCAGGGTCGGTTCACCGCCCTGCCAGGAGAAGACGATCTCGTCGCCATCCTGCCCCTCTATGTAGCTGCGGATGAAGGTCTCCAGCGTCTCTTCATCCATCCTGGGTTGTCTGGGTTGATGGAGCAGATCTTCCTTGTGCAGGTAGAAGCAATATTGGCAATCAATGTTGCACTTGGAGCCCCCCGGTTTGGCCATGACGTGGAAGCGGCGGGCATAGGCGCCGCTGTTGTCACGGTTGGCGGTTTTGAGCGGGGTGACGTCCAGGTGCGTCGTGTCACGGGTCCGGATCTTGTTCATCGTTACTCTGCTGGTGGCGGCGGGCGAGGTCGGTACGGGGTGGATGCCTGACGAGGTGACCTGCTTAGCCGCATGAAGAAGGTGGCGGAGGGGGGCCCTCCGCCGCGTGGTTTACTGCTGGGTTTTCTGCATGGCTTCCTGGATCATCTTGGCCATGTCGAAGGTGGTGCCCCCCTGAACCGGCGGATACTGGACCAGGGTGTTGACATGCTGGTTCACCATCTCGCTGACCGGTGCCAGCAACCAGGACATCTTCTGCAGCAGGTGGCCGTTGGCATCGACGGAGTCGTAACTCTCGAACGGATCGGCCCTCAGGTTGTAGAGCTTGGGTTTGGTGAGCGGGGTGAGGTTGTCATAGTAGTTCTCGGCCACCGCGAAGTGGAACTTCCAGGGGCCTACCCGCACCGCCGAGAGCTTGTCCTCGAAGTAGTAGAAGATGGAGTCGCGAGCCGACTCCTTGCTCTTGCCTTCCCAGTAGGCGAGGTTGTTGACGCCATCTATGTACTGCTTCTTCTCGTCCATCATCTTTTTGTTGACGTCGGGGACACCCGCTGCCGCTGCCAGGGTGGTAAAGAGATCCTGGTGACCCTGGATGCCGTTGAGCACTCCACCCGCCGGGATCTGGGCCGGCCAGCGCGCCATCATGGGCACCCGGACGCCCCCTTCATAGGTGGTCATCTTCTCGCCGCGAAACGGAGTGGTGGCGCCATAAGGCCAGGAGGAGTGTTCCGGACCGTTGTCGGTGGTATAGATGACGATGGTGTTCTCTTTCAGACCCCGTTTTTCCAGCTCGTCGAGCAGATAGCCGATGTCGCTGTCGTGCTGCATCATGCCGCTGCCATGGTAGTCGTATTCGCTGGTGTACTGCTCGGCTGCGTAGCGCCACTTGTCGTTGAGACGGGTATAGAGGTGCATGCGGCTGGTATTGACCCAGGTGAAGAAGGGCTTGTCTTCCTTGATCGAGCCGTCGATGAACTTGAGGGCGGCCGGGATCATCTCGGCGCGGTCGAACTCCTTCATCCGCTCCTGACCCAGCGGGCCGGTATCGGTGCACTTCTGTTTGCCGACTTCGCCGAAACGCGGGTCAACCGTCTTGTCTTCGGTCTCGGTGGCATAGCAGTGCAGGACGCCGCGGGTACCGAACTTCTTGCTGTACGCCTCGAGCGAGCCTGAATACTGCTTGGCAAAATTCTGGTAATCCCGTTGCTCGTGTTCTTCCTGGGTATTGAGGTGATAGAGGTTGCCGAAGAATTCGTCGAAGCCGTGGACGGTCGGCAGGGCAAAGTTGTGATCCCCCAGGTGGTTCTTGCCGAACTGGCCGGTCTTGTAGCCGACGGCTTTGAGCACTTCGGCCAGAGACGGGGACTCTTTCTTCAGGCCCAGGGCGCCACCTGGCATGGCCACCGTCGTCATGCCGGAGCGAATGGGATACTGGCCGGTCAGGAAGGCGGCGCGGCCCGCCGTCGAACTCGGCTGGGCGTAGTGATCGGTGAACTTGATCCCCTCCTTGGCGATCCGGTCGATGTTGGGGGTGGTGTAACCCATGGTACCCATGCCATAGGCGCTGACGTTCTGCCAGCCGATGTCGTCACCGAAGATGACCACTATGTTCGGTTTATCCGTTTTTGCCATGACGCCGGCAGAGAGGATCATGCTCACCGCCGCCGATATTTTCCCTAGTTGCATCTTTTCGCTCCGTGTAGGCTCAGAAAAAAACCTCGTTGGCCGAACGACTTGAGCATTCATGACACGGCGGCCCGTTGAGCCCGGGGGCCCCATGCGAAGAATGACGCGGCAAGCCCCCAGCTTATTACTTAACCGCCGACTAATAACCTGAATGTCAGTTGTGCCGTGTGCAGAGTGTGATGGCGATCTCATGTCGCCGAGCAGACCTGCGCGATCTGTGCGTGGCTGGCGTGACAGGAAAAGGGTGAGAGGCCTCTTTATTCCGGCGCCATGAGAGGTCAATCTGGTCAGATAGATGATGTGCCGCCTGCTCAGAAGGGGACCGCGCGGGTCTGCGCCCGCGGCGACCGGATGACCACGAGGTGCATCGGTATGGGGGCGCTGGCAAGCAGCGCAGCAGCGCCATCAGGTGGCGACATGGCAGGAGAAAGGAATGGACAATACCGAACGATTTTCAGCTCGCGTTGAGGCTTATGTGAAATACCGCCCCGGCTACCCGCCGGCCATGCTGGACTTTCTGGCCGATGAACTGGCCATGGGACCCGCGAGCCAGGTGGCCGACATAGGAGCGGGCACCGGTATCCTGACGGCGCTGCTGGCCCCCAGGGTGCGTCAGGTTCTGGCCGTCGAACCCAATCCGGATATGCGTGCGGCGGCGCAGCAGTTGCTGGCCGGGGTTGCCAATGTCGGCTGGTCTGATGGCCGGGCCGAGGTCACCGGTCTGCCGGATGGCTGTGTGGATCTCGTCACGGTGGCCCAGGCGTTTCACTGGTTCGATCGTCCCGCCTTCAAGCAGGAGTGTCGGCGGCTGCTAAAGCCAGGTGGCAGAGTGGCCCTTATCTGGAACGACAGGCTGACTGACACCCCGTTTCTCAAGGCCTACGAGGCGGGACTGCGCACCTATTCGGGGGATTATGAGGAGGTCAATCATCGCAACCTGGGGGAGGCGGATTTTGCCGCCTTCTTCGAGGGAGATTACCGGCTCGAGCGCTTCGCCAACCGTCAGCGGTTCGATCTCGACGGGGTGCTGGGGCGGCTCAACTCCTCCTCCTATGCCCCGGTGGCCGGTTCGCAGGCCCATACCGAGTTGACGGCGCTGATTGCCTGGGAGTTTGAGCGCCACGCCGTCAACGGCGTGATTGCCTTCAATTACAACACCCTGCTCTACAGCGGTCGGGTGTAGCCGGGTCAGATAAAAGCGGCCCCTCGCATCGGGGACGAGGGGCCGCAAGGGGGCAGTGCAATCGGCTCGCTGCCAGTGGGTTGCCGCCGGGCTAACCCTTGTTCAGGCCCAGCATGGCCATCGCCTTGGCCAGAGTATCGACGGATTCCTGATGCTTGCCCGCATTGTGCAGCGCTTCGCCTTCGGCACGCAGTTTCTTCACCTGTGCCAGTTGCTCGGTGCTCAGAGGCGGGGACTTGGCCAGGGCATCGTCAATCTTCTTCATGTCGGCGGGACAGTGAAAGGCGAGCACGCTGCCGGTAAAGAGCAGGGTTAACAGAAACAGGGCTGGTTTCATCTTGATTACCTCGCTGGTGGACATCAGCAAGGATAGACCCCACCGCCGCCCTTGTGTTGGCCGGCATCGCAACTCGATTCACTCTGCGAGAGGGGGCTGAGTTCTGCCTCTCAGACGCGGCCAGGGGCGATGCGGGGAAAGGAGAGGGTAAAGCAGCTGCCTTTGCCCGGTGCCGAGCGAGCCGTCAGGCCGCCACCCAGCACCGAGGTGGCGATGCGGCGGCAGATGGAGAGCCCCAGTCCGGAGCCCCCCTTGCCCAGGGTGGTGGTAAAGAAGGGATCGAAGATGTGGGCCAGTACGTTGGGCGCCATGCCGCGACCGTTGTCCAGCACCTCCAGGTGGATGGATTGTTGGTCCTGATGGGCCCGGATCTCGATGCGTCCATCCTGGCGATCCCCGATGCCATGGAGGAGGGCGTTGTGGATCAGGTTGAGCAGCACCTGGCTGAGGGGGCCCGGGTAGCTGTCGCAGAGCAGCTCCTCGTCGATGAGATTGTGCAGCACGACCTGCTCAAACCCGGGGCCGGCCTTGAGGTTGGTCAGGTTGTCGTCGATGAGGCGCCTGAGATCGAAGCTGCGCCGGCTCTCCGAGGTCTGTTCGATGGCCACCTGCTTGAAGCTGCTGATCAGCTTGGCCGACTGGGTGATGGCCTGCAGGGCCAGCTCGCTCATCTCCTGGCTGGCGTGCACAAACTCCTCCAGCGTGGTGCGACGGATAGTCTGAGCCCCCAGCTGGGCGGCCAGCTGCCGGGTTTGCTCCTGCAGGGCCGTGGTGGCGATCAGGGCGTTGCCGATGGGGGTGTTCAGCTCATGGGAGATGCCGGCCACCATGGCTCCCAGCGCCGCCAGGGTTTCGGTGTGGATGAGCTCCTCCTGGGTTTTTTTCAGACTGTCGAGGGTGTGGGTCAACTGCGACTTGTGCTGTTCCAGCTCTTCTTGCGTCTCCTGCAGACGAATATTGTCGTAGAGGGTGTGCATGCCCTGCTGCACCGAATCACGAAACTGCAGGAGCAGTTGCCGGTAGAGGCCGCCGTAGTCGTTCTCCTCCCGGCTCAGCACGCAGATGGTGCCGAAGAGTCTGCCATCGGGCCAGCAGAGCGGCAGACCGCAATAGGAGATCATGCCGACTTTGATGTCCGGATTGTGCTGCCATTCGGGATCCTTGAGGGCATTGGGCACCAGGAGCTCCTGGCGGGTATCCATGACCCGTTCGCAATAGAGGCCGGAGTCGAGGTGTTCGCGGGCCCCGGCCGGATAGCAGTTGTCCGGCGTCTGGCTGGTGATGAACACTTCTATCTCGCGAGGGTGTACCCGCATGATGAGCCCGGCCGGCACGTGAAACAGCTCAGCCATCAGGTTGACGGTCTTCTGCCAGGAGAGACGCAGGGAGTCCGGGATCTCGAACTCGGGGGCGATCGGGTACTTGGATAGGCTCGCGGACATGAAGGCGTTCCTGTTTGCTGGGGCTGGGGTGAGTGGACTGTATTCCCATTCTAGTTGTCCGGCGCGGGCCCTGCGTGTCATGAGTTGACTTGATCCCGCGGGGTTGAAGAGAGCGGGAAGCAAACGGTACCATGGCTGTTTTGCTCACAATTGCGCCAACCAGGGAGACCCCATGACACTCGCAAGGTTCTTCTCACCCCTGACCAGTCTGGTGATCTTCATTCTGGGTCACGGCATGTTCAACACCCTGCTGACGGTGCGCCTCTCTGCCGAGCAGGTATCGGCCCAGGCCATTGGCCTGGTCTCGGCCGCCTACTTCGGCGGTCTGGTGCTGGGGGCCTTCGTCAACGCCCACCTCATCATCCGGGTGGGCCATATCCGGGCCTATGCGGCCTACGCCTCCCTGCTCTGCTTTCTGTTTCTGCTGCACGGCATGGTGGTGGAGCCGCTCAGCTGGGCGGCGCTGCGGCTGGTGGGGGGCTTTGCCACCGGCGGCCTGTTCGTGGTGCTGGAGTCCTGGATGCTGGTCTCCAGCACCCCGGCGAACCGGGGCCGGCTGATGTCTCTCTACATGATCCTGCTCTACGGCTCCCTGGCGCTGGGACAGCTGCTGCTCAAGTGGGTGGATCCCATGGTGCTGACCCCGTTCGCCCTGTGCGCCATGGCGGCGACCCTGTCGGTGATCCCGCTGGCTATCTCCCGGGTGGCGACCCCGGCCATGGTGGCACCCCAGCCGGTCGGCGTCTTGGAGCTGGTGCGGCTCACTCCGGCGGGGATGGGCAGCAGCTTTACCTCCGGTCTGGTGCTGGGGGCCATCTATGGCCTGTTGCCGCTCTATTTCACCGACAGCGGCTCGTCCCTCTCCCAGGTGGCGGAGATGATGGCGCTGGTGATCCTGGGGGGCATGTGCCTGCAGTACCCCATAGGTCGCCTCTCCGATCGCTACGACAGGCGGGGGGTGATCCTGCTGCTTGGCGCCGTTTTGGCGCTGCTGGCCCTGTTGATGGTGCTGCTGCCGGATGCCTGGCTCGGCCCCGCCGAGGGGGGCCTGGTGTTCCTGTTGGGAGGGATGGCGTTCTCCATCTATCCTCTGAGCCTCAGCCACGCCTGCGACGAGCTGCGCCCGGATCAGGTGCTGGGGGCCAATCAGGGGCTGCTGCTCGCCTACAGCCTGGGGGCCATGACCGGGCCGCTGTTGGCGCCGTTTGTCATGGCGCAGTTCGGGCCAGAGGGGCTGTTCGTCTATTTTGCCCTCTGCGGTCTGCTGCTGGCAGGCTATCTCGGCTGGCGCAAGCGGCAACGGGCCCCCATTCCGCTGGCCGATCACCAGGTCTTCATCCCGGTGCCGCCCAATACCCCCATGACGGCGGAGCTGGAGCCGAGAACGGATCTGGACGGCGAGGCGGTGCCCGCCAGCTACGCCACGCCCGAGCCGGATGAGGGCCAATCGTCGAAAGCCGGCTGAGCCTTTTCGCACCAATAAAAAAAGCCGACTCTGTGAGTCGGCTTTTTGTCCATCAGGTCGCTATCAGGCGGTCACGACGTCGGCCTTGGTCGCAGCGGCTTCTGGCGCCGGGTTGCGAATGAGGTAATCAAACGCCCCCAGCGCGGCGGTAGCCCCGGCGCCCATGGAGATGATGATCTGCTTGAACGGCACTGTGGTGGCATCCCCTGCGGCATAGACGCCGGGCAGGGAGGTGGCGCCCTTGGTGTCGATCTCTATTTCGCCGAAGCGGGTCAGAGCCACTTCGCTCCCTTTCAGGAACTCGGTGTTCGGCACCAGACCGATCTGGACGAAGATTCCCGCTACCGCCAGGTGCTTGATCTCGCCGGTGGTGCGATCTTCGTAATCCATGCCCACCACCTTGCTGCCGTCACCGATCACTTCGGTGGTGCGGGCGCTCATGATGATGTCGATGTTACCCATGGAGCGGGCCTTCTTCTGCAGCACTTCGTCGGCACGCAGGGTATCGGCGAACTCCACCACTGTGACGTGTTCGACGATGCCAGCCAGATCGATGGCCGCCTCGATGCCGGAGTTGCCGCCACCGATCACCGCAACCCGCTTGCCCTTGAAGAAGGGGCCGTCACAGTGCGGGCAGTAAGCCACGCCCTTGGTGCGGTACTCCAGCTCGCCCGGCACGTTCAGATCGCGCCAGCGGGCACCGGTCGCCAGGATCACGGCGCGGCTCTTCAAGGTGGCGCCAGAGGCGAGATCCACGTTGACGTAGCCATCACGGCTGATGGCGGCGGCGCGCTGCTCGGTGATCACTTCCACGCCGTACTGCTTGACGTGCTGCTCCAGGCTCGCGGCCAGCTTGGGGCCTTCGGTGTAGGGCACGGAGATGAAGTTCTCGATGCCGACGGTGTCCATCACCTGGCCACCGAAACGCTCGGCGACGATGGCGGTGCGAATGCCTTTGCGGGCGGCATAGATGGCGGCGGCGGCACCGGCCGGGCCACCACCCACGACCAGTACATCGTAGGGGGCTTTTTCGTTGAGTTCTTGCGCCTTGCGTTCGGCGGCGCCAGTGTCGAGCTTGGCGACGATCTCTTCGAGCGAAATGCGGCCCTGGCTGAACGGCTGACCGTTCAGGTAGACGTTCGGTACCGCCATGATCTGACGCTCGTTGACCTCGTCCTGGAACAGGGCGCCGTCGATCATGGTGTGGGTGATGCCGGGGTTCAGGGTCGCCATCAGGTTGAGCGCCTGCACCACGTCCGGGCAGTTGTGGCAAGAGAGCGAAATATAGGTCTCGAAGTGGAACTCGCCCTTGAGGTTGCGGATCTGCTCCTGCACGGCCGCATCGGCCTTTGAGGGGTGACCGCCGCTTTGCAGCAGGGCAAGCACCAGCGAGGTAAATTCATGACCCATGGGGATGCCGGCAAAATGAACGCGCGGGGCTTGGCCCTTCGGCGCGACGCTCATGGAAGGCTTGCGTGCGTTGGTGCCAGAGGTCTGGGTAATCTTGGGGGACATCTCGGCGATCTCGCTGGCCAATGCCAGCAGTTCGGCGGATTTGTCGCTGTCGTTGCCGGACACGCTGATCTCGATGGGATTGACGATGTACTGCAAGTAACCGTTGAGTTGTTGTTTGAGGTTGGTATCTAACATGGTCGAATTCCTTCTTGTTGAATGCGGGTCGGCGTTTTGTCAGGCCAGAAAGCAGACCGGCGCCTGTTCTGAGGTCCGTAAACAAAACCGGCCCTTGAACGGGCCGGTCTTCAGAGCGGGAAGGCTTAGATTTTGCCTACCAGATCCAGGGACGGGGCCAGGGTCGCGTCGCCTTCTTTCCACTTGGCCGGGCACACTTCACCCGGGTGAGCGGCAACGTACTGGGCAGCCTTGACCTTGCGCAGCAGCTCCAGAGCGTCACGGCCGATGCCGCCAGCGTTGATTTCAACGATCTGGATGATGCCCTGCGGGTCGATGACGAAGGTACCGCGGTCAGCCAGACCAGCTTCTTCGATCATCACGCCGAAGTTGCGGGTGATGGTGCCGGTGGGGTCGCCGATCATCGGGTACTGGATCTTCTGGATGGTGTCAGAAGTGTCGTGCCAGGCCTTGTGGGTGAAGTGGGTGTCGGTGGAGACGGCGTAGATCTCGACGCCCAGCTTCTGGAATTCGGCGTAGTTGTCAGCCAGGTCGCCCAGCTCGGTCGGGCAGACGAAGGTGAAATCAGCCGGGTAGAAGAACACCACGGACCACTTGCCTTTCAGGTCAGCGTCAGACACCTGAACGAATTTGCCATTGTGGTAGGCGGTGGCGTTGAACGGCTTGATTTCAGTGTTGATGTAGGTAGACATGTATTTGCTCCTTGGTGATGTACATGTGCCCGTCCGGTAGTGAAGAGTCGTGCCAGACGAGGCGTTTAACTTTCGATGGGTTCATCATAGGGGCTTTTCCTAATCGGTCAAAGCCGCAATTTTGAATCACTTAAATCGACTTATTAGATAAAACACCTCTGCTGTACCTAACATGAATATCGCCAGCATGCAGAGATAACTCCTTGTCGAGATTCAACATCTGTGCGCGACCTCGGCTTTTCAAGGGGAGAGGGGAGAGGGCCGTCAAGTCGTGGCGCAGAGGGGCGTCGGGGGTGAGCGAACGGGCGGCGCGAGCGTGCCAGGTGAAGGGGAGGGGTACAACGCGGATAAAAAAATCCCGGCGTCGTCGCAAGGACAAGGCCGGGTCATCAAACAAGGAATGGCTATATAAACAAAAGCTTTACAGCAAAGACTAACTACGGGGTGTGCAAACTTGCAGACAAATGAGAGGAAGAGGATGGGTGCACAATCCCTCGTCTCCCCCTCGGCAACTATTGCATGGCGGTCATGATAGTGTGATGCAGATCACAAAGCAAGCTGGTGGTGTAATTTTTCAGTCAAAATGAAAGTGTTTCACCATTTATGCCGATAATTCAGGCTGAAAACGCTTTTATTGTAATTTAATTACAGGTTTCGCAGATCAAAAGTCATCAGATGGCTCCTGCTCTTCCATCAGCTCCAGCAGATTGATGGCCACGGCAATGAAGTCCGACTCTGTGACTATGCCTACCAGCTTGTGCCCTTTGAGTACCGGCAGGCAGCCATATTTGTGGCGCTGCAGATAGAGGGCTGCCTCCTTGATGCCGGCATGGGGATCCACGCTCGCCACCTGGCGGGTCATGATCTCGTCGAGCTGGACGCTGTCGGTGAACTCCGCCTCCCGCTCCGGATTGATCAGCAGCAGCTTGGATTCGCGGGTGGCCAGGATATCGGAGAGGGTGACCAGGCCCAGCAGATGATGGTGGTCGTCAACGATGGGAATATGGCGGATCCGCTCCTGCTGCATCAGGTCCATCGCCTGTTTGACGCTGTTTTCCGGACCCAGGGTGAAGGGGTGTTCAGTCATGATCTCGGATAGGGTCATCATGGTGGGCCTCCTTGTGTATCTGCTTTCACCCTAGCCCAGCCCCCTTCGGCAAAACATGATCAGGGTCAATACAAAACCTTAAAGGTTTCTTAACTGGCCCTGCTTCACATAATTGCTCGCTATCCCTTGTCTCTCTTGGGTTTTTGGTCTTTTGGGTTGCCTTGCAAGAGGGGGATAACTAGACTAGCCGCCGATTCCCCCGAGGTGAAAGATGCAAGTATCCGATTTTCATTTTGATCTGCCAGACGAGCTGATTGCCCGCTATCCGATGGCGGAGCGTACCGCCAGTCGTCTGCTGCAGCTCGACGGTCAAACCGGCGCCCTGCGCCACGGTCAATTTGTCGATGTGCTGGACCAGCTCAACCCCGGTGATCTGCTGGTGTTCAACAACACCCGGGTCATCCCCGCGCGCATGTTTGGCCAGAAGGCCAGCGGCGGCAAGCTGGAGGTGCTGGTGGAGCGCATCCTGGACGAGCACAGCGTGCTGGCGCACGTGCGCTCATCCAAGTCGCCCAAGCCAGGCACCCGCCTGATCCTGGATGCCGGTGCCGACGGCGTGCCCGTCGAGGCCGAGATGCGCGCCCGTCACGACGCCCTGTTCGAGATCCACTTCCTCGATCCGCGCCCGGTGCTGGAGATCCTGGAAGCCATCGGCCACATGCCGCTGCCCCCCTATATCGATCGTCCCGACGAGGATGCCGACAAGGAGCGCTACCAGACCGTCTACAACCAGAAGCCGGGCGCCGTGGCGGCGCCGACCGCCGGCCTGCACTTCGACGAGCCGCTGCTGGAGAAAATTCGTGCCAAGGGCGTGGAAACGGCCTTCGTCACCCTGCACGTGGGGGCGGGCACCTTCCAGCCGGTACGGGTGGACAAGATTGAAGATCACCACATGCACTCGGAATACGCCGAAGTGCCGCAGGAGGTGGTGGACGCCATCGCGGCGACCCGTGCCCGCGGCGGCCGGGTGATTGCGGTGGGGACCACCTCGGTACGTTCGCTCGAGAGCGCGGCCAAGGTGACCCTGGCCCAGGGCAAGCCGCTGGCGCCGTTTTTCAGCGACACCGACATCTTCATCTTCCCGGGTTACCAGTTCCAGGTGGTCGATGCCATGGTCACCAACTTCCATCTGCCCGAGTCGACCCTGATCATGCTGGTCAGCGCCTTTGCCGGCTATGACAACGTGATGGCCGCCTACCAGGCCGCCGTGGCCGAGCAGTATCGTTTCTTCAGCTACGGGGACGCCATGTTTGTCACCCGTCGCCGGGCAGCGGCGTAAGCGGCTGCCCTTCAGAAGCCGTTCAGGACCTGATCGTCAGGATCCCGGCCGGCTTCTTGTACCGGGCCGGTGCGGCCCTACTATTTGTCAGACTGTTTCTCTGACTGAAACCGAGGTAGCAATGAAATTTGAACTGAAAACCACCGACGGCCGTGCCCGTCGCGGTCAGCTGGTATTCGAGCGCGGCACCGTGCAGACCCCGGCCTTCATGCCGGTTGGCACCTACGGCACCGTCAAGGGGATGACCCCGGAAGAGGTACGTGAAACTGGCGCCCAGATCCTGCTTGGCAACACCTTCCACCTCTGGCTGCGCCCGGGGCAGGAAGTGATGCGCGCCCACGGCGATCTGCATGACTTCATGAACTGGCAGGGCCCGATCCTGACCGACTCCGGCGGTTTCCAGGTGTTCAGCCTGGGGCACATCCGCAAGATCACCGAGGCGGGGGTGCACTTCCGTCACCCCATCAACGGCGAGAAGATCTTCCTCGACCCCGAGAAGTCCATGGAGATCCAGTACGATCTGGGCTCCGACATCGTGATGATCTTCGACGAGTGCACGCCGTACCCGGCCACTTACGAAGAGGCGCGCAAGTCGATGGAGATGTCCCTGCGCTGGGGCAAGCGCTCCCGCGACAAGTTCGATGCGCTGGGCAACAAGAACGCCCTGTTCGGCATCATCCAGGGCTCCGTGTACGAAGATCTGCGGGATGTGTCGCTGGACGGTCTCTTGGAGATCGGTTTCGACGGCTACGCGGTCGGCGGTCTGGCGGTGGGTGAGCCCAAAGAGGACATGCATCGCATCCTCGAGCACGTCTGCCCAAAAATTCCGGCCGACAAGCCACGCTACCTGATGGGGGTGGGCAAGCCGGAAGATCTGGTGGAAGGGGTGCGCCGCGGCATCGACATGTTCGACTGCGTGATGCCGACCCGCAACGCCCGCAACGGTCACCTGTTCACCACCGACGGGGTGGTCAAGATCCGCAACGCCAAGTATCGCGAGGACACCAGCACCCTGGATGCGGACTGCGACTGCTACACCTGCAAGAACTACACCCGCAGTTATCTGTACCATCTGGACAAGTGCAACGAGATCCTCGGTGCCCGTCTGAACACCATTCACAACCTGCGTTATTACCAGCGTGTGATGCAGGGTTTGCGGGACGCGATCGAGCAGGGTAAATTAGACGACTTTGTAACTGAGTTTTACCGTCGGCAAGGGAAGCCCGTGCCTCCGTTAGCTGAAAATGACGTGAAATAACAACGATTTATAAGCTAGTTATCAAATTTACATCAATAAGAGGTTGTTAAATGAGCATTATCTCCAAGGCATATGCAGAAGGCGCGGCTCCGGCGGCACAGGGTGGTGGCATGGAAATGATCATCATGCTGGCCGTGTTCGGTCTCATCTTCTACTTCATGATCTATCGTCCCCAGGCCAAGCGTGCCAAGGATCACCGCAATCTGATGAGTTCCCTCTCCAAGGGTGACGAAGTGCTCACTTCCGGCGGCCTGGTCGGCAAGATCGCCAAGGTTTCCGCCGACAGCGAATACATTGTGCTGTCCCTGAACGATCAGACCCAGGTCACCATCAAGCGTGATTTCGTCTCTGCCGTTCTGCCCAAGGGTTCTATCCAGTCCCTCTAATCTCCCGAGGAGCACAGCGTGTTAAATCGCTATCCGCTGTGGAAATACCTGATGGTGATCGTGGTGATCGCCATCGGTTTTCTATATGCAGCCCCCAATCTTTACGGCGAAGACCCGGCCTTGCAGATCTCTGCCAGCCGGGGTGCCGAAGTCAAGCTTGATACCCTTGACCTGGTGAAAGCGACCCTCGACGAGGCGAAGATCCCGGTCAAGCATGCGGCGTTCGAACACGGCTTCATTCTGATTCGTTTCAAGAACACCGAAGAGCAGCTCAAGGCGCGCGATCTGGTCGCCAACAAGCTGGGTGACAACTTCATCACCGCGCTCAACCTGGCGCCTTCCACCCCTGCCTGGCTCGAAGCCATTGGTGCCAACCCGCTCAAGCTGGGTCTGGACCTGCGTGGCGGCGTGCACTTCCTGATGGAAGTGGACATGGCCGAAGCGCTGGCCAAGCAGCAGGAGCAGATGGTGCAGGATTTCCGCTCCGAGCTGCGTACCCAGAAGATCCGTTACTCCGGCGTGCGCCGGGTCGGTGATCAGGTACAGGTGGTCTTCCGCGACGAAGCCGACCAGAGCAAGGCGGTCTCCTTCCTGCGTCGTCAGAACCCGGATCTCACCTTTACCACCGAGCAGAAGGGGGACGAGTTCGTCCTGCTGGCCTCCTTAAGTGAAGCCAAGGTCAAGGAGGTGAAGAAGTACGCCCTCGAGCAGAACATCACCATCATCCGCAACCGGGTGAACGAACTGGGTGTCGCCGAGCCGCTGGTACAACAGCAGGGTGCCGAGCGCATCGTGGTGGAACTGCCTGGTATCCAGGACACCGCCCGTGCCAAGGAGATCCTGGGCGCGACCGCGACCCTGGAATTCCACATGGTCGATGAGACCGCCGACATCCAGGCTGCGGCCGACGGTCGCGTACCGCCGAGCTCCAAGGTCTACAACGATCGCAACGGTCGTCCGGTGGTGCTGCAAAAGCGCATCATCCTGACCGGTGACCACATCGTGGGTGCCCAGTCCGGTTTCGACGAATACAGCCGTCCCCAGGTCAACATCAAGCTCGATGGCCAGGGTGGCAACAAGATGGCCAACTTTACCAAGGACAACGTCGGTAAGGGCATGGCCACCGTATTCATCGAATACAAGCCGGTCGGTCAGCCGGGTCCGGACGGCAAGCGCAAGTTCCGCAAGCAGGAGGAGGTGATCAACGTCGCCACCATCCAGTCGCGCCTTGGCAGCCAGTTCCGCATCACCGGCATCGACAACGCCAACGAAGCCCACAACCTGGCGCTGCTGCTGCGTGCTGGTGCGCTGATCGCCCCGATCCAGATCGTGGAAGAGCGCACCATTGGCCCGAGCCTGGGTCAGCAGAACATCGACAGCGGTATGGAAGCCATCGGCTGGGCCATGCTGGTGATCGTGCTGTTCATGGGGATCTACTACCGTGCCTTCGGTTGGGTGGCCAACATTGCCCTCTCCATGAACCTGGTGCTGATCGTCGGCATCATGTCGATGATCCCGGGGGCCACCATGACCCTGCCGGGCATCGCCGGTATCGTGCTGACGCTGGGCATGGCGGTGGACGCCAACGTGCTGATCTACGAGCGCATTCGTGAAGAGATCCGCAACGGCCGCGGCGTGCAGCAGGCGATCCACCTGGGCTTTGATCGGGCATTCTCGACCATCGCCGACTCCAACATCACCTCGCTCATCACCTGTGTGATCCTGTTCGGTATCGGTACCGGCGCCATCAAGGGCTTCGCCCTGACGCTGGGGATTGGTCTGAGTGCGTCCATGTTTACCGCCATCACGGTATCCCGCGCCATCATCAACCTGGCCTGGGGTGGTCGGCGCCTCGACAAGCTGCCGATCTAAGGAAGAGACATGTTTCAGATTCTACATTTTGAAAAGCCCATCCCCTTCATGCGCTTTGCCAAGCCGGGTGTGGTCTTCTCTACCCTGCTGATGGTGATCTCCCTGTTCTTCCTGTTCGATCGGGGTCTGAACTGGGGTCTGGACTTCACCGGCGGCACCACCATCGAGGTGGGCTTCCAGCAGTCGGTGAGCCTGGAGAAGATGCACGAGGTGCTGGACGAGCAGAAGATTGAAGGGGCGACCCTGCAACACTTCGGCTCCAGCCGTGACGTGCTGGTGCGCCTGACCCCGAAAGAGGGGGTCAAGGTGGAGCAGCAGGGCAACGAGGTGCTGGCGGCCGCCAAGGTGATCGATCAGGGCGCCGTGCTCAAGCGCGTGGAGTTCGTCGGCCCCTCCGTGGGTGACGAGCTGGCGACGGACGGTGCGCTGGCCATGCTGGCCTCCATCATCTGCATCATGATCTACGTGGCGGTACGCTTCGAGTGGCGTCTGGCCATGGGCGGCATCCTCTCCCTGGTGCACGACGTGGTGATCACCCTGGGCGTCTTCGCCTACTTCCAGTACGAATTCGACCTGACCGTGCTGGCGGCCTTGATGACCCTCGTGGGTTACTCCCTGAACGACACCATCGTAGTGTTCGACCGCCTGCGGGAGAACTTTCGCAAGGTGCGCAAGGGGGATACCGAGTACATCCTGGATCTCTCCATGACCGAGACCCTGAGCCGGACCATCATCACCTCCGGCCTGACCTTCGTGGTGGTGCTGGCGCTGCTGCTCAAGGGCGGTCCGCTGATCCACGGTTTCTCGGTGGCCATGGTGATCGGTGTGGCGTTTGGTACCTACTCCTCCATCTATGTGGCGAGCTCGTTCGCCATGTTCTTCGGGGTCAAGCGGGAGCACATGCTGCCGACCCAGGTGGAGAAAGAGGGCGCGGATCAGCAAGAGATCCTGCCGTAAATGACAAGGGCGCCACGAGGCGCCCTTTCTCTTATCATCCGGGTGAGCCATTATGACGGTTTCACCCACGGCCATTGGCCAAGAGGCAAGGAGCAAGCCATGCAACACAATCCCCGTTTTCTGGCGCTGGTAGAGGCCATTCGCCCCCATGTGAAGGAGACCGACGTGCACCAGATCAAGCGCTGGCAGGAGGAGGGGCGCACCTTTCACCTGGTCGACGTGCGGGAAGAGAGCGAGTGGGCCAGGGGCCATCTGCCGGGCGCGACCTACCTCGGGCGCGGGGTGATCGAACGGGATATCGAGACTCGTTATCCGGATCCCGACACCGAGCTCTACCTCTATTGTGGTGGCGGTTTTCGCTCTATTCTGGTGGCGGAGAACCTGCAGAAGATGGGCTACGGCCGGGTGGTCAGCGTGGATGGTGGCTTTCGGGGCTGGTGTGATGCCGGATACCCTGTCGAATCCTGATTTATTTGAGGGAGAGAGGCTCAGCCACATGACAAAGTGTCGGCTGACCTTTACCATATGCCGGGTCAAGCGTAAGCGTCGGAGTGTTCATTGAACGTCAGGAAAGGGATTGGATACCTCCTTGGTATCCTGTTGCTGCTCCCCATGTGGGGTTGCAGCAGTAGCAGTCAGGTTCAAACGCCTCAAGTTCCCAAGCCGCAACCCGCTTCACTGGTATTGGCGACCCCCCTGCAGGTCTCTTACCAGAGCGAGTTGGCGTTGGCGCGACTCGGGCAGATGCTCAGTGAGATGGAATTGACCACCGAGCAACGGGCCGAACTGTTTTATGAGCGTGCTGTCGTGTTTGACCGGGTAGGCTTGCGCTCTCTGGCGCGGCTGGATTTCAACCGTGCCCTGCGGGAGAAGCCGGATTTCGCCGAAGCCTACAACTTCATCGGCGTCTATCTGGTGCAGCAGCAGAATTATGACGAAGCCTACGAGGCATTTGATTCCGCCCTCGAGCTGGCTCCCGATTATGACTATGCCTATCTGAACCGTGGTATTGCGCTCTATTACGGCAATCGCCCCGAGCTTGCCGCAGCCGATATGAAGCGCTTCTACGAGGCGCAGCCGGAAGATCCCTACCGGGTGATCTGGCTCTATCTGGCCGAGCAGAAGCTCAATGCGCCGGCCGCCATGAGCCGGATGCGCGAGCGGCTCAACAAGTATGACGACGACGCCTGGAACTGGGATCTGGTGCGCCTCTATACCGGCGAGCTCAACGCTACCCAGTTGATGGGCAATGTGGTGAAAGGGGTGAAGGACAACCGGGAGCTCGCCGAGCGCCTGTGCGAGACCTACTTCTACCTTGGCAAGTTCGAGCTGGCCAGGGGCAATCGCAAGGAGGCCATCAGCTACTTCAAGCTGGCGCTGGCCAACAACGTGTATGACTTCATCGAGCACAGATATGCCCTGCTCGAGCTGGAGCTGATGGCGCGCAAACCCCTGCCGCCCGGCGCCCAGAGTGCCCAGGGCAAGAGCAGCAAGCAGGCATCCTGAATCTTGCTGGCTGTCGCCGCTTTGAACGATATGGAAAAGGCCTCATAGCGAGGCCTTTTTGCTGTTTGGGTGTCAGGTTTTACGGCGCCATTGCATAGAGTGACCACCGTGCCTGCCCGCCGGTAAGGGCGCAATTACTGCGCCAGCATCATGCCGGGGATCTGGCGCCAGTAGCCGTTGCAGTCCCGCTCCTGTTGCAGGGGCAGGGGGGCCTGACCCCGTTCGTTGGCCTTGAAGCGATCCAGCATCGTCAGGGTATCCAATCCCTCAGGGGAGAGCCGTACCACATCCACCAGTCCTTCCATGCCGGCCAGATCGTTGCCCAGGTTGTAGCAGTAACCAGACTGGGTCTGGATGCCGTTGAGGTTGAACACCTTCTGCCCCTCGCGGCTGCTGGCGAGCCGGCCGGTGGGGTAGTCGATGCAGGCCAGTTCACAGTTGTCCTTGGGCCGATCGAGTGAACGGGCGGTGAAGCAGCGCGCCGAATAGGCGAGCGGCAGGTGGCCGTAGGCGAACACCTCCACCTCGAACTGCTGGCGGGCGTTGCCGAGATCCTGATTGAGCTGCACCAGCCAGTCGCGCGACAGCTCCACCGGCATCACCCAGCGCTGCATCCCCTGTTTGAGCAGCATGCGCAGCACGTCGGCGTTGTAGGCGTTGATGGCGGGGCCGCAGACGAACGGCAACCCGGCCTCGCTGGCGAGCTGGACCGCGCCCAGATCGTTGGCCTCGATCATCAGTTCGCCGTTGTCGACCAGCCGCTTCACCTCCTTGAGCTCGGAGGGGGCGGAGATGAGTGCCAGGGTGGAGAGCACCGCCTGCTTGCCCGAGCCGGCCACCTGACGGGCGAGGGCAATCCAGTCATCCACTTTCAGTTCGCGGCGCTTGCTGCAGACGGTTTCCCCCAGATAGACGATGTCGGCCTGGCTTTGGGCGACCGCCTGATAGAAGGCCTGGGTGTCGGCCTTGGGCCAGTAGAAGAGCAGGGGGCCGAGAGAGAATTTCATGAACAGGGCTCCTTATTGCCACTGGCGATGATAGGCGCCGAGGGTGGTCTGGCTTCCCTCGGAGACGCGGGCGAGCTGGGCATCCCACTCGGCCTTGACCCGATAGGCCTCGGGGTTGGCCTGATAGGCGTCGATGGCGGCGCGCCAGACCCGGGTCACCTGCTCCACGTAGGCGGGGCTGCGCTGGCGCCCCTCGATCTTGACCGACTGGATGCCGGTCTGGAACAGCTCGGGCAACAGGCCCAGGGTGTTGAGGCTGGTGGGCTCCTCCAGCGCGTGGTAGGTCTGACCGTCCACCTCGAAGCGCCCCTTGCACAGGGTCGGGTAACCGGCGTTCTCCCCCGGGCCGTAACGGTCGATCAGCACTTCGTTGAGGCGAGACTCGAGGCCGCTTGGGGTCTCTTCCCAGCGCACGAACTTGGCCGGTGAACAGGCACCGACGGTGTTGGGGCTCTCGCCGGTCATGTAGGAGGAGAGGTAGCAGCGCCCCTCCGCCATGATGCAGAGGCTGCCGAAGGCGAAGACTTCGAGGCCGACGTCGGTCTCGCGGGCCAGCTGTTTCACCTGGTGCATGGAGAGCACGCGGGGCAACACCACCCGACCGACGTTGAAGTGCTGCTGGTAGAAACGGATGGCGGCGGTGTTGGTGGCGCTGGCCTGCACCGAGACGTGCAGCTCCAGATCCGGGTAGCGGCGGCTGGCATAATCGAGCACGGCGAGATCGGCGATGATCAGGGCATCGGCTCCCAGTGCGGCGCCCTTGTCCACCGCCTGCTGCCAGCGGGCATCGGAGCCCGGGTGGGCGAAGGTGTTGATGGCGATGTGCAGCTTGCGGCCATGTTGATGCACGTAGTCGACCGCTTTCTCCAGCTTGCTGTCGGTGAAGTTGAGCCCGGCGAAATGGCGGGCGTTGGTGTCATCCTTGAAGCCGATATAGACGGCATCGGCCCCGTTATCCACGGCTGTTTTCAGTGCCGGCAGACTGCCTGCCGGACAGAGTAATTCCATCGGTACGCTCCGAGAGGGCAAAAAATGCAAAAAAGTGGCCCGATTGTATTCACCGGCGTCCTTCCACTTTTTGACCTGAGGCAGCTTTGTGTGGCTTTACCCTTCTTGAGGTAAGTGAGCACAAGTTTGATTTCCAACAGGATCATGGCGCCGACCCTGTGTTTGAATGCGCAAAAAACTGGGAGTTCATCGTGTTCAAACAACTGCAGCATCGCCTGGTCGAACAGGCCCCCCGCTTCTTGCGCCATCCCCTCAAGCTGGTGCCCTTTGCCCTGCAACAGCATCTGATGGAGCGCCTGCTCGCCAGCGTCTTCAAGGAGGCCATCGCCGATGGCGACTTTGCATTTCTGGCCGGCAAGTGGCTCAAGGTCGAGGTATCGGATCTCGAGCTCTGCTGGTTCATCAGCGAGCAGGAGGGCAAGCTGGTGGTGGCTCGTCACTGTGAACAGGCCGATGTCTGCTTCAGCGGCAGCAGCAACGATCTCATCCTGATCGCCGGTCGCAAGGAAGACCCCGATTCCCTCTTCTTCCAGCGCAAGCTGAAAATAGAAGGCAATACCGAGCTGGGACTGGAGGTAAAAAACCTGATGGACAGCCTGGATCTGGACGGGTTGCCGAGCCTGGTGCGCTATCCGCTGATGGATCTCGCCACCTTTATCGAGCAGGCCAGAGCCAGCTCAGCGCAAGAGGCGCATTCTGCGCCGGCGGGTGGGGTGGCGTCTCAGCTGTGAGGCTAGCCCCTCGGCATGATGGCGATAGTGGTTGCGGGCCCACAGGCAGCGCAGGGCCCAGAGGCAGGGCAGCAACGCCAGCAGGGCTCCGGCGCCTTGCTGGCGTGACAACAGCAGACCCAGCACCAGCCAGAGGAAAGGTTGGGCCTCATAGAGCCACTCCGGCTGCAGCCAGACCTTGTTTGGGAAGATGACCAGATCGGTGCGCCGATAGCTGGAGCGCATCATCCAGCTGGCGGCCCCGGCGACAAACAGCAGGCCTCCCGCCAGCCAGAGCAGCGGGGAGTGGCTGAGAGCGATGATGCCGATGGCTGCCAGCAGATAGCAGGCCGGCAGCTTCTCATAAAGCCAGCGCGGGCACATGTGGTCTCCTCTCTTTCACCTTCCCATCCTCCAAGTTTAGCCTGCCCTTATGCCCGCCTCATGCCGCTTTGTTCTACAAACCGGCGCGATAGTTGTGAAATGGAGCGCCATTTACGGTGCCAAAATAGCGATTGGCTATGTTACAATTGCGCGCCATTTTTGACTGAAGATTGACTGGGCATGTTGGATCAGATTCGTATCGTGTTGGTAAACACCTCTCACACCGGCAACATGGGGTCTGCGGCACGCGCCATGAAGACCATGGGCTTGAGTCAGATGGTGCTGGTTGATCCACAAGCCCTGCCTGATGGCAATGCCAATGCATTGGCCGCCGGTGCCAGCGACATCCTGGCCAATGCCCGTGTCGTGGCGACGCTGGATGAAGCCATCGCCGACTGCGGCCTGGTGATCGGCACCAGTGCACGTTCCCGCACCCTGAGCTGGCCCATGCTGGATCCCCGCGAAGCGGGCGAGAAGCTGGTGGCCGAGGGGATGCAGCACCCGGTGGCGCTGGTGTTTGGCCGTGAACGTACCGGCCTCACCAACGACGAGTTGCAAAAGTGCCACTACCATGTGGCCATCCCGGCCAATCCCGAGTACAGCTCCCTCAATCTGGCCATGGCGGTGCAGACCCTCTGCTATGAGGTGCGCATGCACTGGCTGCAGCGGCAAGAGCAAGCAGGCGACAGCGGGATGGCAGTGGAGTACCCCAGTGCCGAACAGCTGGAAGGTTTTTATCAGCATCTGGAACAGACGCTGCTCAAGACCGGTTTCATCACCGATGACCACCCGGGTCAGGTGATGAACAAGTTGCGTCGCCTGTTCAACCGGGCGCGTCCGGAGGCGGTGGAGCTCAACATTCTGCGCGGCATTCTGACCTCGGTGCAAAAACCCAGGTCGCAGGATTAAACCCGACTGAATTACTCAACCATATACTTGACTGATTTAGTCGGGTATGTGACCATATGCCCATATTGATTGGTTCGCAAGACGGTAAGGCATATGAGACTGACCTCAAAAGGACGTTACGCTGTGACTGCCATGCTCGACGTGGCGTTGCATGCAGAGCAGGGGCCCGTGCCCCTGGCTGATATTTCAGAGCGCCAGGGCATCTCCTTGTCCTATCTGGAGCAACTGTTTGCCCGCCTGCGCAAGCATGGCCTGGTAAGCAGCGTGCGTGGCCCCGGTGGCGGCTATCGCCTCGGTCTGGCCCCGAATGCCATCTCGGTCGGTCAGGTGATCACCGCGGTGGATGAATCGGTGGATGCCACCAAGTGCCTCGGCAAGGGCGGCTGCCACGGCGGCACCCAGTGTCTTACTCACTCCTTGTGGCGTGACCTGAGCGAGCGGATCTCCAGCTTCCTGGGGGATATCACCCTGGCCGAGCTGGTTGATCAGGCGGATGTGCGCCGCATTGCCGGCAAGCAAGACGAACAGATGAAAACCGTGTTGTCCCTGGTTGATCGGGCAGAACGCGGCGATGTGAGCTTGAAAGTCCAACTATAAACAAACGTGCTTTCCACAGCCGGTCGATGTATGACCCAGGCTGTAACGGAGAAAAACATGAAACTGCCTATTTACCTTGATTATTCGGCAACCTGTCCGGTGGACCCGCGTGTCGCAGAAAAAATGATGCAGTGTCTCACCATGGATGGCCTGTTCGGCAATCCAGCTTCCCGTTCCCACCGTTTCGGCTGGCAAGCCGAAGAGGCGGTTGACCTGGCCCGTAATCAAGTGGCAGAGCTGATCGGTGCCGACCCGCGCGAGATCGTCTTCACCTCCGGCGCCACCGAGTCCAACAACCTGGCCATCAAGGGCGTCGCCCACTTCTACGCCGGTAAGGGCAAGCACATCGTTACCTCCAAGACCGAACACAAGGCGGTACTGGATACCTGCCGCCAGCTGGAGCGCGAAGGCTATGAGGTGACCTACCTCGAGCCGATGCCCAACGGCCTGTTCACTCTGGAGCAGATCGAAGGCGCCCTGCGCGATGACACCATCCTGGTCAGCATCATGCACGTCAACAACGAGATCGGCGTGGTGCAGAACATTGCTGCCATCGGCGAGCTGTGCCGCTCCCGCAAGATCCTGCTGCACGTGGATGCAGTACAGAGCGTGGGTAAAATTCCGGTGGACGTGGAAGCGCTCAAGGTTGACCTGCTCTCCATGTCTGCTCACAAGGTATATGGCCCGAAAGGCATTGGTGCTCTCTACGTGCGCCGCAAGCCGCGTGTGCGCCTGGAAGCCCAGATGCACGGTGGTGGCCACGAGCGCGGCATGCGTTCCGGCACCCTGCCGACCCACCAGATCGTCGGCATGGGCGAAGCCTTCCGTATCGCCAAAGAAGAGATGGTGAGCGAAGGTCAACGCATCATGGCCCTGCGTCAGCGTCTGTGGGACGGCATCAAGGATATCGAAGAGGTCTACATCAACGGTGACCTGGAACAGCGTGTGCCGGGCAACCTCAACGTCAGCTTCGCCTATGTGGAAGGGGAATCCCTGATCATGGCGCTCAAGGATCTGGCGGTCTCTTCCGGTTCTGCCTGTACCTCGGCCAGCCTGGAGCCCTCCTACGTGCTGCGCGCCCTGGGCCTGAACGACGAGCTGGCGCACAGCTCCATCCGTTTCAGCATGGGTCGCTTCACCACCGAAGAAGAGATTGATTACGCAATCAAGCTTATCCGTGACTCCATCGGTCGTCTGCGCGAGATGTCTCCCCTGTGGGAGATGTACAAGGACGGCGTCGATCTGAACACGGTCGAATGGGCTCATCACTGATCCTTGCCAAGAGAGCAAGTGTTTGGTGAACAACGGAATTAGCAGGAGTTAGATATGGCTTACAGTGAAAAAGTAATCGACCACTACGAGAACCCCCGTAACGTAGGTGGCTTCGACAAGAACGATCCCAGCATCGCTACCGGCATGGTCGGTGCGCCGGCCTGTGGTGACGTGATGAAGCTGCAGCTGAAGATCAGCGACGACGGCATCATCGAAGATGCCAAGTTCAAGACCTATGGTTGTGGCTCCGCCATCGCCTCCAGCTCCCTGGTGACCGAGTGGGTCAAGGGCAAGACCCTGGACGAAGCAGCCGGCATCAAGAACACCGACATCGCCGAAGAGCTGGCGCTGCCGCCGGTGAAGATCCACTGCTCCATTCTGGCCGAGGATGCCATCAAGGCCGCCATCGCCGATTACAAGCAGAAGAAAGGTCTCTAAGGTCAGGAGCGCAGTATGGCCATTACCATGACAGATGCCGCAGCGGCACGGGTTTCCTCTTTTCTGGCCAACCGGGGCAAGGGCATCGGCCTGCGCCTCGGCGTCAAGACCACAGGCTGTTCCGGTCTTGCCTACGTGCTCGAATTTGTCGACGAGCTGGCGGATGAAGATCAGGTATTCGAGCAGGACGGCGTCAAGATCATCGTCGATGCCAAGAGCCTGATCCACCTGGATGGTACCCAGCTGGACTTCGTCAAGGAGGGCCTCAACGAGGGCTTCCAGTTCAACAACCCCAACGCCAAGGGCGAGTGTGGTTGCGGCGAAAGCTTCAGTGTCTGAGATGTTTGCTACACCTGATTGCGCATGTGTTGAACCGGCCGGCCACGGCCAGTTCAACCACGCCGTCCCGTTTGCCGAGGGCGAGCAGGACGGCGGTCGCATCAGGGTCTAAGAGGTCTGCATGAATCATTTCGAGCTGTTTGGGCTGGTGGAAGGCTTCGAGCTCGATACCCGTCAGTTGGCGGATACCTACCGTCAGTTGCAAACCCAGTTCCATCCCGATCGTTTTGCCACGGCTCCCGAGCGGGAACAGCTGGCCGCGGTGCAACGTGCCGCCCAGATCAACGATGCCTTCACTACCCTCAAGGCGCCCCTGCGCCGAGCCGAGTACCTGCTCTCCCTGCGTGGTACCGATATCCGCGGCGAGCAGCAGACGCTGCAAGATCCCGCCTTCCTGATGCAGCAACTGGAGTGGCGCGAGCGGCTGGCCGATCTGAAAGGCGAAGCCGACCCTGAGCGGGCCATCAAGGATTTTCGCCAGGAGATCAGGCATGATCACCAGCAGTTGATGCAACAGCTGACCCTGAGCCTCGCCACCGGCGATGATCAGAAGGCCGCTGACTGCGTTCGCAAGCTCAAGTTTGTCGACAAGCTCCTCGAGGAGCTGGAACGATTCGAAGACTCCCTGTTCGAGTCTTGATCCTTTAACGCTGGAAGTTTGATTACCCATGGCATTACTGCAAATCGCCGAGCCCGGCCAGAGCGCCGCACCTCATCAGCACAAGCGTGCCGTCGGCATCGACCTTGGCACCACCAACTCGCTGGTCGCCGCCGTGCGCAGCGGTCAGGCCGACACCCTCTGTGACGAGCAGGGGCGTGATCTGCTGCCCTCCGTCGTGCATTACCAGGCCGATACCATCCGGGTCGGCTTCGATGCCAAGCGCGAGGCAGCCCTCGACCCGCACAACACCATCGTCTCCGCCAAGCGGATGATGGGCAAGGCGCTGGCCGACATCGATACCCGCCAGCAGCCCTACGAATTCGTGGCGGCCGACAACGGCATGCCGCAGCTGCAGACCCGTCAGGGGTTGGTCAACCCGGTGCAGGTCTCGGCCGAGATCCTCAAAAAACTGGCCGAGCGGGGCGCCGCCGCCCTGGGTGGCGATCTCGACGGCGTGGTGATCACAGTGCCCGCCTATTTCGACGACGCCCAGCGCCAGGGCACCAAGGATGCGGCCAGACTGGCCGGTCTGCACGTGCTGCGTCTGCTCAATGAACCGACCGCCGCCGCCATCGCCTATGGCCTCGACTCCGGTCAGGAAGGGGTGATCGCCGTCTATGACCTGGGTGGCGGTACCTTCGATATCTCCATTCTGCGTTTGCATCGAGGGGTGTTTGAGGTGATGGCCACTGGCGGCGACTCGGCCCTCGGCGGCGATGATTTCGATCACCTGCTGGCGGACTGGCTCAAAGAGCAAGCCGGGTTGTCCGGTCAGCTCGATGCCCGTACCCAGCGCGAGCTGCTGGACGCCGCCGCCGCCGTCAAGCACGGCCTGACCGATGCCGATGCCGTTGCCTGCGCCTTTGCCGGCTGGCAGGGCTCCGTCACCCGCAGCCAGTTTGACGAGCTGATCCAGCCACTGGTCAAGCGCACTCTGCTGGCCTGTCGCCGCGCCCTGCGCGATGCGGGTCTCGAACAGGAAGAGGTGCTGGAAGTGGTGATGGTCGGCGGTTCGACCCGGGTGCCGCTGGTGCGCGAGCTGGTGGGGGAGTTCTTCCAACGCACGCCACTGACCAGCATCGACCCCGACAAGGTGGTGGCCATCGGTGCCGCCATCCAGGCCGACATCCTGGTGGGCAACAAGCCCGATGCCGAGATGCTGCTGCTGGACGTCATTCCGCTCTCTCTTGGTCTTGAGACCATGGGGGGCCTCGCCGAGAAGGTGATCCCGCGCAACACCACCATTCCGGTGGCCCGCGCCCAGGAGTTCACCACCTTCAAGGATGGCCAGACAGCGATGGCGATCCACGTGGTGCAGGGCGAGCGCGAGCTGGTGGCCGATTGCCGATCCTTGGCCCGCTTCACCCTGACCGGCATTCCGCCCATGGCGGCGGGGGCGGCCCACATTCGCGTCACCTTCCAGGTGGATGCGGACGGTCTGCTGTCGGTCAGCGCCATGGAGAAATCCTCCGGCGTGCAGGCCGAGATCCAGGTCAAGCCCTCCTACGGATTGGGTGAGGACGACATCCTCAACATGCTGAGCGCCTCCATCGCCAATGCCCAGCAGGACATGGACGCCCGCATGCTGGCGGAGCAGCAGGTCGAGGCCGACCGGGTGGTCGAGAGCCTCAACGCCGCGCTGGCCGCCGATGGCGAGGCGCTGTTGAGCACCGCCGAGCGGGCCGAGCTGGATGCTGCGATCAATCATCTGCTGACCATGCGCAGCTCGGGTACCACCAACCAGATCAAAGAGGCCATCGAGGCGGCGGACGCTGCCAGTGGCGAATTTGCAGCCCGTCGGATGGATGCCTCCATCCGCAAGGTGCTGACCGGACAAAACGTCAACAAGGTGTAATATGCCAAAACTGATTATTCTGCCCCATCCCGAGCTCTGTCCGGACGGCGCGGCCCTCGAAGGCGCGACCGGTGAAACCATTCTGGACATCGCGCTGCGCAACGGCATCGAGATCGAACACGCTTGCGAGAAGTCCTGCGCCTGCACCACCTGCCACTGTGTGGTGCGGGAAGGGTTCGACTCCCTCGAGCCGAGCGACGAGCTGGAAGACGACATGCTGGACAAGGCGTGGGGACTGGAGCCGGAATCCCGTCTCAGCTGCCAGGCCAGACTGGCGGACGAGGATCTGGTGGTGGAACTGCCCAAGTACACCCTGAATCTGGCGTCTGAGCGCCACTGATGACCCCTTAATTACACATGAGTGAATTGCGCGTGCAGCATCTCGTGGTGCAGTAATGATATGGTGAAGGCCGTGACCCTTGAGGGCGCGGCCTTTTTTGTGCCCGCGATCTCCCTATTCGTTGATGAAAGTGCCAATAAAAAGGAAGCAAGAGAACATGGCTGACATGATGAACGTACGGTTGTCTTCCCAGGCTGCCGCCGCCCACTGGGGCGAGGGTGCCCTGCTCAGTTTCAACGGCGACGAAGCCCATCTCCATCTGGGCAGCGGCGGCCAGGAGAAGGAGGCGCTGCGCGCTATCCAGCGCGGGGCCAGACGCCTCGAGTCGAGCGGCATCAAGCGCGTCAAGCTGGTGGGTGAGGGCTGGGATCGGGAGCGTCGCTACGCCTTCGCCCAGGGCTTCTATGCCGCCAAGGGGGTGCGCGAGCTCGACTTTGGTGAGCAGAGCGACAAGGAAGCCGGCGAGCTGGCGGCCCTGCTCAAGGCGGCCCGCTGGGTGCGCGAGGTGACCAACGGCTGCCCGCAGGAGATCTATCCCATGAGCCTGGCGGAGTCCGCCCTGCTGCTCATTCGCAGCCTCGCCGGTGACAAGGTGACCGCCCGCATTACCGCCGGGGAGGCGCTGCAGGAGGCCGGTCACATCGGGATCTGGTCGGTGGGCCGTGGCAGCGAGCGCGAGCCGGTGCTGCTCGAGCTCGACTACAACCCGACCGGGGATGCCAACGCTCCCGTGCTGGCGGCCCTGGTGGGCAAGGGGATCACCTTCGATTCCGGCGGCTACTCCATGAAGTCCTCCGACAACATGCTGCCGATGAAATCCGACATGGGGGGCGCCGCCATGGTGACCGGCGCGCTGGCGCTGGCCATCAGCCGTGGCCTCGACAAACGGGTCAAGCTGATCCTCTGCTGCGCCGAGAACCTGGTCTCCGGCCACGCCTTCAAGCTCGGCGACATCCTCACCTATCGCAACGGCATCTCGGTCGAGATCCAGAACACCGACGCGGAAGGCCGTCTGGTGCTGGCCGATGGCCTGCTGGCCGCCAGCGAAAGCGGGGCAGCCTACATCCTCGACGCCGCTACCCTGACCGGCGCCGCCAAGACTGCGCTGGGTCGCGACTACAATGCCGTGTTTGCCCTCGATGAGGCCGAGCAGGCGCGCGCGCTGGCGGCCGCCAAAGCCGAAAACGAGCAGGCCTGGGCGCTGCCGCTGGAGCCCTGGCACGCGGGCCAGCTCACCTCTGCCTTTGCCGAGCTGGGGAACGTGGCATCCGCCGAAGGCACCGCCGGTGCCACCACGGCAGCCGCCTTCCTGTCGCGCTTCGTGCGTGACGAAGGCAAGGGTTGGGTACACCTGGACCTGGCCGCCTCCTATCAAAAATCGGGCAACGATCTGTGGGCGACCGGTGCCAAGGGCCACGGTCTGCGTACCATTGCCCGCTGGTTGCAGGAGGTGGGCGCATGAACGTCTGGTTGAGCCGAGAATTTGCGCCGGCCGAGTGGGGGGAGGGGGCGCTGCTCTCTCACCGCGCCGATGGCATGGTGATCCATCTGGTGACCACCACCCCCTTGCTGGACATCCAGCAGGCGGCGCGGCGCCTGTGCAGCCAGGGGATCCAGCAGGTGGTGCTGGCCGGTCACTGGGAGCGCGAGCAGCAATGGGCCTTTGCCCAGGGGCTGCAGACGCCCAAGGCGGAGGTGGCGCTGCAGTGGGCTACCTCGTCCGAGGAGGACCGGGAGGAGCTGGAGGCGCGCTGGCTGTGCGGGCGCTGGGTGCGAGAGATGACCAATGCTACCCCCGAACAGTTGGGGCCGCTGGAGCTGGCGGTCGAAGCCGCCGCCTTCCTCACCGAGCTGGCCCCCGACAAGATCAGCCATCGCATCCTCAAAGGGGAGGCGCTGCAACAGGCGGGCTGGGTCGGTCTCTACCAGGTCGGTCGTGGCAGCGAGCGCGAGCCCGTGATGCTGGAGCTGGACTTCAACCCAGGCCGGGATCCCAAGGCACCGGTGGCCGCGGCCCTGGTGGGCAAGGGGATCACCTTCGACTCCGGCGGCTACTCCATGAAGACCTCCCAGGGCATGCTGACCATGAAGCACGACATGGGGGGCGCCGCCATCGTCACCGGCGCGCTGGCGCTGGCCATCCTGCGCGGCCTCGACAAGCGGGTGAAGCTCATCCTCTGCTGCGCCGAGAACCTGGTTTCGGGTCACGCCTACAAGCTGGGTGACATCCTCACCTACAAGAACGGCACCACGGTGGAGATAGTCAACACCGACGCCGAGGGGCGCCTGGTGCTGGCCGACGGTCTGCAACTGGCCGGCGAATCCGGCGCGCCGCTGGTCATCGACGCTGCCACCTTGACCGGCGCGGCGGTGATGGCGCTGGGTGGACGCTACAACGCGCTGTTTGGCCTCGACAAGGGGCTGGTGAGCCGCGCCATGGCCTATGCGGATGCGGAGCAGGAGCCTGCCTGGCCGCTGCCGCTGGAGCCCTGGCACAGCCAGCAGTGTCCGTCCCACTATGCCGACACTGCCAACAGCCGTCCCGTGCCGGGCGGTGGCCCGGGCGGCGCCTCCAATGCGGCCGGATTCCTCTCCCGCTTCGTGGGCAACGAAGGGCGAGGCTGGTTGCACGTGGATCTCGCTGCCTGCTTCAGCGACAACGGCGACAATCTGTGGGCACCGGGGGCCAATACCCTGGGGATGCGCACCATCGCCCACACCCTGTTGGCGGAGACCCGCTGAGAGGACCACATCAAGGGCACCTGAGGGTGCCCTTTCCCATATTGCAGAAGATGGGCAATAGCCAATGTTTCAGGGGGTTAGCATGGTGATCGTGCGCAAGCACACATTTTTTCCTGCCGGCCTGGGCCAAGATGAGTGGTGATGTTGTTTTAGGGATGGAATTGTTTAATAAAAAGTTGCTTTTCTGTGTGTTATTTCGGTTTTTGTTTACGTATAATCGCCGCCGAACATGGATTCTAACAATAAATCTCTGTAGTTAAGGAAAGATCTCAATGGCCATCGAACGTACCTTCTCCATCATCAAGCCGGACGCCGTCAGCAAGAACCTGATCGGTGCCATCTACAACCGTTTCGAGAGCGCTGGCCTGAAAGTCATCGCCGCCAAGATGCTGCACATGAGCAGCGAACAAGCCGCCGGTTTCTACGCCGAGCACCAGGGCAAGCCTTTCTATGATGGTCTGGTCAGCTTCATGACCTCCGGCCCCGTCATGATCCAGGTGCTGGAAGGCGAAGAAGCCATCCGTCGTCACCGTGAAATCATGGGCGCCACCAACCCGAAAGAGGCCCTGGCCGGCACCCTGCGCGCCTGCTACGCCGAGAGCATCGATCGCAACGCCGTGCACGGTTCCGATGCGCCGGCCTCTGCCGCTCGTGAAATCGCCTACTTCTTCTCTGACGCCGAGATCTGCCCGCGCGGTTGATTTTCGTCAGCAGAATCTCAAGGGAGCCTCGGCTCCCTTTTGTTTTTTGGTCATTCGGCCAATATCCCCTTATTCTCCAGGTGGAAAGCCGGACCCATAATTTGTACAATGCCGCCCCCTGACGTAGGTCAGCCGATAATTTATGAAGTGTGTGAGCTGAGGCCCTTGATGAGCGAAACAAAAACCAACCTGCTGGATCTCGATCGGGATGCCATGCGTGCCTTCTTCGTCGAACTGGGCGAGAAGCCGTTCCGGGCAGATCAGGTAATGAAGTGGATTTATCACTTTGGTTGTGATGATTTCGATCAGATGAACAACGTCAACAAGGTGCTGCGCGAGCGTCTCAAGGAGATCGCCGAGATCCGGGCGCCGGAAGTGAGCCGCGAACAGCGCTCCTCCGACGGCACCATCAAGTGGGCGCTGCAGGTTGGCGGCCAGGAGGTGGAGACCGTCTACATCCCCGAGGACGATCGGGCGACCCTGTGTGTCTCCTCCCAGGTGGGCTGCGCCCTGGAGTGCAAGTTCTGCTCCACCGCCCAGCAGGGCTTCAACCGCAACCTGAAAGTCTCCGAGATCATCGGTCAGGTGTGGCGCGCCGCCAAGATCGTCGGCGGCAAGCGTCCCATCACCAACGTGGTGATGATGGGCATGGGCGAGCCGTTGCTCAACCTCGCCAACGTGGTACCGGCCATGCGCCTGATGATGGATGACTACGGCTACGGCATCTCCAAGCGCCGGGTCACCATCTCCACCTCCGGCGTGGTGCCCGCACTGGACATGCTGGGCGACCAGATCGACGTGGCGCTGGCCATCTCCCTGCACGCTCCCAACGACAAACTGCGCTCCGAGATCATGCCGATCAACGACAAGTACAACATCGAAGCCTTCCTGGCCGGTGTGCGTCGCTACCTCGGCAAGTCCAACGCCAACGGCGGCCGGGTCACGGTGGAGTATGTGCTGCTCGATCACATCAATGACGACATGCAGCATGCCCACGAACTGGCCAAGGTGCTCAAGGACACCCCGAGCAAGATCAACCTGATCCCGTTCAACCCCTTCCCGGGCAACCCTTACGGCAAGCCGAGCAACAGTCGCATCGACCGTTTCTCCAAGGTTCTGATGGAGTACGGCTTCACCGTCATTGTCCGCAAGACCCGTGGTGACGACATCGATGCCGCCTGCGGTCAGCTGGTGGGGGAGGTGATCGATCGCACCAAGCGCACCATGAAAAATCGGATGCAACAGGATGGGATTTCCGTCAAAATGGTTTAACTTGCTAAGCCATTGTATAGTCAGGGAATGGATACACGTACATTGATCGTAGTGGCAGCGCTCTGTGCGCTGCCAGGCTGTGTTACCGAGACCACTTACGCTGGCCAGAATTCCACCCAGCGTGAGGTCGGTCCCGACCTCAAGGCGGCAGCCCAGACCCGTCTGGATTTGGGCATCCAGTATCTGCAGCAGGGCAACGCCGAGCAGGCCAAGTTCAACCTTGATCGCGCCCTCCAGTACGACGCCGCCAATCCTCAGGTTTACATCGGTTTTGCCTACTTCTACCAGCAGGTGCAAGATTACAAGGCAGCCGAAGCCAGTTACCAGAAAGCCCTTGCCGTGGATCCGTCCAATGCTGACGCGATGAACAACTATGGCGCCTTCCTTTGCAATCGCGGTCGTTTCGACGAGGCTGAGAAAGCCTTCCTGCAGGCCGTCAGCCAGCCGAACTACATCAAGATCGCCGATACCTATGAAAACGCGGCACTTTGCGCCGCGCAAAATCGCAGAAATGATAAAGCAAGCGAGTACTATCGCTTGGCCTTGGGGTATAATCCCCGCAATCCAAGGTTATTGCTGGACATGGCGGAGCTTTCCATGAAAGATGGCAAGCTGCCTGATGTGCAGGCCTATCTCGCCCGTTTTGCCGATGTATCGGACGAGAACGAGAACAGTCTCTGGTTGAGATTGCGGCTGGCGCAGGCCATGGACAAACCGGCACTACTTCACCAATTCGGGACTGAGCTGGTAAGGCAATATCCCACTTCGCAACAAGCCAAGCGTTACTTAGCCAATGACTACTGAACAGCCACACGATTTCCAAGACGACTCCCAGGCAGTTGGCCCAGGCCAGCTGCTGCGCAACGCCCGTGAACAGCTCGGCTGGACGCGAGAACAGGTTGCGTCCCGCATTCACCTTCGTCTGACCCTGATTGCCGCGATCGAATCGGATACGTATGACAAACATACCTCCCATACTTTCATCCGCGGCTATCTGCGTACCTATGCCAAGCTGGTCGGTATTCCGGAAGAGACCATCCTCGCCGCTTATGACAAGCTGGGCCTGACGCCGCCCGACAACATCGACATGCAGAGCTTCTCCCGCCGCTCCCGCCAGCAGGCCAATGACAGTCGCCTCAAGGTGGTGACCTGGCTGGTGATCCTGGTGCTGATCGCCCTCTCCGTCGTCTGGTGGTGGCAGAGCACGGCGCGTCGCTCCGCCGGTGATGAGGCCCTGGCCGCGACCGAAATGGGCGCAGCCCGCAACACCAATACGCCAAACGCTACCCCGGCCGTCGATGTTGCCGAGCCGGTACTGGCTCCTGCCACTTCCGCCGCCGCAGATGCTGCCGTAACCCCCGTGGTGAGCGATGCCGCTGCAACCACTCTGCCGGAGGATGCCAGCAGCTCCGTGGCGACCACCACTGCCGAGACGTCTGCCGCCACCGCCACGCAACCGGCTGACGACACCGCCGCGAGCGAGCCTGCCAAGGTGCCCCAGCTCAAGATGAGCTTCACCGCCGACTGCTGGCTGGACGTCAAGGATGCCAATGGCAAGACCCTGTTCAGCGGCCTCAAGAAGGCCAATGACGAACTGGTACTGGAAGGACCCGAGCCGCTCAAATTCATCATTGGTGCGCCCATGGCCATCAATATCGAATACAAGGGCAAGTCCATCGACATGAGCCGTTACAACAACGGCCGGACTGCTCGCCTCTCACTGCCGCAGGAGTAATCTGTCCGCCATGTCCGCTCACGAATCTCCCATCATTCGTCGTAAATCCAGGCAGATCATGGTCGGCAACGTACCGGTCGGGGGCGATGCCCCCATCACGGTACAGACCATGACCAACACCAAGACCACGGACGTGGCCGCCACCGTCGAGCAGATCCAGCGGATCGAGCGGGTCGGTGCCGACATCGTCCGGGTCTCCGTCCCCACCATGGAGGCGGCGGAAGCATTCAAGCTCATCAAGCAGCAGACCCGCATCCCCATCGTGGCCGACATCCACTTCGACTACCGCATCGCCCTCAAAGTGGCCGAATACGGCGCCGATTGCCTGCGCATCAACCCGGGCAATATCGGCAACGAGGAGCGGGTCCGCGCCGTGGTGGACTGTGCCCGCCACTACAACATCCCGATCCGCATCGGCGTCAACGGCGGCTCGCTGGAGCGGGACATCCAGGAAAAATATGGCGAACCCACCCCCGAGGCGCTGCTCGAGTCAGCCATGCGCCACGTGGATTATCTGGATCGCCTGAACTTCGACAACTTCAAGGTGAGCGTCAAGGCCTCCGACGTCTTCCTGGCGGTCGGCGCCTATCGCCTGCTGGCCAAGCAGATCGAACAGCCGCTGCATCTGGGCATCACAGAGGCGGGCGGTTTTCGCGCCGGCGCGGTGAAGTCTGCCATCGGTCTTGGCATGCTGCTGAGTGAAGGCATCGGTGACACCCTGCGCATCTCGCTGGCGGCCGATCCGGTGGAAGAGATCAAGGTGGGCTTTGATATCCTCAAGTCCCTGCGCATCCGTTCCCGCGGCATCAACTTCATCGCCTGTCCCTCCTGCTCCCGCCAGGAGTTCGACGTCATCGGCACCGTCAATGCGCTGGAAGAGCGGCTCGAAGACATCATCACTCCGATGGATGTCTCCATCATCGGCTGCGTGGTGAACGGTCCGGGGGAGGCGCTGGTCTCCGATCTGGGCCTTGCCGGCGCGGCCAACAAGAGCGCCTTCTACGAGGGTGGTCAGCGGGTCGACCGGCTCGACAACAAGGATCTCATTCCGACCCTGGAGCGCCGCATTCGCGCCCGGGCCGCCATGCTGGATCCGGCCAACCAGATCCAGGTGGACGAGGGTTGAGCAACCAAGGGCCACTCAGGGTGGCCCTGTCTTTAGGTTGCTGATTTTACATCCCGCATTGGAATACCCTGATTTTACCTCGGGGTCGAAAATCCCTATAATGCGGCCAAATTTTACCTCTTTTTCTCGAGTATCAACGTGGCAAAACAGATCCAAGCTATTCGCGGTATGAATGATTGCCTGCCGGAGCAGAGCCCGGTATGGCAGAAAGTAGAACAGATCCTGCGCCAGGTCGTGGCCAGCTATGGCTACAGCGAAGTGCGCATGCCGATTGTCGAGCAGACCCATCTGTTCAAGCGCGCCATCGGTGAAGTGACCGACGTGGTCGAAAAAGAGATGTACACCTTTGAAGACCGCAACGGCGACAGCCTGAGCCTGCGTCCGGAAGGGACCGCCAGCTGCGTGCGTGCCGGTATCGAGCACGGTCTGCTTTACAACCAGGAACGCCGGATGTGGTACATGGGCCCCATGTTCCGTCACGAGCGCCCCCAGAAGGGCCGTTATCGCCAGTTCCACCAGTTCGGGGTCGAGTTGTTTGGCATCAACGGGCCGGACATCGATGCCGAGCTCATCATGCTGACCCACCGTCTGTGGCGTCTGTTCGGCATCAGCGAACACGTGACCCTGCAGCTCAATACCCTCGGTCAGATTGCCGAGCGTGCCGCCTATCGCGATGCGCTGGTCGCCTACCTGGAGCAGTACAAGAGCGAGCTGGACGAAGAGAGCCAGCGTCGCATGTACAGCAACCCGTTGCGGGTGCTCGACTCCAAGGACGAGAAGGTACAAGCCATCCTGGTGGGCGCGCCGCGTCTGTTCGATCACCTGGGCGAAGAGAGCCTGGCCCACTTCGAGGGGCTCAAGCGCCTGCTCGAGTCTGCCGGCATCAAGTACGAGGTAAACGAGCGTCTGGTGCGCGGCCTCGACTACTACAACCTCACCGTGTTCGAGTGGGTCACCAACAGCCTGGGTGCCCAGGGCACCGTCTGTGCCGGTGGCCGCTACGACGGTCTGGTGGAGCAGCTGGGCGGTCAGCCGACCCCGGCGGTGGGCTTTGCCATGGGCATGGAGCGTCTGGTGCTGATGCTGGAAACCCTCGAACTCAATGCCGACATCCGCCCGGCGGTGGATGTCTATCTCTGCATGGTGGGTGAGGGCACTGAACAGGCCGGTTTCCAGCTGGCCGAGCGGCTGCGTGATGCCCTGCCTGATTTGCGCCTGATGAGCCACTGCGGCGGCGGCAACTTCAAGAAACAACTCAAGCGTGCCGACAAGAGCGGCGCGGCCATTGCCCTGATCCTTGGCGAGACCGAGGTACAAAACGGGGAGATCACCATCAAATATCTGCGTGGCCAGGCCGAGCAACAGACCGTCACGGTCGACGCCGCCATTGCCCTGCTGGCAGCGAAAGGAGAGTAAGCTGTGGAAGTTTATACCACCGAAGAACAACAGGTTGAGGTCATCAAGAACTGGTGGAAAGAGAACGGAACCTCGGTGATCGCAGGAACTGTTATCGGTCTGGTTGGACTCTTTGGCTGGCGCTACTACAACGAGCATCAGCAGACCACCCAGGAAGCCGCCTCCCTGGCTTACAACGAGATGAGCGCCCAGCTGGCCAAGGGTGACGCGGCCGGCTTCGAGCAGGCACAAAGCTTCATCAGCGCCCACAAGGGCGACTCCTACGCCGAGCTGGCGGCGCTGCAACTGGCGGCGGCCGCGGTCAAGGCGGACAAGCTGGATCTGGCGGCCGAGCAGCTGACCCAGGTTGCCACCAGCGGTGACGAGAGCATTCGTCCCATCGCTGCTTTGCGTCTGGCCCGGGTGCTGAACGATCAGGGCAAGGCCGATGAAGCGCTGGCCCAGCTTGGCAAGATCAACAACGACGCCTTCAAGGCCCAGGTGGCCGAAGTGCGCGGCGACATCCTGCAAAAGCAGGGCAAGAGCGAAGAGGCTCGCGATGCCTATCAGGCGGCGGCCGATGCCGGCGGTCTGCAGAGCAGCGCCGAGCTCAAGCTGAAGATGGACGATCTGGCGTTGCCAGCGGTGACCACGGGTGAGGCTCCGGATGCGTAATCTGTTCAAGATGGTGGCGTTGGGGGCTGCGGTCTCCTTCGCCCTGCAGGGTTGCTCCCTGTTCAGTTCGGAAGAGGATCTCAACCCCATGGCTCCGCTGCCCAAGGTCGAGTCCGCGTTCACCGCCGATACCGCCTGGTCCTCCTCGGTGGGTGACGGCATCGGTGACTTCTACTCCCAGCTCAAGCCGGTGGTGGAAGAGGAGCGCATCTATGCGGCGGCCCGCGACGGTGACGTCACCGCCTTTGACCGCGAAAGCGGCAAGGAGCTGTGGAGCGTCGATCTGGCGGATCTGCCAATCAACGCCGACAAGCGCAGCGCCCGCCTCTCCGGTGGCCTGGTTTCCCGCTACGGCAAGCTGTTCCTGGGCTCCGAGAACGGGGTGGTCTACGCCCTGAACGAAGAGAACGGGGAAGTGCTGTGGCAGACCACGGTACCGGGTGAAGTGGTGGCGAGCCCCGCCGTCGAGGATGGCCGGGTGGTGGTACTGACCACCTCGGGTCGCCTGGTGGCGCTTGATACCGACGAGGGCAAGCTGCAGTGGACCCTGGCGGAAGAGCAGCCGCCGCTGACCCTGCGCAGCGCCGGTGCCCCCATCATCACCAACGGCGCCGTGCTGTACGGCCGCGCCGATGGCAAGGTGGGCATCGCCCTGCTGAGCAACGGCCAGCCGGTGCGCCAGTCCAAGGTGGCCGACCCGCGCGGCGCCACCGAGCTCGACCGCATGGTGGACGTGGATGCCACGCCGCTCATCGCCGGCGATGAGCTCTATGCCATCGCGTATAATGGCCAGTTGATGGCGCGCAAGCTGATGAGCGGTGACGAAGTGTGGAAGCGCAAGTATTCCGGCTACCGCGACATGGCGGTGACCGGCAATGCCATCGTGCTGACCGACAGCCGCAGCCATCTGTTTGCGGTCGACCGTCGCAACGGTCTCGAGCTGTGGTCCAACACCCAGCTGGAAAACCGCACCGTGACCGCCCCCGTCATCATGGGTGACTATGTGGTGGTCGGCGATGTGGAAGGTTACCTGTATTGGCTGGATCGGACCGACGGGTCCATCAAGGCCATGCAGCAGCTCGACAGCAGTGGTCTGTACGCCGCCCCCTTGGTGGACGGTGACACCCTGTATGTGCAGAGCCGTGGCGGCAAGCTGTACGCTGTCAAGCGTCCCTGATCGCCCGATAATGTGAATATCCGGCTCCTGGTCTTCGGACCCGGAGCCTTTGTCGTCTTGAGAATGAGGCTTTTATGACTCCTGTAGTAGCCCTGGTGGGCCGCCCCAACGTGGGGAAATCCACCCTGTTTAACCGCCTGACCCGTACCCGGGACGCCCTGGTGGCCGACTTCCCCGGTCTGACCCGGGACCGCAAATATGGCCAGGCGAAGCTGGGCGAGCTGGAATTTATCGTGGTGGATACCGGTGGTATCGACGGCACCGAAGAGGGGATCGAGCTGAAGATGGCCGAGCAGTCCCTGCTGGCCATCGAAGAGGCCGATGTGGTGCTGTTCATGGTGGATGCCCGTGCCGGTCTGACCGCGGCGGATCAGGCCATCGCCGAGCACCTGCGCAAGACCCACAAGAAGGTGTTTCTGGTGGCCAACAAGACCGACGGCATCGACGGTGACTCCGCCGTCTCCGAGTTCTACGGTCTGGCCCTGGGCGAGGTCTACCAGATGGCGGCCGCCCACGGTCGTGGCGTACTGAGCTTGCTCGAGCTGGCGCTGGCCCCCCATCTGGAGACCCTGGTCGAAGCCGCCGGCGAAGAAGACGAGCTGGATGAAGAAGAGGAAGACTTCGACGAAGAGGCCCTGCTGCGCATGGTGGCCGCCGGTGAACTCGACACCAAGGAAGACACCAAGGAGACCCCGTTCGCCGACTTGCCCATCAAGTTCGCCATCGTCGGTCGTCCCAACGTTGGCAAGTCGACCCTGACCAACCGCATGCTGGGTGAAGATCGGGTCATCGTCTATGACATGCCGGGCACCACCCGCGACTCCGTCTACATCCCGATGGAGCGCGACGAGCAGAAGTACGTCATCATCGACACCGCCGGCGTGCGTCGTCGCGGCAAGGTGCACGAGACGGTGGAGAAGTTCTCCGTCATCAAGACCCTCAAGGCGATTGAAGATGCCAACGTCTGCCTGCTGGTGATCGACGCCCAGGAGACCATCACCGATCAGGATCTCAGCATCCTCGGTTTCGTGCTCAACACCGGCCGCTCCGTGGTGCTGGTAGTGAACAAGTGGGACGGTCTGGATCAGAAGGTGAAAGAGGACGTCAAGAACGAGCTCGATCGTCGTCTGGGCTTCATCGACTTCGCCCGCGTGCACTTCATCTCCGCCCTGCACGGCAGCGGCGTCGGCCACCTGTTCGAATCCATCCAGGAGGCCTACCAGTCCGCCACCCGCCGTACCAGCACCGCCATGCTGACCCGCATCATGCAGATGGCGCAGGAAGACCACCAGCCGCCCATGGTGAACGGTCGCCGGGTCAAGCTGAAGTACGCCCACGCCGGTGGCTACAACCCGCCGCGCATCGTGATCCACGGCAACCAGCTCAACGACCTGCCGGACTCCTACAAGCGCTACCTCATCAACTACTTCCGCAAGTCGTTGAAAATCATGGGGACGCCGGTTCGAGTCGAGTTCCAGGAGTCGGTCAACCCGTTCGAGGGCAAGAAGAACACCCTGACCCTGAGCCAGGAGCGCCAGCGCAAGCGCCTGCTCAAGGCCAAAGCCAAGAAATAAGGTCCAGCGGCTGCCCTCACCGGCAGCCGTTTTTCTAGTGGTCTATTGAAGGGGAGGGGAATGTGCAGTGGGGCCGCCCAGTGCACATTCACTTTGCAAGGAGCCAACCATGAGTCAACTTGTCTGCCCTGCCTGCCAGGGCGAGCTGGACAGCCGCAGCCGTGAGACCACCTGTGGTCAGTGCCAGGCCCGTTACCAGATCCGGGCGCTCTGCCCGACCTGCCGGCAGGAGCTGGAGCGGCTCAAGGCCTGCGGCGCGGTGGATTACTTCTGCAACCACTGCAACAGCCTGGTGTCGAAGCGGGCAGTGCTCTTCGAGGTGAGCCCGCTGACGGAAAATTGAGGCAATAAAAAACCCGGCTAATGCCGGGTTTATGCTGTGTGCTCTGCTATCAGCAAGGTGAAGGAGCGGTTTCGGCGCCATATCTTGCGTTTGATCTCGTTGAGCTTGAGCTTGCGTCTGGGGCTCCAGCCGCACCTTGTCTTCTTGACCAGTGTCGTTCTTCTGCGAGCTCGCATCTTGGTCTCCTCCCATGGGGTGGCCATCCCGGCCTTGGGTGATGATGGGAGCCTATCTGAACGTGCTGTCATCCGAGTGCAAGTGGATGAAATGGCGCGATAAAAACAGATTCGGATAGGCTCCGGTGTGGTCGGATGGTAACAGAGAAACCACCCGAAAAACAAACCTGTCAACAGGGATCAGCGCAGGGTGATCTGCTTGACCACTTCGGCAATGACGGTGGGACGTTCGGCGCTGGTCGGCTCGCTGCTGTCATCCTCATCCAGCTCTTCGCGGCGATGGGCTTTCTGCTGCTCGTTGTCGAGCCAGAGCAGGCTCTGGTAGTACTGGCGCACGTTGTTGACGTAGTTGCGCGCCTCGCCGCCACGGGCATAGCCGTAGCGCACCTTGCGATGCCAGCGCGACTGCTGCAGCAGCGGCAGTACCTCTTTCACGTCGCTCCAGGCGTCCGGGTTCTTGCCGAGCTCCTTGGTCAGGCGGCGGGCATCCATCATGTGGCCGTAGCCGATGTTGTAGGCGGTGAGGGCAAACCACACCTTCTCGTCATCGGGCACCGAGGCGGGCACCTTTGCCATCATCTGCTCGAGATAACGGGCGCCCCCCTTGATGCTCTCCTCCGGGTGCAGCCGGTTGTTGACCCCCATCGCCTTGGCGGTGGGCTCGGTCAGCATCATCATGCCACGCACCCCTGTGTAGGAACGGGCCTCCGGATCCCAGTGGGACTCCTGATAGCTGATGGCGGCCAGCAGGCGCCAGTCCACCAGCTTGGCGTGGGTCTTGAACAGATCCTGGTACTTGGGCAGCAGACTCTTGGCCCGCTGCAGGAAGGTGCGGGTGTCGACGAAGTCGAAATTCTGCACGTGGCCGAAGTACTTCTCGTCGAGCTTGGCGATGGCGCCATCCATGAAGCGCTGGCCGAAGAAGTCGATGATGCTGGCGTAGAGGCTGTCGTCCGGCAGCTTGGTCATGGCCCAGGCCACGGTCTGGTTCTTGGCGAGCGTCATCCCCTCGGTGAGCTCGGGGTAGTAGCGCTGGGTACGGGCCAGCACGGTATCCTGCACCACCGTGTAGTCAATCTTGCCGTCGGCCACCTGTTTGAGCAGCTCCTCCACGTCGGCATCCCGGTTGGTGCTCCACTTGAGGTTGGGGTGCTGCTTGGCCAGCTCCTTGAGCAGATCCTCCCCGGTGGAGCCGGCAGGCACCACTATGTTGCCCTTGAGATCGCCGATGTCCTTGGGCTTGGGGGAGCCGTTGCGATAGACCAGCTTGGGCGAGACCTGGTAGAAGCCGGGGCCGAAGCGAAACAGCTGGCGCCGCTCCGGGGTGATGACGATGGCGGCCGCGGCCAGATCGAGCTTGCCCTTCTTGAGCAGATCCACCAGCTCGGCGGTGGAGTAGACAGGCACTATGGTCAGCTTGACCCCCAGCCAGTCGGCATAGCTTCTCGCCAGCTCGTAATCGAACCCCTGGGCGGTGTCGTCACGCTGGTAATAAGAGGTGGGGCCGTAGATGGTGCCAACCCGGATCTCGCCCCGCTGGCGGATCTGCTCCAGCTGGCTGGAGGGGGTGTAGAAGTCGCAACCGACCAGGGTCAGCAGCAACATCAGCCCGATAAACAGTCGAAAAATGCAGCGCAAGTAGGTGAGTACCCTTGTTGAAAAAATCGGCATTTGTCAAAAAAGAGGCACCTTTATACCAGAGAGTGTGGACCGAGTCACACTTGGCAAAACAAGAAAAACGTTTGTCCGCCGTCGGCCTGATCCCTATAATACGCGCGTCTCAATTCCCCCCCACTTCAACACTTGGTGAGAAAGGTCATATGGATATCTTGCGTGGTGCCCCCGCACTGTCTGAGTTTCGTGTCCAAAAACTGCTGCAACGCTTCGCGCAGATGAAACAGGAGAGAGGAGTAGAGATAGAGGATGTCTATGCCGAATATGTGCACTTCGCCGAGCTCTCGAGCCCGCTGTCGCCCCCGGAGCGAGCGACCTTGGGCCAGCTCCTGCGCTACGGCCCGACAATCCCCGAACACACCCCCAGCGGTCAGCTGTTTCTCGTTACCCCCCGCCCCGGCACTATCTCCCCCTGGTCTTCCAAAGCAACCGACATCGCCCACAACTGCGGCCTGACCCAGGTCAAGCGGCTCGAGCGCGGCATCGCCTACTACGTGCAGGCCAAGGGTGAGCTGAGCGCCGCCCAGCGCGCCGACGTGGCCGCCGTGCTGCACGACCGCATGATGGAGACGGTGTTTGGCGAGATGAACGAGGCCGCCGCCCTGTTTGCCCATCAGGAGCCGCGCCCCTTCACCCAGGTGGATGTGCTGGCCGGTGGCCGCGCCGCCCTGGCCGAGGCCAACGTGGCACTGGGTCTGGCGCTGGCCGACGACGAAATCGACTATCTGGTGGAGAACTTCACCCGGCTGGGTCGCAATCCCAACGACATCGAGCTCTACATGTTTGCCCAGGCAAACTCCGAGCACTGCCGCCACAAGATCTTCAACGCCGACTGGACCATCGACGGTGAGCAGCAGCCCAAGTCGCTGTTCAAGATGATCAAGAACACCTTCGAGCAGACGCCGGATCATGTCCTGTCTGCCTATAAAGACAACGCCGCCGTGATGGAAGGGAGCCAGGGTGGCCGCTTCTTCCCGAGCCCCGCCAACGGCGAATACCAGTACCACCAAGAGCAGGTCGACATCCTGATGAAGGTGGAGACCCACAACCACCCGACCGCCATCTCCCCCTTCCCGGGCGCCGCTACCGGCTCCGGCGGCGAAATCCGCGACGAGGGTGCGACAGGCCGTGGCGCCAAGCCCAAGGCGGGCCTGGTGGGCTTCTCCGTCTCCAACCTGCGCATCCCCGGTTTCGAACAGCCCTGGGAGCAGGATTTCGGCAAGCCGAGCCGCATCGTCAGCGCCTTTGACATCATGCAGGAGGGGCCGCTTGGCGGCGCCGCCTTCAACAACGAGTTCGGCCGTCCGGCCATTCTCGGTTACTTCCGTACCTTCGAAGAGGAGGTGCCGAGCCACAACGGCGTCGAGGTGCGTGGCTACCACAAACCCATCATGCTGGCGGGCGGCATCGGCAACATCCGCAGCGAACACGTCCAGAAAGGGGAGATCCCGGTCGGGGCGGCCCTTATCGTGTTGGGTGGCCCGGCCATGAACATCGGTCTGGGCGGCGGCGCTGCATCCTCCATGGCCTCCGGTCAGTCGGCGGAAGATCTCGACTTTGCCTCGGTGCAGCGTGACAACCCCGAGATGGAGCGCCGCTGCCAGGAGGTGATCGATCGCTGCTGGCAGCTGGGGGACGACAACCCCATCGTCTTCATTCACGACGTGGGGGCCGGTGGCCTCTCCAACGCCATGCCGGAGCTGGTGAGCGACGGCGATCGCGGTGGTCGTTTCGACCTGCGCGCCATTCCGAACGACGAGCCGGGCATGAGCCCGCTGGAGATCTGGTGCAACGAATCCCAGGAGCGTTACGTACTGGCGGTGGCCAAAGAGAAGCTGCCGCTGTTCAAGGCGCTGTGCGAGCGTGAGCGTGCACCCTATGCCGTCATCGGCAGCGCCACCGAAGAGAAACACCTGACCCTCTCCGACCAGCACTTTGACAATCACCCCATCGATCTGCCGCTGGACGTGCTGCTGGGCAAGACCCCCAAGATGCACCGCGACGTAGCGAGCCTGCCCGCCCAGGGCAAGGCACTGCAACTGGATGGCATCACCCTCGGCGACGCCGCCGAGCGGGTATTGCGTCTGCCCACCGTGGCGGAGAAATCCTTCCTCATCACCATCGGCGATCGCAGCGTGACCGGTCTGGTCAACCGCGACCAGATGGTCGGCCCCTGGCAGATCCCGGTGGCCGACTGCGCCGTCACCGCCGCCACCTACGACAGCTACCACGGTGAAGCCATGTCCATGGGCGAGCGCACCCCGGTGGCGCTGCTCTCCCACGCCGCTTCCGCCCGTATGGCGGTGGCCGAGGCCCTGACCAACCTGGCGCCGGCCCACATCGGGTCGCTCAAGCGGGTCAAGCTCTCCGCCAACTGGATGGCCGCAGCCGGTCACCCGGGGGAAGATGCCGGTCTCTACGAGGCGGTCAAGGCGGTGGGCGAGGAGCTCTGCCCGGCCCTTGGCATCACCATTCCGGTGGGCAAGGACTCCATGTCCATGAAGACTCGCTGGCAGCAGGATGGCAAGGAGCAAAGCGTCACCTCACCGCTCTCCCTGCTCATCTCCGCCTTTGCCCGGGTGGAGGACGTGCGCAACACCGTGACCCCGCAACTGCGCAGCGATCTTGGTGAAACCGACCTGATCCTCATCGACCTTGGCAACGGCAAGCAGCGCCTCGGCGCCTCCGCCCTGGCCCAGGTCTATCGCCAGCTGGGTGACAAGGCGCCGGATCTGGACAACCCGGTTCAGCTCAAGGGCTTCTTCAACGCCATTCAGGCGCTGGTGGCCGATCGCAAGCTGATCGCCTATCACGACCGCTCCGACGGCGGCCTCTTCGTCACCCTGGTGGAGATGGCCTTCGCCGGTCACTGTGGCCTCGACCTGCAACTGGATCGCATCGGCGGCGACCTGCTGCCTGCGCTGTTCAACGAAGAGCTGGGCGCCGTCATCCAGGTGCGTCGTGAGGACAAGGAGGCGGTGATGACCCTGCTGGCCGGTCACGGTCTGGCGGCCTGCTCCCACGTGCTCGGCACGGTGCGCGAGGGGGATCTCATCACCCTGCAGCGGGCCGGTCAGGAGGTCTATCGCGCCAGCCGCACTGCCCTGCGCACCATCTGGGGCGAGACCAGCTGGCAGATGCAGCGCCTGCGCGACAACCCCGAGTGCGCGGATCAGGAGCATGCCGCCCGTCAGGACGCAGCCGATCCGGGTCTGCAGGCCAGGCTCAGCTACAACCCGGCCGAGGACGTGGCGGCACCCTACATTGCCCGCGGGGTCTCTCCCCGTCTGGCGGTGCTGCGCGAGCAGGGGGTCAACTCCCACGTGGAGATGGCGGCGGCGTTTGACCGTGCCGGCTTCACCGCCGTCGACGTGCATATGAGCGACATCCTCGAAGGCCGTATCAAGCTGGAGCAGTTCCAGACCCTGGTGGCCTGTGGCGGCTTCTCCTACGGCGACGTGCTGGGGGCGGGCGAAGGCTGGGCCAAGTCCATCCTGTTCAACGAGGGGGCCCGCGAGCAGTTCCAGCGCTTCTTCGAGCGCGGCGATACGCTCTCTCTGGGGGTGTGCAACGGCTGCCAGATGATGTCCAACCTGCGCGAGCTGATCCCGGGCGCCGATCTGTGGCCGCGCTTCGTGCGCAACCGCTCCGAGCGCTTCGAGGCCCGCTTCAGCCTGGTGGAAGTGCAGGACTCCCCGTCCGCCTTCTTCGCCGGCATGGCAGGCTCCATGATGCCGATCGCCGTCTCCCACGGGGAAGGGCGGGTAGAGGTGCGCGATGCCGCCCACCTGGCGTCGTTGCAAGCCAGCGGCCTGGTGGGGCTGCGTTTCGTGGACAACCGTGGTCAGGTGACCGAGCAGTATCCTGCCAACCCGAACGGCTCGCCGAACGGTATCACCGCCGTGACCACCACCGACGGACGCGCCACCATCATGATGCCGCATCCGGAGCGGGTGTTCCGCACCGTGGCCAACTCCTGGCGCCCGGACAACTGGGGCGAGGATGGCGCCTGGATGCGGATGTTCCGCAATGCCCGGGTTCGTCTGGGCTAAGTCTGCGACGCAAACAAAAACCGGCCCTTGTGGCCGGTTTTTTATGGCGACCTTCCCGCTAGGGGCGGCCGTGACCCAGTTCGTGGGGGATGAAGTCACCGCGATCGAGAATGCGCAGGCAGGCGTCCACGACGGCTTCATCCAGTCGGGTGCCGCGCAGCTGGATGATATGGGCCCTGGCCTGGGGAATGCCGAGGGCGGCGCGGTAGGGGCGGTCGGAGGACATGGACTCCACTATGTCGGCCACCGTGAGGATGCGGGCCTCCAGCAGGATCTGCTCGCCCTTGAGCCCGGCAGGGTAGCCGGAGCCGTCGATGTACTCGTGGTGCTGGTGGATCATCTGGGCGATGGGCCAGGGCAGGGCGATGTCCTTGAGCACCTGATAACCGGCGCCCGGGTGCTCCTTGACCAGGTTGAACTCCTGCGGGGTCAGCCGCCCCGGCTTGGTGAGGATGTCGACCGGTACCTGGATCTTGCCGATGTCGTGCACCATGGCCCCCAGATAGAGCCCTCGCAATCGCTTGTCGTCCAGCTTCAGCTCGCGACCGATGGCCAGCGCCAGGGTGGCGACGTGCTTCTGGTGGCCGGCGGTGTAGGGATCGCGCTGCTCCAGCACGGCGGCAATGGCACCGAGGGCATCTTCCAGCGCCAGCTCCAGCTGACGGGCATGCAGCACCTTGTCGCGCTGGGCGGTGAGGTAGGCCTGCTGGGTGCTGCGGGCCTGCAGGCCATAGGCAAGGTAGTCCGCCAGCTGGCTGAATAGGTGCACCTCCTCGTCGGTGAAGGGGCGGGCCTGCTCGCTGTGAATGAGCAGGCCGCCGCGCCCGCCGGTGTGCCACTGCAGCGGCAGCAGCAGGCGGGCGCGCAGGGTGGCCGAATGATGTACCAGCTCGCAGGGGAGCGCCTCGTTGCACGGCATCTCTGTGCTGATGGCCTGGTGCAGGGCGGGATCCCGGGTCAGCCACTCGTCGCTGGCAAACCAGGTTGCGTTGCCCGCCTGCGCCAGCACCTGCAGGGTGTGCTGGTCAGGTTTTTCCTGCAGCACGGTGACGAGGGGGAAACGGCCATCGAAGGTGATGGCGTCGCAGATCTCCTGCAGCAGCGTCTGCTCGTCGTCCGGCCTGAGCATGGCGTGATGGGCACGGCCGATGGCCTCCAGGGTCCAGGTGTACTGTTGCAGCCGCTCCTGCTGCTGCTTCTTCTCGGTGATGTCATCGAAGAAGACCCCGACGCCGACCACCTGACCCAGCTCGTCGAACAGGGGAAACTTGGTGGTGCTGAGCCAGCGGGCCTCGCCTCCCTTGAGATAAGGCTCCTCGTGGCGCTGGGTGGTGCCGCTGGCCATGACCCTGAGATCGTCGTCCCGATAGCGCTGGGCCAGCTCGGCCGGGAAGAAGTCGGCATCGCACTTGCCGACCAGTTCGGCCGGGCTGAGAGCGAGATCGTCTGCCAGCAGCCGGTTGCAGGCGATGAAGAGGGAGCGGGTATCCTTGAGCAGCACCCGGTAGGGCAGCTGATCCATCACCTGACCAAGCAGGGCGGCCGTGGACAGCGGGGTAAAGGGCGGTGCGGGTCTTGAACTCATCGTCATCCAGCCTCGGTCAAAGGGGGGCGAAGCGGTAGCCCGCCTGCCAGACGGCGAAGCAGGCGCTGACCACCTGTTCGTCGTAGTGGACACCGGCATAGCGGGTCAGCTCGGCGAAGGCATCGGTGAAGGAGAGGGCCCGCCGAAACGGACGGTGGGCCGTCATGGCCGCCAGGGAGTCGGCCACCCGGATGATGCGCGCCTCCAGGCAGATAGCATCCCCCTGCAATCCCTGCGGATAGCCACTGCCGTCCATGTTCTCATGGTGCTGCTGCACTATGGTGGCGATGGGCCAGGGGAAGTCTATCTGCTGCAGAATTTCACAGCCCGCCTGCGGGTGCAGCTTGATGAGCTCGAACTCCACCTCCCGCAATTCGCGGGGGCGGGTGAGGATCTCCGCCGGGATCTGCAGCAGGCCGATGTTGTGCACCATGGCGGCGAGGCCCAGTCCATCCAGCCGATCCTGCGCGAGTTGCAGATGCTGGCCGATGGCCAGCGCCAGATCGTGCACGCGCCGCTCGTGGCCCGCGGTGCTGGGATCCTTGTGGGCGATGGCGGAGGAGAGCGCCGCTATGGTCTGGAACAGCAGGGTACGTTGCTGCTGCTCGCTCTCCTTGATGTGGGTGATGTCGACCAGCGCGCCTATGATGCCGGCCACCTCGCCCTGATGGTCGTAGAAGAGATCCTTGAAGTTGAGCACCTGATAGCGGCGGCCCTCCCGGTCAAACAGGGTGTGCTCGAAATATTGCGGCTGCCTGCTGCGCAGCACTTCCAGGTCGCGCTGGGTGTATTCGTCGGCCATCTCCGGGGGCAGGAGCTCGTCCACCCGCTTGCCCTGCAGCTCGGCCTTGCTGATGCCGGTGATCTGGGTGAAGGTCGGGTTGCAGCTGATGAAACGCCCCTCGACATCCTTGTAAAACACCGGAATGGGAATTGCCTTGAGCAGGGATTCGTTGAAGCGCTGCATGTCGACCAGCTCCGCCTGCTGGCGCAGCGCCAGCTGCTCGCTGTCCCGGCACAGCTGGATGGCGCGGGCCAGGTTGCCGAGGATGGGGCTGAACAGGTGACAGAGCCGCTCCCCCTGCTGCTCCGCATTGGGGGAGAGCAGCAGCATCAGGTAACCCCCCTCGATCCGCAGCCGGTAGGCAAAGGGGTAGGGGCGTGCAGCGGGCAGCGGCAGCGGGGCGTGCAGGATGCACTGCTCGCCGTCGCCGACCCAGTGGGGCAGCGCGAGCGGCTCCCCCTGATGGCTGACCAGCTGCTCATCCCCAATCGCCTTGATGATCTTGTACTCACCCTGTGGCAACTGCTGCAGCACCAGCCCGACCGGGCAGGCACAGTGAAACAGAAAACGCTGCAGCACCTTGGTCAACAGGGCGTCCAGAGTGACCTCGCGACCGATGCAGAGGGCAAGATCGCAGACGATGGCCATGGCGTGGTCGTTGTTCATCGCCGTCCCTCCCCGTTGCAGAGAATGGCTCCGTTGTGAAACAGCGGATACTCCCCTGGTCGCAGGCTGCCGATCTCGCCAAGGGAGAGGGCGCCCACCAGCTCGTGGGCACCGCTGTGGCTGAAGAGGGTCTTCAGCTCCAGCGTGCTCTGCTCGCCGAAGTGCTGCTGACGGCCGGCGCAGTAGTAGATCTCGAGGCGCTCGGGGGCGCCGTGCCGGCTCAGCTTTTCGGCCAGCTCGATGGCGTGGGCGGTCGGGCTCTGCGGCGCCTTGAGCAGGGTGAGGATGCTGTGATCCGGCACCTCCCCGACGCAGAGCAGAGCCCCCTCGTCGGTGACGGCGACCGGGATGCGCACGATGACGTCGCCGTTGGCCCGCAGCAGCCCGAGCGGCAGGTGGACACCGTACTGGTAGAACTGATCCGGCGTCAGGCGCTGTTGGAACTGTTGCTGGACCAGGGACTGGTAGCGACTGAAGGCCGGCTCCCAGTCGATGAAGGCAATCTTGTTGCCCTCGCTGCTGGTGGCCAGCATGGGCTGGGCGGTGAGCTGATAGCCGTGCTCGAGCAGCGGGTAGCTGTGGTGGGGCAGCAGGGTGCAGCAGACCGCCTGCGCCAGCAATCTGTGGTTGTCGAACAGGCAGGGCATGGGGCGGAACTGGCCGCTGCCGGCATTGACGCCGGCATAATTGACCCTGTCCGCGAGATGCAGATAGATCCCCTCGAGGAGGGAGGCGATGTTGGGGATCATGGCATCAAAGGTCAGAAAGAGGGTCGGTACGCCTGCGGCTTCTGGCCACTGCGCAAGCTGGGGGAGCAGCGCATCGCAAAGGGTGCTGACTTGCAGGTCTGTGCTGGCGGCGGGATCGAGCGGGATGAGCAGGGGGGCGTGGGAAGCCGGGCGCGGCAGCAGCCAGGCACCGTGCTCATGAAAGCCGTGGCGGCTGATGAGGCGGGGAAAGAGTGCGCCGCTGAGCCGAATATCGAGCCGCCGGCACTGCTGCTGCAACTCGGCCACGTGCCCGGCATCCTGCTCGGCCAGCAAGAGATCGAGCCGCTCCCCGCGATAGGGCTGCAGTGCATCGGCCAGTGGCTGCGTATCGAATGAAAGAAAAGCGGGCTGCATCATCCCTCGGAACTCCTTTCCTGCCAATGGCCAATATATCAGCAAGGCGGGCGAGGTGGATACCCGGTCGTGTCCGATAAGCGCTTATAAGCCGTTATAAAGGCAGATAAATTTGAGACAGCTGAGCGGACATCCCGCTCTGGGCAGATAAAAAAACCGGCCACTTGGGCCGGTTTTTTTGGGTGGCGTGAAATCAGCGCAGCACCACGTTCTGGAAGCCCTGCACCAGGCTGATGACCGGCTGGGGATAGAGACCCAGTGCCACCACCAGTGCGGCGGAGAGCAGCACCACCAGACCACCGGAGGTGATGGCCCAGTCCCCCTTGGCGTCGCGCAGCTGCATGCCGGGCTCGCGCAGGTAGAGGGTGACCATGACCCGCAGGTAGTAATAGAGACCCAGTGCACTGCCGAGCACGATGGCGCCGGAGAGCCACCACAGCTTGGCATCGACGGTCACCCCGATCAGGTAGAACTTGCCGATGAAGCCGAGCGTCATGGGGATACCGGCCAGCGAGAGCATCATCACGGTCAGCACGGCGGTCAGGTAGGGGCGACGCCAGAACAGGCCGCGGTAGCTGTGCAGGGAGTCCGCATCCTTGCCGCGATAGGGGCTGGACATCATGCTGATGACGCCGAAGGCCCCCAAGCTGGTGAACAGATACATCAGCAGATAGACGCCGGCCGCTTCCACCGGCATCTGGCCGAGACGGCTCGCCACGATCACCGCCAGCAGGTAGCCGAAGTGGGAGATGGAGGAGTAACCCATCATCCGCTTGATGTTGGTCTGCAGCAGGGCCAGCAGGTTGCCGATGACGATGGAGACCACCGCCATGGCGGCCAGCAGCCAGTGGATCATGGGATCCGCGGCGGCGGGCACCGCCAGGTAGAAACGCAGCAGCACGCAGAACACCGCGATCTTGCTGACGGTGGCGAGGAAGGTGGCCACCGGGGCCGGCGCCCCTTCGTACACGTCCGGGGTCCAGAGGTGGAACGGTGCCAGGGAGAGCTTGAAGGCAAAGCCGACCAGCATCAGACCCAGACCGCCCATCAGCAGCGGGTGGTGGGCCGGGGTGGTGGCCAGGGTCAGCCCCAGATCGCTGAAGCTGAGGCTCCCTGCCTGGGCATAGAGCAGCGCCATGCCGAACAGCAGGAAGGCGGTGGCGGCGGCGGAGAGCACCATGTACTTGATGCTGGCCTCCAGCGAGTGGCGCTCGCGATAGGCGTAGCCCACCAGACCGAACATCGGCAGGGTCAGCATCTCGATCCCGATGAACAGGGAGGCGAGGTGACGGGAGCCGGCCAGCACCAGGCCACCGGCGGTGGCGATCAGCAGCAGCAGGTAGAACTCTTCCCGGTTGTCCGGATAGCCCTTGAGCCAGGAGCGGCCGAAGGTACAGGTCGCCAGGGCGCCGATGAGCACCAGGCCCATGTAGAAGACGGCGTAGCCATCGATCTGCAGCAGCGGGGTGACCCCCTGATCGCCTTGCGCCATCACGATGGGCAGGGAGAAGAGCGCCAGGTTGAGACCGGCGATGGTGACCACGAAGGCGGTGTCATCGCACCGTTTCCAGGCGATGGCCAGCATCAGGGCCACCATGGCCCCGGTTGTCAGCAACAGGGGCAGCAGGGCCAGCAGTTGCGAAGCGGTGAAGGTCATTGCAGTGCTCCTGTAAGGGACAAGGAAGGCAACAGGGCCAGCGGTTTAACAGCGGTCACTCTCATTGCAATGCTCCTGCGAAGGGCAGAGCGTACCAGTGCAGCACGCTCAGCAGGCTGTTGCCCGCGGTGTCGAGCACAGGTTGGGGATAGACACCGAGCAGCACCAAAAGACCGGCGATGGTCATCATCATCACCAGCTCGCGGCTGTCGAGCCCCTTGAGGACGCTCTCGTCCTTGGGGGTACCGAAGCAGGCGCGCTGCAGCATGATGAGGGAGTAGACCGAGGCCAGTACCAGCCCGAAGGTGGCGATGATGGTGAGCACGGGGGCAACCTGGAAGCTGCCGATGAGGATCAGGAACTCGCCGACGAAGTTGCCGGTGCCCGGCATCCCCAGAGAGGCGACCGAGAAGAACAGCATCACGCCGGGCAGGTAGCGCAGACGACCCCACAGCCCGCCCATCAGGCGCAGGTCTCGGGTGTGCAGACGCTCGTAGAGCTGACCGCACAGGATGAAGAGGCCGGCGGCGGAGAGACCGTGGGCGATCATCTGTACCACGGCACCCTGCAGGGCCAGCTCGCTGCCCGAATAGATGGCGATCATCACGAAGCCCATGTGGGAGATGCTGGTGTAGGCCACCAGCCGCTTGATGTCGGTCTGGGCGAACGCCACGATGGCGCCGTAGACGATGCCGATGAGGCCCAGCACCATGGCGTAGGGGGCAAATTCGGCGGATGCCTCGGGGAACAGCGGCAAGGCGAAGCGCAGCAGGCCGTAGGCGGCGGTTTTGAGCAGGATCCCTGCCAAGTCCACGGAACCCGCGGTCGGCGCCTGGCTGTGGGCATCCGGCAGCCAGCCGTGCAGCGGCACCAGCGGCATCTTGACCGCGAAGGCGATGAAGAAGCCCAGCATCAGCAGCCACTGCACACCCTCGCTCATGGGGGTGTTCAACAAGTCCTGATAGTTGAAGGTAAACACGCCGGTGGCGGCATGGTGAGTCAGCACCAGGCCCAGGATGGCGACCAGCATGATGAGGCCGCTGACCTGGGTGTAGATGAAGAACTTGGTGGCGGCGTTGATCCGGGATTTGCCGTCGGTGACCGAGTGGCCCCACAGCGCAATCAGGAAGTACATGGGCACCAGCATCATCTCCCAGAAGAAGAAGAACAGGAACAGGTCCAGCGCCATGAAGACGCCGAGTACGCCACCCAGGATCCACAACAGGTTGAGGTGGAAGAAGCCGATGCGCTGCACGATTTCCTTCCAGGAACAGAGGATGGCCAGCACGCCGATGAAGCAGGTGAGGATCACCATCAGCAGCGACAAGCCATCCACCGCCAGGTGCAGTGAGATGCCAAAGCGGGGGATCCAGGGCAGTTGCAGTTCGGCGGCCCAGACGGGTACGCCGCCCTGGGCTGCCAGGGTGAAGTCACCGCTCCACCAGATGGCGCAGGAGAGCAGCAGGCAGGCGCTCATCGACAGCAGGGCGACCCAGCGTACGAAGTACTCGCCGAATCGCTCGGTCTGCCAACAGAGCAGACCGCCGATGAAGGGTATTAACAAGATCCAGAGTAAGGTCACGATATCAGCTCTCGTCTATGTTCTAGTCACTGTGCAGGCCCGTGGGCTTGCTGCGAGTTCAGGGGCTGCATCACGGGATCAGCCGAGCAGCAGCAGGGCCAGGATCAGGGCGGCGCCCATCCCCATGGAGGCTGCATACCAGCGCAACTTGCCGGAAACGGTCCAGGCCAGCAGCTGGTGGCCGCTCTGGGCCAGCCAGGCCGGCAGGTTCATCATCCAGTCCAGCGGATCCTTGCCGAGCAGGCGGGTCGCCAGCAGATACGGTTTGACCCACAGCTGATCGTAAAGCCAGTCAAAGCCCCAGGCATTGAACCAGAGAGTGCTGAGCAACTTGCCCGGCGCGCTGTTGGCTATGCTGCTGGCCAGGCGGCGCTCACCCAGGAACAGGAAGGCAGCTAGGGCGATACCGGCGATGGCGATGACGGCGGAGGTGATCTCCAACGCGTGGCGCCCCTCTTCGATGTGATCCCCCGGACCCGCCGGCAGTACCCCCGCCAGCGGCGGCACGATCAGGGCGCCGATGCCGGTGGAGAGCACCAGCAGCACCAGCAGCGGCAGCTGGTGGGCCAGACCGTGACCGGCGTGAGCCTCGGTCTTCGCCTCGCCGTGGAAGGCGATGAAAATGAGGCGGAAGGTGTAGAGGGAGGTGAGGAAGGCACCGCCAAGGCCAGCCCACAGCAGGGCGCTCTGGCCGCTGGCCTGCACCTGCCACAGGATGGCGTCTTTACTGTAGAAACCGGCGGTCACCAGCGGCAGCGCGGCCAAGGCCGAGCCCCCTACCAGGAAGCAGGCATAGACCAGCGGCAGGCTCTTGCGCAAGCCCCCCATCTTGAAGATGTTCTGCTCGTGGTGGGTGGCGACGATCACGGCACCGGCGGAGAGGAACAACAGCGCCTTGAAGAAGGCGTGGGTCATCAGGTGGAAGATGGCCCCTTCCCAGGCACCAACGCCGAGGGCCAGGAACATGTAGCCGATCTGGCTCATGGTGGAGTAGGCCAGGATCCGCTTGATGTCGGTTTGCACCAGGGCCGCAAAGCCCGCCAGCACCAGGGTAATGGCCCCGACCAGCGCCACCAGATGCAGGATCTCGGGGGCTAGCAGGAACAGACCGTGGGTGCGGGCGATGAGATAGACACCGGCGGTCACCATGGTGGCCGCGTGGATCAGTGCCGAGACCGGGGTCGGGCCCGCCATGGCATCCGCCAGCCAGGTCTGCAGCGGCAGCTGGGCCGATTTGCCGACGGCGCCGCCGAGCAGCATCAGGCAGGCCAGCGACAGGGCGGGGGAGCCTTCGGCAAACAGGGTGGGGGCACGCACCAGCAGCTCGTGGATGTTGAGGGTGCCGAGCTCGCGATAGAGGATGAACAGGCCGATGGCGAGGAAGACATCGCCGACCCGGGTCACCACGAACGCCTTGAGGGCGGCGGCGCCGTTGTTGCGATCCTTGTAGTAGAAGCCGATCAGCAGGTAGCTGCACAGCCCCACCCCTTCCCAGCCCAGATAGACGAACAGCAGGTCATCGGCCAGCACCAGGAACAGCATGCTGGCGATGAAGAGGTTGGTGTAGGTGAAGAAGCGCGAATAACCCTCTTCCCCACGCATGTACCAGGAGGCGAACAGGTGGATGAAGAAGCCCACCCCGGTCACCACCCCCAGCATGGTCAGCGACAGACCGTCCAGTGCCAGGCGGAAGCTGGGGCTGAAGCTGCCCACCGAGATCCACTGCCACAGGGTCTGGGTATAGACGCCGCCCGCCGGCATGGTGTTGAGAAAATCGATGCCGACCCACAGGGTAGTGAGGGCCGACAACCCTATGCTGCCGACGCCGATGAGCGCCGAGGTGCGCTCGCCGAAACGACCGAGGGAGAAGGCCAGCACCAGCCATCCCAGCAGCGGAAACAGAAAAGTCAGGTATAGGAGGCTCATCCGCGCATCTCGCTCACAGTGTCCACGTTGAGGGTGTGGTAACGACGATAGAGCAGCAGTAACAGGGCGAGGCCGATACTGGCCTCCGCTGCCGCCAGAGAAATCACCAGTATGTACATGATCTGGCCATCAGCCTGGGCCCAGCGGCTGCCAGCCACCACGAATGCCAGTGCCGAGGCGTTCATCATGATCTCGATACTCATGAGGATAAACAGCAAGTTGCGGCGGATCAGCAGGCCGCACAGGCCGATGCAGAAGAGCACGGCGGCGAGCAGCAGTCCGTGCTCCATGGGGATGCCATTCATTGCTGACCTCCTTCTTGTGATGGACGGGCCGGGGTGCGGGGCACCGAGAGTACCTCGCCGCTCTTGTCTTCGCGGCCAAGGTGATAGGCGGTGACCAGACCGGCCAGCAGCAGGATGGAGGCAAGCTCCACCGCCAGCACGTAAGGGCCGAACAGGGCGATGCCGACCGCTTTGGCACTGACGTCGGTCAGACCGAGTTCACCGCCGGTGACCCCGAGAATGCCGTAGGCCAGAAAGCCGAGCAGGATGAGCGAAAGCAGGCCCGGGCCCACCCAGGTGGTGGGAGTGAGCCAGTGCTTCTCCTGATCCTGGGCCGAGCCCAGGTTCAGCATCATCACCACGAACACGAACAGCACCATGATGGCGCCCGCGTAGACGATCACCTGCAGGGCACCCGCGAAGGAGGCGCCCAGGCAGAAGAAGATCATGGCCACGGCGATGAGGGAGATGATGAGATTGAGCAGCGCGTGCATCGGATTGCTGGTGCTGATCACCCGCAGCGTGCTGTAAATGGCGACCAGGGCCGCGGCATAGAATGCCAGTTCCATGATTGACTCCTCAGGGCAGCAGGCTCTTGACATCGATGGGCTTGGCTTCGTTCTCGGCATCCCCTTTCGGCTTGCCGTCGATGGCCATCCCGCTCATGCGATAGAAGTTGTAGTCCGGGTACTTGCCGGGGCCGCTTATCAGCAGATCCTCCTTCTCGTACACCAGGTCCTGGCGGCGGTACTCGCCCATCTCGAAATCCGGCGTCAGCTGGATGGCGGTGGTGGGGCAGGCCTCTTCGCACAGGCCGCAGAAGATGCAGCGGGAGAAGTTGATGCGAAAGAACTCCGGGTACCAGCGACCATCTTCCCGCTCGGATTTTTGCAGCGAGATGCAGCCGACCGGGCAGGCCACCGCACACAGGTTGCAGGCCACGCAGCGCTCGTCGCCGTCCGGGTCGCGAGTCAGCACGATGCGGCCGCGATAGCGAGGCGCCGCATAGACGGCCTGCTCCGGGTAGTTGAGGGTCTCGCGGGGGCGCCAGGCATGGGAGAACACCATGCCGAGGCTACGTAACTGGGTGCCGACACCCTTGATGATGTTAATAATTTTCATAGTCGTGCCTCACTGCACATTCATCAGCACCACAGCCCGTAGCGGCTGCATCCCGAGCGGGATGCAGGGCGGCGGGCAAGCAGACGTTCCAGCCAAACGGCATCACAAATTTTCTGTCCATCGGGGCCTCACTGCGCATTCATCAGCACCACGGCGCCGGTGACCAGCATGTTGAGCAGGGTCAGCGGCAGGCAGACTTTCCAGCCAAACGACATCACCTGGTCAAAGCGCGGGCGGGGCAGAGAGGCCCGCAGCAGAATGAAGAACACCATGAAGCAGGCGGTCTTCAGGGCAAACCAGATGAAGGGCGGCAGCCAGAGGCCGTGCCAGCCACCGAAGAACAGGGTCACGATGAGCGAAGAGATCAGCACGATGCCGATGTACTCACCCACGAAGAACAGACCCCACTTCATGCCCGCATACTCGATGTGATAACCGTCGGCGAGCTCCTGCTCGGCTTCCGGCTGGTCAAACGGATGGCGGTGGGTGACGGCGACGCCAGCAAACAGGAAGGTGATGAAGCCCAGGAACTGGGGGATGATGTTCCACAATCCTGCTTGCGCTTCCACGATATCTCGCAGGTTGAAGCTGCCGGTCTGGATGACGATGCCCATCAAGGAGAGGCCGAGGAACACCTCATAGGAGAGGGTCTGGGCCGAGGCGCGCAGGCTGCCGAGCAGGGAGTACTTGTTGTTGCTCGACCAGCCGGCGAACAGCACGGCATAGACCGCCAGCCCCGCGATAGCCAGGATGTAGAGCAGCCCCACGTTGAGATCCGCCACGCCCCAGGTGGGGGTGATCGGCACCACCGCAAACGCCAGAATGAAGGCGGTAAAGGCGATGATGGGGGCCAGCACGAAGATCCGCCGATCGGCGAACGGCGGGATCCAGTCCTCCTTGAAGAACATCTTGATCATGTCGGCCGCCAGCTGCAGCAGGCCGAAGGGACCTACCCGGTTGGGGCCGTAACGATCCTGCCACAGCGCCAGCAGACGGCGCTCGATGAAGCTCATGAAGGCGCCGGCCCCCACGATCCCCACCAGCACGATCAATGCCTTGCCGATCTCCAGCAACAGATCGATCAGAGAGTCGCTCATGCGATGGCCTCCTGCAGGTTGGCGAGATATTGCTGGTGCAGGGCGGTCGGCAGACCGCTGACACCAAGCGGCAGGCCAACCAGACCGGCGCTCAGATGCTCGCTCAGTCGCAGGGTCAGCCGCCAGTGGTGGCCACCCCAGGAGAAGGCGACCTGGCTGCCGGCATTAAGGGAGAGACGGTTGGCGTCGGCCGGGTTCAGCACCAGCACGGGCTCGCTCATGCGGGCCTGGATGACCGGGCTTCTGGCAGAGAGCTCTTCGCCGCCAAACAGCTGGTCATAGCTCACCACCTGCAGCGCCTCTTTGGCACTGAACGGGGCGGGAATGGTGTCGAACCAGCCGAGGCTCTCCTCACCTGCTTCCAACAGACGGCGACCGGGATCCCCGGCGCGCAGGTTGCCACCCACCTCGTCCTGGAACTTGTTCCAGGCGGACGGGGAGTTCCAGCCCGGCGCCCAGGCGAACGGCACCTGTTGCAGCGGCTGGCGGGCACCGGCGTAGCCTTCCATGGAGAAGTTGAAGGGGGAGTCGGGATCCTGGGCGACTCTGGGCTCGCTCACGTTCTGATCCGCCAGCATGGAGGTGCGGCCACTGTAGCGGTGCGGCTCGCGGGCGAGCTTCATGCCGCGGATGCGCAGACCGGCGTTGGGTGCGGCCTCGCGCATGCTGGTCAGCAGCGGAGCGCTGGCGGCGCAGGCACTGCTCACATCGTCGAAGGTGTTCCAGCGCAGCGGTTTGCGATCCAGCGCCCCTTGCAGGGCGGCCAGCCAGCGCCAGCTCTCGCGCACCTGGATGTCGGCGTCGTAGAAGGCGGGGGCATAGACCTGGAAGAAACGCTGGGCGCGACCTTCCATGTTGATGAGGGTACCGTCGCCCTCGGCGAAGCTGGCGGCAGGCAGTACCAGGTTCGCCTTCTTGGCGGTGCCGGTGTCCTGATGATCGACCACCAGCAGGTGTTGCAGTCGGTCGATGGCGGCATCGACGCGGCTGCGCGGTGCGCGGCGGTAGAGATCGTTCTCGAGCATCACCAGAGCGAGCTTCTCTTCTCCTTCGATGCGCTCGAGGGCGGCCTCCAGCGGGGCGGCATTGCCGGCCAGCATGGCCAGCCCCAGGCTGTTGGTCTCTTGAGCGACCAGGGCGAGCTCCACGGCCTGGCCACGGCCCTTGAGGGCGCGGGCGATGTTGCTGGCTGCCTCGAGCAACGCCTGGCTGCGGGCGCCGGCGCCGGCGATGATGAGCGGCTTTTTGGCGTTGCCGAGCAGCGCGGCCCAGCTGGCGGCCAGGGCCTGTTGCTCGGGGGCGAGATCGGTCAGAGCAGGGGCGCTGCCATCGAGCAGATGGGCGATGGCGAAGCCGAGGCGCGCCTGATCCGCGTGGGGGGCGTGCAGGGTGCCGCTCGCCACATCGTCCAGTCGGGTGGTGTCGAGACTGGTGATCAGCAGCGGGTAGCGCTCGTTCTGGGCCAGGGTCTGCACCGCGGCGACCTGCCACAGGTCCACCTTCAGCTTGCGGGCGATTTCACGGCCCTTGCCCTTGACTGCTTGACGCAGGGCCAGGGCGATGCGGGCGGCGGTCTGGGTGACATCTTCGCCGAGCACCAGCACGGCGTCGGCCTCTTCCATGTCGCGCAGGCTGGGAGTGCGCACACCGCCGTGCTGCAGGATCTGCAGCATCTTCTGCAGGCATTCCCATTCGCTCTGCTCGACGCCGCTGTAGAAGTTGGCGGCTCCCACCAGTTCGCGCAGGGCGAAGTTGCTCTCAAGCGACGCCCGCGGCGAGCCGATGCCGATGACGCCGGCGGCGGTGCGCAGGGCATCGGCGGCCCGGTTCAGAGCACCGTCCACCGTGATGGCCAGCTTGTCACTGCCATCCTGCAACAGGGGTTGGCGCGGGCGGTCGGTCAGATTGACGTGGCCGTAGCCGAAGCGGCCGCGGTCGCACAGGAAGTAGTGGTTCAGGGCCCCGTGGAAGCGGTTCTCGATGCGGCGCAGCTCGCCGTAACGCTCACCCGGGCTGATGTTGCAGCCGACCGAGCACCCCTGGCAGATGCTGGGGGCGAACTGCATGTCCCACTTGCGGTTGTAGCGCTCGGAGTGGGTCTTGTCGGTGAAGACGCCGGTGGGGCAGACCTCCACCAGGTTGCCGGAAAACTCGCTCTCCAGGGTGCCGTCCTCGACCCGGCCGAAGTAGACGTTGTCGTGGGCGCCGTAGACCCCGAGATCCTCGCCACCGGCGTAATCCTTGTAGTAGCGCACGCAGCGATAGCAGGCGATGCAGCGGTTCATCTCGTGGTTGATGAAGGGGCCCAGATCCTGATTCTGGTGGGTGCGCTTGGTGAAACGGTAGCGGCGGCTGTTGTGGCCGGTCATCACCGTCATGTCCTGCAGGTGGCAGGCGCCACCCTCTTCACACACCGGGCAGTCGTGGGGGTGGTTGGTCATCTGCCACTCCACCACCGTCTTGCGAAACTCCTTCGCCTCTTCATCCTCGATGGAGATATAGGTGCCATCGGTGGAGGGGGTCATGCAGGACATGACCAGGCGGCCGCGCTTGTCGTCGGCATTCTGATACTGCTTCACCGCACACTGGCGGCAGGCGCCGACGCTACCGAGCGCCGGGTGCCAGCAAAAATAGGGGACGTCCAGCCCAAGGGAGAGACAGGCTTGCAGCAGGTTATCTGCCCCGTCTACCTCGAACTCTTTACCGTCTACATGAATGGTGGCCATACAACTTCCCTGACTTCAATGAGATAAATTCTGTGGCTCGCGCCGGTTCTGCGGGCGCACTGGGCGCCTTACCAGCGCTCGCCCAGCAGGTTGGGCTGGATACCCTTGAGCTGCTTGTGACTATCCTGCGGCGCCTTGACACCAGCCTCGAATTCGGACCGGAAATACTTCATCGCACTGCCCAGCGGCTCGATGGCGCCAGGGGCATGGGCACAGAAGGTCTTGCCCGGGCCGAGGAAGCTGACCAGCTGCTCCAGGGTGGCGAGATCCCCTGGCTGACCCTCGCCCCGCTCCAGCGCGCGCAGCAGCTTGACGCTCCAGGGCAGGCCGTCGCGGCAGGGGGTGCACCAGCCGCAGGACTCGCGGGCGAAGAACTCTTCCATGTTGCGCAGCAGGGAGACCATGTTGATGCTGTCATCCACCGCCATGGCAAGGCCCGTGCCCATCCGGGTGCCGACCTTGCCGATGCCGCCGGCGTACATCTGGGCATCCAGGTGCTCGGGCAGCAGGAAGCCGGTACCGGCGCCGCCCGGTTGCCAGGCTTTCAGGCGATAGCCGGGCTTCATGCCGCCGGCGTAGTTCTCGAACAGCTCGCGGGCGGTGATGCCAAACGGCAGCTCCCACAGGCCGGGGTTGTTGACCTTGCCGGAGAAGCCCATCAGCTTGGTGCCGTGATCTTCCGAACCCGGCAGCGCCAGCCCCTGATACCAGGCCACACCGTTGCCGATGATGGCGGGCACGTTGCACAGGGTCTCGACGTTGTTGACGCAGGTAGGCTTGCCCCAGACGCCGGACACGGCGGGGAAGGGGGGTTTGGCGCGCGGGTTGGCGCGCCGCCCTTCCAGGGAGTTGATGAGCGCCGTCTCTTCGCCGCAGATGTAACGGCCGGCGCCAGTGTGGACGAACAGCTCGAAGTCAAAGCCCGAGCCCAGGATGTTCTTGCCAAGGAGCCCGGCGGCCTTGGCTTCTTCTACCGCCCGGCGCAGGTTGGTGGCGGCATCGACGTACTCGCCGCGCAGGAAGATGTAGCCACGGTAGGCCTTGAGGGCCTTGGCCGAGATGATCATCCCCTCGATCAGCAGGTGGGGCAGTTGCTCCATCAACAGCCGATCCTTGTAGGTGTTCGGCTCCATCTCGTCGGCGTTGCAGAGCAGGTAACGGATGTTCATGCTCTCGTCTTTGGGCATCAGGCCCCACTTCACGCCGGTGGAGAAGCCGGCGCCGCCGCGACCCTTGAGGCCGGCATCCTTGACGGTGCCGACGATTTCATCAGGGCTCATCTGGCCCAGCGCCTTGCGGGCCGCATCGTAACCCTGCTTGCTCTGGTATTCATCCAGCCAGACCGGCTGGCCGTCGTCGCGCAGCCGCCAGGTGAGGGGATGGGTCTCGGCGGCGCGGGCGATGCGATTGGCGGTACCAAGGGATGCCAGAGTCATGGGTAAGCCTCCAGGGTCTTGAGCAGGCTGACGGCGTCGAGCCCACCGAAGGTGTCGTCGTCGATCATCAGAGCCGGCCCCTTGTCGCAGTTGCCGAGGCAGCAGACTGGCAGCAGGGTGAAGCGGCCGTCGGCGGAGGTCTGGCCGGGTGCCAGGTTCATCACCTCTTTCAGGCCGGCCAACAGTTGCTCATGGCCGTTGATGTAGCAGACCATGCTGTCGCAGACGCGGATGATGTGGCGACCGACCGGCTGGCGGAAGATCTGGCTGTAGAAGGTGGCGACCCCCTCCACGTCGCTGGCGGGGATACCGAGCTCGGCGGCGATGGCGTGGATGGCACCGTCAGGAACCCAGCCGCGGGCCTGCTGCACTATCTTGAGCGCTTCGATACTGGCGGCACGGGGATCTTCGTAGTGGTGTTTCTCATGCTCGATGGCATCGCGTTCTGCCTGGCTCAGGATGAAATCGTTCCCCTTGCCCTGGCATGAACTCTGTCCCTGCGGGGACGGATTGTGTTGGCACTGACATTGCTGGCTCATGGCATAACCTTTTGTGGCTTGTTCTTGTTGTCGTGTAACGGCGCTTGGTAACAGCCGTTACTCAACGGTCCACATCCGACATAACGAAATCGATACTGCCCAGATAGACGATGAGGTCCGACACCATCTGGCCACGGATCACCGAGGGGATCTGTTGCAGGTGAGCAAAGCTCGGGGTGCGGATCCGGGTCCGGTAGCTCATGGTGGAGCCATCGCTGGTCAGGTAATAACTGTTGATCCCCTTGGTCGCCTCGATCATCTGGAAGGACTCGGCGGCCGGCATGACCGGGCCCCACGACACTTGCAGGAAGTGAGTGATCAGGGTTTCGATGTCCTGCAGGGTGCGCTCTTTGGGCGGCGGCGTGGTGAGCGGGTGAACCGCCTTGAACGGCCCCTCCGGCATGTTCTTCATGCACTGCTCTATGATGCGCATGCTCTGGCGCATCTCCTCGATACGCACCAGGGCGCGATCGTAGGCATCGCCGTTGGCACCGACCGGTACCTCGAATTCGAACTGATCGTAGCCGGAGTAGGGGCGCCACTTGCGCACGTCGAAGTTGAGGCCGGTGGCGCGCAGACCGCCACCCGTGGTGCCCCAGGCCAGCGCCTGTTCGGTGTTGTAGGCGGCGACGCCGATGGTGCGGCCACGCAGTATGCTGTTGCGCATGGCGGCCTTCTCATAGTCCATCAGCCGCTTGGGCAGCCAGCTCAGCAGGTTGTCCTGCACCAGTCGCTGCCAGCCGACGGGCAGATCGTGGGCCACGCCGCCGATGCGGAACCAGGCCGGATGCATACGGGCGCCGGTGATGGCCTCGATGATGGTGTAAATCCGCTGCCGGTCGGTGAAGGTGAAGAAGACCGGGGTCATGGCGCCCACGTCCTGAATATAGGTACCGATGAACAGCAGGTGACTCTGGATGCGGAACAGCTCAGCCAGCATCACCCGGATCATGTCGACCCGCTGTGGCACCTTGATGCCGGCCAGCTTCTCGACCGCCAGCACGTAGGGCAGGTTGTTCATCACCCCGCCCAGGTACTCGACCCGGTCGGTGTAGGGGATGTAGCTGTGCCAGGACTGGCGCTCGCCCATCTTCTCGGCACCGCGGTGGTGATAGCCGATATCGGGCACGCAGTCGCGGATCTCCTCGCCATCGAGCTGCAGTACCAGGCGGAAGGCGCCGTGGGCGGAGGGGTGGTTGGGGCCCAGGTTCAAGAACATGTAGTCCTCGTTCTCGTTGCCGCGACTCATGCCCCACTCTTCCGGTTTGAACATCAGGTTGCCCTGCTCCATGTCCTGCTTGGCGGCATCGAGCATGAAGGGATCAAATTCGGTGGCGCGCGCCGGATAATCCTTGCGCAGCGGGTGACCCTGCCAGCTCTTGGGCATCATGATGCGGGTCAGGTGCGGGTGACCGTCGAAGTTGATGCCCATCAGATCCCACACTTCCCGTTCATACCAGTTGGCGTTGGGGAAGTGGCGGCTGACGGTGGGCAGCGTCAGATCCCCCTCCTTGAGCGGCACCTTCAACATCAGGTCGGCGTTGCGATCGATGGAGATGAGGTGATAGAAGACGGTGAAGTCGCTGTCGGGCAGATCGTGACGATGGCTGCGCATCCGCTCGTCGGTGGCGCTCAAGTCAAACAGCATCACGAACGGGGAGGGCAGCTTTTTAAGGAACCCCATCACGTCCAGCAGCAGCTCGCGGGAGAGCCAGACCACCGGCACGCCGGTGCGGGTATTCTGGATGGTGAAGCGTTCGGCACCGAAATGGGCAAACAGCTCGCCGACTACCTGAGCGTCTTTGTGATCACTCGGTTGCCACTGGGCCATGGCGTAGTTGCTGGGAAATTCTCGAGTCAGTTTCATGGTCAGATCTCATCCGGCGTGCGCAGGTTGGTGACGTTGATCCGCTCGCCACGCTTGCGGTCCTTCTCGGCAGGCATCTGGGGGCGATAGATGCCCTGATCGCCTACCACCCAGGAGAGCGGACGGCGCTCCTTGCCGATGGAGTCCTGCAGCAGCATCAAGGCCTGCAGGAATGCCTCGGGACGGGGCGGGCAGCCCGGAATGTAGACGTCGACCGGCAGGAACTTGTCGACGCCCTGCACGACCGAGTAGATGTCATACATGCCGCCCGAGTTGGCGCAGGCCCCCATGGAGATGACCCACTTGGGTTCGAGCAGCTGTTCGTACAGGCGCTGGATGACCGGGGCCATCTTGATGAAGGGGGTGCCGGCGATGACCATGAAATCGGCCTGGCGCGGTGAGGCCCGGATGACTTCGGCACCGAAGCGGGCCACGTCATGAGGGGAGGTGAAGGCGGTACACATCTCCACGTAGCAGCAGGAGATGCCGAAGTTGTAGGGCCAGAGGGAGTTCTTGCGGCCCCAGTTGACTGTGTCCTGCAGCACCTCTTCGAGGCGCCCGATCATGATGCCGCGTGAGGCCTCTTGAGCCAGGGGATCCTCGACGGTCTGGCGCTGTTCCTGGGGGTAGCGCTCAACCGGCGCATCCGGGTCAATCCGGGTCAGGGTGTACTTCATGGTGCAACCTCAAAGGGATAATCAGTAATTCAGTCTGGCTTCTTGTCGGTCAGGACGCGTTTTTTCGGTGCCCAGTCGAGGGCGCCGATGCGCCACAGGTAGATGAGGCCTACCAGCAGCAAGGAGATGAAGATGGCTGCCTCGATGAAGCCGACCCAGCCGCTCTCCCGAACGGAGACGGACCAGGCAAAGAGATAGAGCGCCTCCACGTCGAAGATGACGAAGAACATGGCAACCAGATAGAACTTGGCGGAAAAGCGCAGACGGGCATTGCCCACGGAGTCCACGCCTGATTCGAAGGGCTTGTTCTTGGCTCGGCCGTAGGCGCGGCCTCCCAGCAGGGCAGCCAGGCCGATCATGATCAGGCAGATACAGATGGCCCCAACTACATAGACAGCAAAAGCCCAATGCTGGACAGCAATATCAGCAAACATAGGAGTTTTCCCTAACCAAATTAATCACGAGACTTAACAAGGATGTTACGTATTATGCCACTTCGATACTGATTTACATGTCATTTCAGGGGATTAATTATTAATCAGCGGGAGGAAAATCGTATTTTGCAAGCGGGGTCAATGTTCCTACTTGAGAATCATTTTCACTCGCTTTTGTAATGGGGGGAAAATCGCAGGGCAGTTCGAAAAATAAACTAATCGAGAAAAACGAGACCCCGCCGGGCGGGGTCTGCTGGATCAGGGTTTGAGGACGGGGAGGGACTCTTCGGCGGCCTTGCCCTGGGAGAGGGTGATCTCGACCCGGCGGTTGGCCTGCCGGTGTTCCGGGGTGTCGTTGGGATAGCGGGGCTGGGCATCAGCCACCCCCTGTGCGATGACTCGGGAGGCATCGAGCTTGGGATTGGTGAGCAGGGTGTGCACGATGGAGGCCGAACGCAGCACCGACAGCTCCCAGTTGCTGCGATAGAGCTCTACCGGCGCCTGCGAGTTGTCGGTGTGACCTGTGACCACCACCTTGCCCGGGATATCCGCCAGAATGCCGGCGATCTTGTTGACCAGCGGAATGAACTGGGGCTGGAGGAAGGCGGAATCTGCCGGAAACAGCGCCTTCTCACCGATGCGGATCACCAGCTGGCTGCCGAGCTGCTCTACCTCCAGATCCTTGGATTCAATCTGTGCCTTGAGCTGCTGCTCCAGCTTCTTCTTGGTGACCTGCACCCACTCTTGTTCCTTGGTTTTGTGAGGCCAGGACTCCGTCGCACTCGGCTTCTCAGAGGCGCCTATGGTCTCGTTGAAGGGATCCGAGGCCGCTGCGGGGGCATCTTTCTCCAGCACAGTCTCCTTTTCGGGGCTGCTCGGGGTGGTCTTGGATTCCGGCTCAAGAATGCCGGTTCCCCCTTGCATGACCGGTGAACCGGCGGGAGGAGAGATCAGGCCTATTTTACCCAGCGATTCGATGAAGCCCTGGATCAGTACCCGGGTTTCAGACTGCTTGGCCATCGCGAAGGAGTAGAGCACCACGAACAGGGCGAACAGCAGGGTCATGAAGTCGGCATAGGAGACCAGCCAGCGTTCGTGGTTCTCCGGCGCCTCAGCCTTTTTCTTTTTTGCCACCATGGCCTCCTAAGTAGGGTTCGAGGGTGACTTGCAGACGTTGTTGGGATTCGCCGTCCACGATGCAGAGGATGCCGGTCAGGGTCATCTCCTTGTAGTGGCGGATCTGGTGGGCAAAGGCTTTGTAGCGGTTGCCGAAGGGCAGGAAGATGAGGTTGGCGGCCGAAACCCCGTAGATGGTGGCGATGAAGGCCACCGCAATGGCGCCCCCCAGCTTGTCCGGGGCATCCAGCAGGCCCATGGCGTGAATGAGGCCAAATACCGCCCCCACGATCCCCATGGTCGGGCAATAACCCCCCATGGCCTCATAGAACTTGACGGTCTGCTCGAGATCTTCCTGCTCGAACTCGATCTCGTTCTCCAGCACCTCGTGGATCTTGGTCTTCTCGTAGCCGTCGACCATCATCTGCACCCCCTTTTGCAGGAAGGGGTCCTTGATGTCGTCGATCATCCCTTCCAGGGCCAGCATGCCGCTGCGCCTGGCGCTGCCCGCCAGGTTCTCCAGCAGTTCGGCCTGCTCCTGCATGTCGAGTTTGAGAGGGGTCAGCAACCACTTGAAACGCTTGAGGGTGCTGCCGACGACGGAGAAGGGGAACTGGGTCAGAGCGGCACCGACAGTACCACCGATCACGATGAGGAAGGCGGGCAGATCGAGCAGGGCGCTGGGGTGCCCGCCCTCGATCATGTTGCCGCCCAGAATGGCGATCAATGCCAGAACCAGGCCGATTAAGCTCATTTATTACGCATCCCTGAAGATTGATAATGGCTAGTGTAGCTACTTAAGTATCAGTTTTTCAAAATGATATCCAATCGGTGAGCAATAACGCGCGTCAGCGTCAGCTGCCGCCTGGGAGAGGTGTTTTCCGGATGGAAAGGGGTGTGCCACCAAGGTGGACGTTGCTGCCAGCAGAGGGAATTTGGCGGTGCTGTGGTCTTGCGTTTGAGGCGCTTGGCTGCAGAGGCTGGCTGGCGGCGGAATGTCACTATCAGCCATCAGGTTGGCCGTTCAAATGGGCGATGAGATCGGTGCGCCATGGGGCGGGTCATAGCCAGCAGGACAGCCTGGAGGATAGATAGAGGCTGCCGGCCTGCTTGACGCTGGGTGAGGGGTTCGCTTTCGTCGGAGCCTGAAAGCAAAAAACCGACCATCAGGTCGGTTCTTTAAAATTTGGCGGTGAGGGAGGGATGATTCGCCACTGCGTGGCTCACCCCTTCGGGGCGGCCTGCGGCCGTTCATCGCAGCAAGCTGCTCTGCTCGAACCCGGCGAGGGTTCTCACCCTCCCTCTTCGACATGAGCTGATAATTCTTCCCCAAAGCAAAAAACCGACCATCAGGTCGGTTCTTTAACATTTGGCGGTGAGGGAGGGATTCGAACCCTCGATACGTTGCCGTATACACACTTTCCAGGCGTGCTCCTTCAGCCACTCGGACACCTCACCAAAT
>NZ_JBFOCR010000008.1:0-228041 GCF_040907935.1 Aeromonas sp. s2 | reverse complement strand
CCTGACCCCATGCCGAACTCAGAAGTGAAACGCTGTAGCGCCGATGGTAGTGTGGCATTCGCCATGCGAGAGTAGGACACTGCCAGGCACCCAATACAAGAAACCCCGCTCATCGAGCGGGGTTTTTTATTGCCTGAAATTCAGTCATTTCTCCCCTAAGTGCAGTTCAGCTGTTCGATCTGCAACCACCTTACTCACATTGCTTCTTGTGCGGTTTGCCCTTTACGGGGCTGATATTTGTCCATCAATTCAATTGTTGAACAGAAAAAGCACGGAATGTGATGCCTCTACCTTTCTTGCTATGCTCGCTCTGCTTTAATTCGTCAGCCCACGTTCGATGGGCCAAGGAATCACAATAATCTGAGGAATGGACACATGTTCAAAAGAACAGTAACGATGATGCTGGCGGCGGGAACCCTGGTATTAGGCGGTTGCGCATCCAATGGCGGTGCAGAGCAGGCGGCGGACAACAGCGATTTCGGTGGCAAGTCCATCTACCTGCGCGGGGAGATGAACGACTGGATGGCAACCGACGCGAGCAAGGTGGTCAAGGTGGCCGACAAGCTCTATATGGCCAAGGGAACGCTCAAGAAAGAGTGGGCTCCTTACAAGTTCAAGTTCGCCGACTCCGGCTGGAGCTGTGGCACCAACTTCGGCTACAAGAGCCCAAGCGATGGCGTTGCCGTGCTGGGTGGAGAAGCCGTACCGGTCAATCCCTGCTCCAAGTATGAGGATATGAAGTTCTCACCGGATGCGGATGGTGTCTATGAGTTCTATCTGAATATGGCTGGTGACACCCCGACCGTATACGTCAAGAAGCCCTGATCTGCGACGGGAAGCGAGCTTCCCGAGCAATGACGCGATGTAATGCCCCGGACCAGTACCCTGCTGGCCGGGGCATTTGCTTGTGGCAGGCATGACCAGAAAGCGCAAATGATTACTATATATTGTGATTTTGTCTTCCACGTTAGCTATATGTAGTAATGGCTGTTACTGTCATGAGGTCGCGGCATATCCAGGAGGTTGATTGAACATGGCTAAATCACATCCGGTGCGAGAGAGTGAGAGCGGCTCTCGTCATATTCCTCTGCAGGAGACTTCCCTCGAGATCTGGGACAGCAAGTACCGGTTCAAGAGCAAGGACGGCACTCCCATTGATGGTGCCATCGATGACACTTACCAGCGGGTTGCCCGCGCTCTTGCCGCGCAGGAGCATGACCCTGATGCCTGGTATGAGCCCTTCCTGTGGGCCCTGCGCCATGGTGCCATTCCTGCTGGTCGCATCATTTCCAATGCCGGCGCATTCGAGCACAAGCCTGCTACCTCCACCATCAACTGCACCGTGTCCGGCACCATCGAGGATTCGATGGACGATATCCTCGGCAAGGTGCACGAGGCGGGGCTGACCCTGAAGGCCGGTTGCGGCATCGGCTATGACTTCTCGACCCTGCGCCCGCGCGGGGCCTTCGTCTCCGGCGCCGGGGCCCATACTTCTGGCCCGCTCTCCTTCATGGATATCTACGACAAGATGTGTTTTACCATCTCGTCGGCGGGAGGGCGTCGTGGCGCCCAGATGGGCACCATGGATATCCGTCACCCCGATGTGGTCGAGTTTATCCAGGCCAAGCGGGCGGATGGCCGCCTGCGCCAGTTCAACCTCTCCCTGCTCATCACCGAAGAGTTCGTCAAGGCGGTGAAAGAGGATGCCTCCTGGCAGCTTATTTTCCCCTACACCGCCAGGGAGGTGGGGCAGGATGGCATTGCGCTGGATGATCCCGCCCAGGTGGTCTGGGCCGACTGGCCCAACAAGGAGGGGGTTGTCGTCAACGCCTTGGGACAGGTCGCCTGCAAGGTCTACAAGACGCTGCCGGCCCGCAGGTTGTGGAACGTCATCATGACTTCCACCTACGACTACGCGGAGCCCGGTTTCATCCTGATCGACAAGGTCAACGAGATGAACAACAACTGGTTCTGCGAGGAGGTCCGGGCCACCAACCCCTGTGGCGAGCAACCGCTGCCTCCCTATGGGGCCTGCCTGCTGGGATCCGTCAACCTGACCCGCTTCGTGCGCGATCCTTTCACCGAACAGGCCGCCTTTGACTGGCCCGCATTTCGCAAAGTGGTGGCCATTTTCACCCGCATGCTCGACAACGTGGTGGAGATCAACCAGCTGCCGCTGGCCAAGCAGCGCGAGGAGATCATCAGCAAACGCCGGCATGGCATGGGCTTTCTCGGCCTCGGCTCGGCCCTCACCATGCTGCGGATAAAATATGGCTCTGCTGCCGCAGTCGCTTTTACCGAACAGGTATCCCAGGAGCTGGCCATGACCGGCTGGCGCGAGTCCCTGGCCTTGGCGAAGGAGAAGGGCCCGGCCCCCATCATGGAGCAGGAGTTCGAGGTGACCGGCAAGCTGCTGCGACTGCGCCCCGAGATGGCGGCAGACGGCATCAAGCCGGGCGACAAGGTAAAGGGCAAGGTGCTGCACGCGCGCTACAGCCGCTACATGCAGCAGGTGGCCGAGGTGGATCCCGCCCTGGTTGCCGAGCTGGCCGAAGTGGGGGGGCGTTTCACCCACCACAGCAGCATAGCGCCGACCGGAACCATCTCGCTCTCGCTGGCCAACAACGTCAGCAACGGTATCGAACCGAGCTTTGCCCACCACTACAGCCGCAACGTCATCAAGCCGGGCAAGAAGAGCAAGGAGAGCGTGGATGTCTACTCCTACGAGTTGCTTGCCTACCGCGAGCTGGTGAATCCGGCGGCCATGCCCTATGCCGAGGATGAGGCGGCCCGGCTGCCGGACTACTTCATCACCGCCGACGACATCACGCCGGCGCAGCATGTGGACATTCAGGCGGCGGCCCAGCGCTGGATCGACTCATCCATCTCCAAGACCGCCAACGTGCCGACCGACTTTCCGTTCGAACAGTTCAAGGACATCTACCTCTACGCCTCGGATTCGGGGCTCAAGGGCTGCACCACCTTCCGATTCAACCCGGCAGCCTTCCAGGGCGTGCTGGTGAAGGAGCAGGATCTGGAGAAGACTCAGTACGAGTTCACCCTGGAGGATGGCTCGGTCGTCACGGCGAAAGGGAATGAGGAGATCGAATACGATGGCGAGCTGCATACCGCCGCCAACCTCTACGACGCCTTGAAAGAAGGCTATTACGGCAAATTTTGAGGACGAGTTCATGGTCAAGAAGATCGACGGGAAAATCGTCGCCTACCGGGTGAAAACCCGGGACGAGCCGCAAGCAGAGCCGGCCCAGCAGGACGCCGTGGTACAGATGCACGAGACAGTGCTGCGGCCGGAGCGACTGATGGGCACCACCTACAAGCTCAAGACGCCGGAGCATGTCTCCGAACATTCGCTGTTCATCACCATTAACGACATAGTGCTCAATGAGGGGACGGTGCACGAGACCCGCCGGCCATTCGAGATCTTCATCAACTCCAAGAGCCTGGAACACTACCAGTGGATAGTGGCGCTGACCCGCATCATCTCGGCGGTGTTTCGCAAGGGGGGTGATGTCACCTTTCTGGTGGAGGAGTTGCGCTCCGTGTTCGATCCCAAGGGCGGCTACTGGAACAAGGGCAAGTACGTACCGTCCCTTATCGCCGAAATTGGCAACGTGATCGAGACCCACCTCACCGAGATCGGCATGCTCAAGGGGGCCGGGCTGGATGAGCACCAGCAGGCGTTTCTGGCCAGCAAGCAGGCGGAGATCCAAGCCGCACAAGAAGCTGACGAGCAGCAGGCTGGGAGTGGTTTTCCCCCCGGTGCGGCGCTCTGCTACAAGTGCCACAGCAAGGCGCTGGTGCAGAAAGATGGCTGCATGACCTGCCTCAACTGCGGCGACTCCAAGTGCAGTTGAACCCTTGAGGGCCAGTAAAGGCCTGCTGCTGTTTTTCTGCGCAAACACGCGGGGTGCCCAAGTGATTTGTTGCGTGATGGTAAAATCGGGCGTAGCGTTGGAGGTAATAAAACTGTCACGGCCGTGTGGTTTCAATGACATCTGAGATTCACACACGTGGCACCTTCAGTGCCAAGGAGGATGCTTATGGACAATACGGACCGAAAGCTGTTTATCCTGGATACCAACGTTCTGCTTCACGAACCCCTCGCCATCTACTCCTTCAAAGAGCACGACGTGCTCATCCCCATGACGGTGCTGGAAGAGCTGGACAACATCAAGGATCGCCACAAGGATGTCAGCCGTGATGCGCGCATCGCCATCCGGGCGCTGGAGGACGTGTTCCGTGACGCGACACCCGAGCAGATAGTGCAGGGGGTGGCGCTGGCCGGCGAGGCGAGCGGCCACATCTCCATCTTCAGTGACCACCATCTACCCCAGGATGCCGAGGTGTTCACCGACAAGGAGGCCGACAACCGCATCATCAACGCCGCCCTCTACCTGCAAAAGCATGAGCTGAAGCGGCAGGTGGTGCTGGTCACCAAAGACATCAACATGCGGCTCAAGGCCAAGGGGGCCGGGCTTGCCCACGTCGAGGATTATCGCAGCGACCAGTTGATCGATGACATCCGGCTGCTGGCCAAGGGCTTCCAGACGGTGCCAGGCAGCTTCTGGGAGCGGGTCGGCGAGTGTGACAGCGAGACCCATGGCCGCGATACCGTCCACGTCATCGATGCCAAGCTGCTGGAGGGGGTTCACGTCAACCAGTACCTGATCGATGAAGAGAACTTCTTCGCCGCCCGGGTACTCAGCCACGACAACCAGAAGATCCGCATCAAGGATCTGGGGCGCGAGCGACTGATGTCCCGCAAGGCGTGGGGGGTGCATCCGAAGAACGTCTATCAGGGCATGGCGCTCGATGCGCTGCTCGACCCGCACATCGATCTGGTGATCCTGACCGGTCCGGCGGGCTGCGGCAAGACACTGCTGGCCATGGCCGCCGCCCTGGAGCTGGTGATCGAGAAGGGGATCTACGAGAAGGTCATTGTCACTCGAAATACCCCGGAAATTGCCGAGAGCATCGGCTTCCTGCCCGGTACCGAAGAAGAGAAGATGATGCCCTGGCTGGCTGCGGTCACCGACACCCTGGAGGTGTTGCACAAGCAGGACGAGAACATGAGCGGGTCCCTCAGCTACATCATGGAGAAGGCCAACATCCAGTTCAAATCGGTTAACTTCATGCGCGGGCGCAGCATCCAGAACACCTTCGTGCTGCTGGATGAGTGCCAGAACCTGACTGCATCCCAGATCAAGACCATCATCACTCGCTGCGGCGAGGGCACCAAGATCGTCTGCTCTGGCAACCTGGCCCAGATCGACTCCAACTACCTGAGCCCGGTGACCTCGGGTCTGACCTACATAGTCGAGCGTTTCAAAGACTTCGATGGCAGTGCCAACATTTTCCTGAACGGGGTGGTGCGCAGCAAGCTCGCCTCCTTCGCCGAGGAAAACCTCTGATCTGACTATCCATCCTCATATGAAAAGGGGAAGCCGACCGGCTTCCCCTTTTTTGATCCCGTTGCCGGTCACTGCTCCTTTGTGAGGCCAAGGTAGCGCAGGAGCCCGGGGTGATCGCTGTTTTGCAGTATGTCAGGTTTGCCTTGCAGGGCGATGCGCCCCTCGTCCACGAACAATACCTGATCGGCGATGAGCTGGGCATCTTCCGGGTTGTGAGAGACCATCAGTACGGTAATGCCTTGCTCGCAGGCGAGCCGGGCAATTTCGGCCAGCATCTCCCGGCGCAGGGCCGGATCGAGCGCCGAGAAGGGCTCATCCAGCAGCAGCAGCGGCTTGCCGCGTACCAGGGCGCGGGCCAGCCCCACCCGTTGCTGCTGGCCACCGGAGAGCTGCTCCGGCAGGCGTGTGAGCATCTCGCCGAGGCCGACCCGGTTCGCGGCATCCTTCACCTGAGCCCGCTGGGTGGCGTTCAGGCGCAGGCCGGGGTGTAGACCGATGGCAATGTTGTCGAACACCGACAGGTGCAGGAACAGGTTGTGATCCTGAAACAGGGTGGTGACCGGCCGTGCGGCCGGGCCCAGCGGCAGCAGATCCTGATCGTCGAAGGTGAGGGTGCCGGATTCTATCGGCACGAAACCGGCGATCATGCCGAGCAGGGTCGACTTGCCTGCCCCGCTCGGACCGATCAGCGCGGTGATCTCCCCCTTGGGCAGGGTGGCGCTGAAGCTGACGCGCCAGTCCGGGTAGCTGGTCACCAGCGTATCAATGTTCAGCATGTTTTCCTCTCAAGGGGGCGTTTGAGCGACCAGCACAGCCGCCGAGACGGTAGCGCCGGGTCTTTTGTCTCTCAATGGTCGGCATGCTTTCCTCCAAGCCCCCGCTCCACCAGCCAGAACAGGGAGAAGCAGAGGGTGAGCAGCAGCAGGGCGGTGGCGGCCGCCTCGGTCAGCCGGTAGCTGCCGAGCTGCTGATAGAGCAGCCAGGGCAGGGTGGTGAGCTCCTGACTGCCGAACATGGCGATGGCGCCGAGATCCCCGAGCGACAAGATCATGGCCAGCGCTGCTGCCTGGCCCAGCGGACGGCGCAGCAGGGGCCACTCCACCAGTCGCAGGCGATGCAGGCCGTGTACCCCCAGGCTGTCGGCCAGCCGGTCGTACTGGCGCACCACCAGCTGCATGGGGGCGGAGAGGGTACGCAGCACATAGGGCAGCGCCATCAGGGCGTTGACCAGCACCACCAGCCAGGGGCCGAGGGCAAAGACATCGGCAAACGGCATGCACAGGATGAAGAGGCCGGTGGAGAGCACCACCGCCGGGATCATCAGGATCACCGAGCCACTGGTCTCCCACAGGGCGGCGGCCCGCCGTTTGTGCTCTCGAACCCGCAGATGGCGGCTGGTGAGCAGCAGGGCGCTGCCGAGCAGGGTGGCCAGGCTGCCCGCCGCCAGCGCAATCAGCAGCGACTGGCCGCTGGCCAGCCACAACTTGCCTGAGGTCAGGGCATCCGGCAGGCCGGGATTGAGGCCTGCCACCACGATGGCCAGCAAGGGGGGCAGGAATACCGCCAGCCCGATAGCAAGGGCGAGGGCGTCCACCAGGCCGCTGCCCGGCTGATGACGGTCCGGTCGCAGACAGGGGCGATGAGAGGTGATCCGGCTGGCCGGGCTGCTCTGCAGCTTGTGCTGCAGCATCAGCAGGGCGGCGGTCAGAATGAGCTGGACCAGCGCCAGTCCGCCGGCGGTGGCGAGATCGAAGTCAAAGCGCAGCGCCTGATAGACGGCCACCTCCAGGGTGGTGGACTTGGGGCCGCCCCCCAGCGCCAGCACGGTGGCGAAGCTGGTGAAGCAGAGCATGAAGATGAGGCTGGCCAGCCCTGGCAGCTGGGCCCGGATCAGCGGCCACTCCAGCAGCCGGAAGATATGGGAGGAGCGCATGCCGAGCTGGCTGGCGAGGCGCCAGGAGGATTCGGGGATGCTCTCCAGGCTCTGCAGCAAGAGACGCGCGGCCAGCGGCATGTTGAAGAAGACGTGGGCCAGCAGGATGCCGAACAGGCCGTAGAGGTAGTTGCCGGGAGCGAGCCCGAACCCGTGCAGCAGTTGCGGCAACCAGCCCTGCTTGCCATGCACCGCGACGATGCCGAAGACGGCGATGATGACCGGCAGTACCAGCGAGAGGCCGAACAGCTTGATGAGCAGGGTGCGCCCCGGAAAGCGGCGCCGCGCCAGGGCGCGGGCCACCGGAATGGCCAGTCCCAGGCTCAGCAGGGTGGAGAGCAGCGCCTGCCAGAGGCTGAAGCCCAGCACGTGGCGCAGGTAGGGATCGGCCAGCAGGGTGCGAGGGGCTAGCCCCCCTGCCTGCCACAACAGGGCCGCCAGCGGCCCCAGCGACAACAGCAGGATCAGGACGGTGGCGGCACTGCCCGGCAGCCACCAGAGCAGACGCGTCCCAGGTTTCACGAAGAGACGACTCACTGGGTAACGGCTTGCAGCCACTCGCGGATCCAGCCCTTGCGATTGGCGGCCACCTCGTCAGAGCTGAAGGCGAGCGGCTTAGCTACGGTGATCATCTGCTCGAAGCCCTTGGGCAGCGGCGTGTCGATCACCGGATACATCCAGTTGCCGGTCGCCATCTCGTTCTGGAAGGCGGGGCTTATCATGAACTGCAGGAACTGATCCGCCAGCTTGCCCTGCTTGGCGTTCTTGAGCTTGGCGGCCACTTCCACCTGACGGTAGTGCCCCTCTTCAAACGCCGCGGCCTGATACTGGGACTTGTGCTCGGCAATCAGGTGATAGGCGGGTGAGCTGGTGTAGGAGAGCACCATGTCCGCCTCGCCATCGAGGAACATGCCGTAGGCCTCTGACCACCCCTTGGTGACGGTGACCGTCTTTTTGGCCAGTTGCTCCCAGGCGGCGGGGGCCTGGTCACCATAGACCGACTTCATCCACAGCATCAGCCCCTGGCCCGGGGTGGAGGTGCGGGGATCCTGATAGATGATCTTGAGGTCGGGTCGCGCCACCAGCTCCTTCAGGCTTTTGGGGGGCTGCTTGAGCTTCTCCTTGTCGTAGACGAAGGCGAAGTAGCCGTAGTCGTAGGGGACGAAGGTATCATCCTGCCAGCCGCCGGGCACCTTGAGGCCATCCAGCTTGGTGGCGTGAGGGGCGAACAGACCGCTCTGCTTGGCTTCACTGACGAGGGCATCGTCCAGCCCCAGCACCAGATCGGCCTTGCTGTGTTTGCCCTCCAGTCGCAACCGGTTGAGGATGGCCACGCCATCTTCGAGCGGTACCAGATTGAGGGTGCAGCCGCACTCCTTCTCGAAGGCCTGTTTGATCTTGGGACCCGGGCCCCACTCGGCAGTGAAGGAGCTGTAGGTGTAGACGGTGAGGGTATCCGCCGCGAAGGCCTGAGCGGAGAGCAGGCCGGTGGCGACCAGCAGCAGGGTTTTCATGGGTGGCACTCCCTTTAGCAATGAGGTGCCAGCGGATGAGGGCGCAAAAACGAGCGCCATGCCTCAAATTCCTCCGCCAGCATTATCTGGATCAGGTTCACGGGTATAATCTCAGCGGTAGACCGCACCCCGTTTGAGAAACGCACCGCATTGTATTAACGTTCTTGGGGGGAGGCCAGCACAATTGTTCCTGCGGGCCAGCGAGACGGATCAGCTCAACAGAGGATGTTTGCGTGATCACCAGCACCAAGGAAAGACGCGCCTTCCAGCGCATGATAATCAATGCTCCCGTCACCATCTTCCAGCAGCAGCAGGTGCTGGAGGGGGTCTGCCGGGATCTCAGCGCCAACGGCATGGGCATCTCGGTGCCGGAGCACCAGCTCGATACGACCCAGCCCATCCGGGTGAGCCTGGCCACCAACAACAACCTGTTGCCCCCCTTCGAGGCGCAGGCCCGCATCATCAGGGTGCTGGAGGAGGAGGACGGGCTCTTGCTGGCCATCGAGTTCCAGTCCCTCGCCTGAGCCATCCACCTCCTTGCCTCCATCGACCAGCCCCGCGCTGGTCGCTTTCATTGTGGCCTGTCCCCCCTCGTTTTCATGACGTCCACCACCTATTTGTCGGCGCGAACCGGCTGCACGCTGAGCTGCTTGCTGTCGATGAAGGTCTTGCTGGTCGGGGCCAGCTGACCCATCGCCAGCTGGGCCGGGCCGGTGGGCTCCATCAGCAGGTAGGTTTCCCCTTCCCAGCTCAAGGTAGCCTCGCCCGGCTTGGCCGGCAGGGCGACTCCGAGCAGGGCGTGACCCGGTACGAATACCATGGCCTGTTTCAATTCGGGAAAGAGCTGGGCCAGCATGGCGGCCATCAGGGTTACCTTGCTGTCGCAGTCGCCCTGATTTTGCTCCAGTACCTGGCGGGGGCTGAGAAAGCCCTTGCCCTGGCGGCCCGACTGACTGTCGAGCAGTTGATAGGGGATGGCCTGCACGAAGTCGAGCATGTGGGCCGTGGTCTTCTGGCGCGCCTCGGTTTCCGTGCTGCCCTGCTGCTTGAGTTGTTCGACCAGCGGTGCCAGTTCGCTGCGGCTCTCCAGCGCGATGCGCACGTGATCCTGCTTGATGGCGGCGGCACCGTCGGGGGCGGTGAACGGCTGAAAATAGTGCAGCTTGAGCCACTCTGCCTCCTGCTTGTCGCGCTGCTGGGTGAGCCAGCTCATGGCCTTGGCGACCTGTTCGGGTTGACGGCCCTTGAGCCTGAGCTCCATCTCGGGGCGGGAGAGGGAGAACTGCACGGCGGGGAACTCGGCCACCCCCTGCTGCAGAAGGCTCTGCAGCACGTCCTCCTGCATGCGGGCCGACCGATAGGCGATGAGCGGCGGCAGCTTGCCTGCCTCCAGCCGATAGGTGAGTTGCTGCACCTTGCCGTCCTTGTCCTGCCAGCCGACGTTGAGCTGACCGCCACTGCTGTTGAAATAGGTCTGCCCGGCGCAGACCGGCAGCGCCAGCCAGAGGCCGCAGAGCAGGGGGAGGGCGAGTGTCATCTTCATCCAGGTGTCTCGTCGGGTATGCAGAAGTGGCGGGCCATGGTGTGCACCTAGGCCTGACAATAAAACAGGGAGCCAAGGCTCCCTGTTGATTCTACTCGTTTTTTGCAACTGGCTGCTTAAATCCAGCTCGGCTGTTTCGCCTCGAAGTCGCTGATGGCGGCCTCGTGCTGCAGGGTCAGGCCGATGGCATCCAGCCCGTTGAGCAGGCAGTAGCGACGGAACTCATCGATCTCGAAGCCGAACGTGAGGCTACCTGCCCGCACCTGATTGGCTTCCAGATCTACTTCGATCTCGATGCCCGGCTGGGCGGCGACCAGCTGGAACAGGGCGTCGACCTCCTCCTCCTTCAGGCGCACCGGCACCATGCCGTTGTTGATGGCGTTGCCGTAGAAGATGTCGGCAAAGCTCGGGGCAATGATGGTCTTGAAGCCGTAGTCCGCCAGCGCCCAGGGGGCGTGCTCGCGACTCGAACCGCAGCCGAAGTTCTCGCGGGCCAGCAGGATGCTGGCGCCGGCGAACTGCGGTTGGTTGAGCACGAACTCGGGGTTGGGCTGCTCCCCCGCATCGTCCAGGAAGCGCCAGTCGTGGAACAGGTGCTTGCCAAAACCGATGCGATTGACCTTCTGCAGAAACTGCTTGGGAATGATGGCGTCGGTGTCGACGTTGGCGCTGTCGAGGGGGACAACTATCCCTTTATGCTGTTTGAAACCTGTCATGTACGTTCCCTCTTACAGTGCACGAATGTCGGCGAAGCGGCCGGTGACGGCGGCGGCGGCGGCCATGGCCGGGCTCACCAGATGGGTGCGGCCGGCACGGCCCTGACGCCCTTCGAAGTTGCGGTTGCTGGTGGAGGCGCAGCGCTCCCCCGGTTGCAGCCGGTCGTTGTTCATGGCCAGACACATGGAGCAGCCGGGCAGGCGCCACTCAAAGCCAGCCTCGATGAAGATCTTGTCCAGCCCCTCGGCTTCGGCCTGTGCCTTCACCTGTTCGGAGCCAGGCACCACCAGCGCCTGCACCCCGGCGGCGACCTTGCGGCCACGAGCGATGGCGGCAGCGGCCCGCAGATCCTCGATGCGGCTGTTGGTGCAGGAACCGATGAACACCTTGTCGATGGCGACGTCGGAGAGCTTCTGGCCCGGCTGGAGGTCCATGTAGGCGAGGGCCTTGCGGGCGGATTGCTGCTCCATCAGGTCGCTGAAGGATTCCGGCGCCGGAATGGGTTCATTGACGGCGATCACCTGACCCGGGTTGGTGCCCCAGGTCACCTGAGGGGCGATGTCGGCGGCGTCCAGCACCACTTCGGCATCGAATCTGGCATCGGCATCGCTCTTGAGGCTTTGCCAGTAGGTGATGGCCTGCTCCAGCGCCTCGCCCTTGGGGGCGAACTCCTTGCCGCGGATGTAGTCGATGGTGGTCTGGTCGGGGGCGATCATGCCGGCCTTGGCACCGAGTTCGATGGCCATGTTGCACACCGTCATGCGCCCTTCCATGGTGAGCCCTTCAATGGCCTCGCCAGCGAACTCCACCACGTAGCCGGTACCGCCAGCGTGGCCGACCCGGCCTATGATGGCGAGCACCACGTCTTTCGCGCTGATGCCATCACTCAGTTTGCCGTTGACCGAAATGCGCATGGTCTTGGCGCGGCCCTGTTTCAGGGTCTGGGTGGCCATCACGTGCTCCACCTCGGAGGTGCCGATGCCGAATGCGAGCGAGCCGAAGGCGCCGTGGGTGGCGGTGTGGGAGTCACCGCAGACGATGGTAGTGCCGGGCAGGGTGATGCCAAGCTCGGGGCCCATCACGTGGACGATACCCTGGTATTTGTGGTTGAGATCGTAGAGGCGAACCCCGAACACCTTGCAGTTATGGGCCAGCGTTTCCATCTGGATGCGGGCCATCTCGCCGGAGGCGGCGATGTCCTTGGTGGTGGTGGAGACGTTGTGATCCATGGTGGCCCAGGTCAGATCCGGGCGACGCAGCTGGCGGTTCATGGCGCGCAGGCCGTCGAATGCCTGCGGGCTGGTCACTTCATGCACCAGGTGGCGGTCGATGTAGATGAGGGGGGTTTCCCCTTCCACTTCCCGCACCACGTGGGCGTCGAATACTTTCTGATAGAGGGTCTTGGCCATTGCTCAGTTTCCTTGTTATCGATGCCGTGGGGTCAGATGCGAGCGGCGATCTGGCCGCCCATCTCGGCCGTGCTCTGTACCGGGTGACGGGCGCTCGCCTGATGCAGGTCGGCGGTGAAGTAGCCTTCGGCCAGGGTCTGGGCCACGGCCTGCTCGATGGCCTGGGCGGCGGCTTCCTGGCCCAGGCTATAGCGCAGCATCAGGGCGGCGGAGAGGATCTGGGCGATGGGGTTCGCGATCCCCTTGCCGGCGATGTCCGGGGCCGAGCCACCGGCCGGCTCGAACAGACCGAAGCCCGATTCGTTGAGGCTGGCGGAGGGGAGCAGCCCCATGGAGCCGGTGATCATGGCGCATTCGTCGGAGAGGATGTCGCCGAACAGGTTGGAGCAGAGCAGCACGTCGAACTGGGACGGATCCTTGATGAGCTGCATGGTGGCGTTGTCGATGTACATGTGATTCAGCGCCACGTCCGGATAGGACTTGGCGACTTGTGTCACCACCTCGCGCCACAGAATGGAGGAGGCAAGCACGTTGGCCTTGTCGATGGAGGTGACCTTGGCCTTGCGCACCCGGGCCGATTCAAACGCTATCTTGGCGATGCGCTCGATCTCGAAGCGGTGGTACACCTCGGTGTCAAAGGCCTTCTCGGTGGGGCCTTCCCCTTCACGCCCCTTGGGCTGACCGAAGTAGATGCCACCGGTCAGCTCGCGCACGCAGGCGATGTCAAAACCGCGATCCGAGATGTCGGCCCGCAGCGGCGAAAACTGCTCGAGGCCGGTGTAGATGCGGGCCGGACGCAGGTTGCAGAACAGCTTGAAGTGGGCGCGCAGGGGCAGCAGGGCGCCGCGTTCCGGCTGATCGTTGGGGGGCAGATGCTCCCACTTGGGGCCGCCCACCGAGCCGAACAGCACGGCGTCGGCCGCTTCACAGCCGGCTATGGTGCTCTGGGGCAGCGGGGTACCGTGGTTGTCGATGGCGATGCCGCCCACGTCATGGCGCTCGTAGTCGAGGGTGAAGCTGAACCTGGCCTGCACTTTTTCCAGCACCTTGACGGCCTCGGCCATCACTTCCGGGCCAATGCCGTCACCCGGCAATACTGCGATCCGATAACTGCTCATACTCACACGCTCTCCGTATTGATCTTGTCTGTTTTTGCGACGTTGCGTTCCATCTGTTCGGCCACCTGATCGGCGCGCCAGATGCTGTTGATCACGTGGATCAACGCCTGGGCGGAAGACTCTATGATGTCGGTGGCCAGGCCCATGCCATGGAATTTGCGGCCCTTGTACTGTGCGACTATGTCGACCTGGCCGAGGGCGTTCTTGCCTTCCCCCTTGCCCTTGAGTTCGTACTTGTCGATGCTGATCTCGTAGCCGGTGATGCGGTTGATGCACTGGTAGACCGCATCCACCGGGCCGTTGCCGGTGGCGGCTTCGCTGACGATCTCCTGGCCCACCTTCAATTTCACCGAGGCGGTGGCCATCACCGAGCTGCCGCTCTGCACGCCGAGGTACTCCAGCTTGAAGTGCTCTGGCTCTTCGTGGATCTGGCTGAAGAAGGCGAGCGCCTCCAGATCGTAATCGAACACCTGCCCCTTCTTGTCGGCCAGAGTGAGGAACTTGGCGTAGAGATCGTCGAGGTCGTAACTGCTCTCGGCGTAGCCCATGGACTCCATCCGGTGCTTGATGACGTGGCGGCCGGAGCGGGAGGTCATGTTGAGGTTGTTCTGGGTGAGGCCGATGCTCTCCGGGGTGATGATTTCGTAGGTGTTTTTCGCCTTGAGCACGCCATCCTGATGGATGCCGGAGCTGTGGGAGAAGGCGTTGGCACCGACGATCGCCTTGTTGGGCTGCACCGGCATGTTGCAGAGCTGGCTGACCAGGGCGCTGGTGCGGTGGATCTCGCTGTGACGGATATTGGTGTGTACCCCGAGCAGGTCGGCGCGGGTTTTGAGGATCATTGCCACCTCTTCCAGCGAGCAGTTACCGGCCCGCTCGCCGATGCCGTTGATGGTACACTCGATCTGGCGGGCCCCCATCTGCACGGCGCCGATGGAGTTGGCCACCGAGAGCCCCAGATCGTCGTGGCAGTGTACCGAGATGATGGCCTGATCGATGTTGGGTACCCGGTTGAACAGGGTCTGGATGATGCCGGAGAACTCGGTCGGCACCGTGTAGCCCACGGTATCGGGAATATTGATGGTACGAGCGCCGGCCTTGATGGCGGCCTCCACCATGCGGCACAGGTTGTCTATCGGGGTGCGGCCCGCATCCTCGCAGGAGAACTCCACGTCGTCGGTATAGCGGCGGGCGTGCTTGATGGCGCTGACCCCCATCTCCAGCACGTCCTCGAAGCTCTTCTTCAGCTTGCTCTCGACGTGGATGGAGGAGGTGGAGATAAAGGTGTGGATGCGAAAGGCGTCGGCGACCCGCAGGGCCTCGCCGGCGGCGTCTATGTCCTTGGGCAGGGCGCGGGCGAGGGCACAGACCCGGCTCTGCTTGATGTGACGTGCAATGGTCTGCACCGATTGAAAGTCGCCGGGGGAGGAGACCGGGAACCCCACCTCCATGACGTCGACACCGAGCCGTTCCAGTGCCTGGGCGATCTGCAGCTTCTCCTTGACCGTCAAGCTGGCCGCCAGGGCCTGCTCACCATCGCGCAGGGTGGTGTCGAATATGATGACCCGATCTGACATGTGACTTCCCTCTTCCTAAGTTCGGTGACGTGCATCCTGCGTTGGCATAAAAAAACCCGTGCAGGGTGCACGGGTTTTTGTAAATTCCGGCTATGCCTGAGCCCGGCTACAAGGATCCCGCGCGAGAGGTCGCGATTAGGGAGATTAGTAGTAGCGGAGCGGCAATACGCATGATGAATCAATCCTTGCAGTCGATAACGCTTTTACCAATATCGAGATTTTTATGCTGTGTCAACCGTACGCACCCGGTTCATTTCGCTGGTTTATTTAATCGGATTGTAAAGGAGTGCAAATTTACTTGTCCCATATTCGGCCCTTGCCCGATTATCTGGTCATTCCTGCTGTACTCGATCATCTGTACAATCAGATCGACTTGTCAGTTTCTGCTGAATTATCCGAGGTATTAAATGGAAAAACGTAGACCTGGTCGTCCGGTCGGACGTTCTGACATTCGTGACAAGTTGCTCTGTGCCGCTCGCGAGCGTTTTCTGAACACCCCCTACAGCAAGGTGACGACCCGCGAGATCGCCGAGCTGGCTGGCTCCAATCTGGCCATGATCCACTACTACTTCGGCAGCAAAGAGGGCCTCTACAAGGCGGTGCTGGGGGATGTGGCCGAGCCGCTCGACCAGGCCTGGCACGACGAGACCGGCAACCGCAGCCTCAACGATCTGCTCAATACCTACTACCAGGTGATGGCGCCCAACAGCGAGCTGACCTCCGCCATCTCCAGCGCATTATCGACCGAGAAGAGTCCGGGTCGGGATTTTGTGCTGAACCGTCTGCTGGAACGCCAGCTGCCCCAGTTCGATGCCTTGCTGGAGTCCATGAAGAACAACGGTGAACTGGGTGACAACCTGGATCCCGAGATGCTGAAGATCTCCTTCCTCAGCATGATGTGGCAGCCCTTCGTGATGAAGGATCTCTACGAGCAGGTGTTCGGCCTGACCGTGGACGAGCACTTCATGGCTCGCCTGGCGGATCACAACTGCCGCCTGATGGAAAACGGCCTGCGCGGCACCCTGAACTGATCATTTGCCACGCTGGTAGCAAAAAGGGCCATTCGGCCCTTTTTTCATAAATTTGTTATTTGAACGTCAACCAAGTGTCACCCCACCGCCCTAGTCTGCTCTGAGACGCTAGGGAAGGAGGGGTTATGAACAAGATCCAGCAATGGGACCTGCAGGTGTGCCGCATCTGCCTGCTCCACGCCTACAACCGGCCACAGGCCAGGATCAGCAGGCTCATCTCCCGTACCGGTGACGGCCCGCTCTACGCCGTGCTGGCGGCCCTGCTCTGGTGGCAGGGGGAAGCCGAACGCGAACTGGTGAAGCTGGCGCTGCTCGCCTTCGCCCTCGAGTTGCCGCTCTACTTGCTGCTCAAGAATGCCCTCAAACGCCAGCGCCCGGTGGGGCTGCCGGTCTTCATCACCCCCTCCGACCGCTACAGCCTGCCCTCAGGCCACACCGCCGCCGCCTTCCTGATGGCAACCGTGCTGGCGGCCAGCTTCCCGTTCTGGGCGCCGTTGCTGTTCGTCTGGGCCGCGCTGGTGGGGGCATCCCGTCTGCTGCTGGGGGTCCACTATCTGAGTGACCTGGTAGCCGGCGCCCTGCTCGGCGGTGGCTGCGCCCTGCTGGCGCTCATGTGGGGGCAGGGATGAAGATACTGTTCGGTGTGCAGGGGACCGGCAACGGCCACATCAGTCGCAGCCGTACCCTGGCGCGGGCCTTGCGGGCCCGAGGTCTCGCGGTGGACTATCTGTTCAGCGGCCGTCCTGCGGACGGCTACTTCGAGATGGCCGAATTCGGCGACTACCGCACCTTTCCCGGCATTACCTTCGTCAGCCATGAGGGGGCCATCTCGAACTGGCGCACCCTCAAGGGGCTCTCGCCCCTGCGCTTCTGGCGCGACATGCGAGCGCTCGATTGTCGTGACTACGACCTCGTCATCAGCGATTTCGAGCCTATCAGCGCCCATGCCGCTCGCCGCTGGGACAAGCCGAGCCTCACCATCAGCCATCAGGCGAGTTTCGACTGGCCCATTCCACGCTGGGGGGAGAGCGGCTTCAACCGCCAGCTGATGCGCCACTTCGCGCCGGTGCGCCAGTCCCTCGGGCTGCACTGGTTTCACTTTGGCCAACCCCTGTTGCCGCCCATCATAGATCCCATCAGCCAGGGGCCCGACAACCAGCAGATCCTGGTCTATCTGCCGTTCGAGCAGACCGAGGCGATCGCGGCCCTGTTGTCGCGCTTCAACCAGCAACGCTTCGTCTGCTTTCATCCGGCCATTCGCAGTGCCAGCCAGTGGCGCAACATCCGCTTCGAGCCGCAAGCCCGTGAGGCGTTCAAGCAGGTGCTGGCCGGCTGTCGCGGGGTCATCACCAACGGTGGTTTCGAGCTCGCCTCGGAGGCGCTCTCCCTTGGCAAAAAGCTGCTGGTCAAGCCGCTGGGAGGCCAGTTCGAGCAGCTGACCAACAGCAAGACCCTGGAACTGATGGGGCTGGCGCGGCTGATGGATGCGCTCGATGCCAACGCGGTGCGGGCCTGGCTGGATGCGACGGCCCCGGGCCAGATCTGCTACCCCGATGTGGCGGGGGAGCTGGCCGGCTGGCTCGCCGCCGGCGCCCAGGAGAGCGTGGCGGATCTCTCCCGCCGGCTGTGGGCCCGAACCCTGTTTCCGGAGGAGGTGTGCGATCGGCTGAGCGAGCTGGAGGAGGGGAGTGCACTCAGTAGTTGCTGGTTATCGCAAGTCAGCGCCTTTGACTAGACTGAGAGGGATCCCACCAAGGAGAGGACGGACACCATGCGCTTTACCAACGAAAACGGCGACACCATGAACCTGGCGGACAATCTTACCCTGCACGAGCTGCTGGACATGGGGGTCAGCATCTCGGTCTGCGAAGAGACGGATCCGGATCAGCAGATCTGGCTGGCGGAGCCGGAACAGGATCACTGATCCGCAGCCTGCCACCAAGGCCCACCCTGGCGGTGGGCCATTTTTTTCCGCTTTTGGCGGTTGTTGCAGCATGATCCGCTGGCTTGCCACCCATCTTCCCCGCATTGTTCCCACCCTTTCCAGCAAGTCACTGAATGTTAATAGTTGTTTGAAATTTATGACTGTTGTGGTCAGACAAAGCCGTGGACAACCGTTCACAAGCGGGTTAAGTTGGTTTTTCACCCGCTTTGCGGGTGAATGATGGAAAAAACCTATTTTTCTACTATCGACAGCGCCGAACTCGCCGGGTCCGTATTCAGACAACAACAACGCACGGGCCGGCGGTGCCGGGAAGCAGCGGACTGCCGATAGCTTTCGCTTAACGGAGCAAAGCCTGGAGGGCTTTATCATGGAGATGTTATCAGGCGCCCAGATGGTGGTTAGAGCGCTGGAAGATCAGGGAGTTGAGCACGTTTTCGGCTACCCTGGTGGCTCAGTGCTCGACATCTATGACGCTCTCTTTGAAAACGGCAAGATGGAGCATGTCCTGGTGCGGCACGAGCAGGCCGCGGTGCACATGGCGGACGGTTACGCCCGCTCCACCGGCAAGGTAGGCACTGTGCTGGTGACCTCGGGTCCCGGCGCCACCAACTGCATCACGGGGATCGCGACCGCCTACATGGACTCCATCCCCCTGGTGATCCTGTCCGGCCAGGTGCCGACCAGCATGATCGGGGAGGATGCGTTCCAGGAGACCGACATGATCGGCATCTCCCGCCCGGTGGTGAAGCACAGCTTCCTGTGCAAGAAAGCCAGCGACATTCCGGCCGCCATCAAGAAGGCCTACTACATTGCCGCCAGCGGCCGCCCGGGGCCGGTGGTGGTGGATCTGCCCAAAGACGTGCAGAACCCGAAAGAGAAATTCCCCTACGAGTATCCGGAGACGGTCTCCCTGCGCTCCTACAACCCGACCAAGTCGGGTCACAAGGGCCAGATCAAGCGTGCCGCCAAGCTGCTGGTGGAGGCGAGCCGCCCGGTGATGTACGTCGGTGGCGGTGCCATCAATGCCAATGCGGATCACCTGGTGACCAAGCTGGCGGAGCTGCTGAACCTGCCGGTGACCACCACCCTGATGGGGCTGGGTGCCTTCTCTGGCACTCATCCGCAGTTCATCGGCATGCTCGGCATGCACGGTACCTTCGAAGCGAACAAGAGCATGCACAACGCGGATCTCATCTTCGCCGTGGGGGCCCGTTTCGATGACCGCGTCACCAACAACGTGGCCAAATTCTGTCCCAACGCCACCATAGTCCACATCGACATCGATCCCACCTCCATCTCCAAGACGGTGCAGGCCCACGTGCCCATCGTCGGCTCAGTGGAAACCGTGCTGGAGCAGATGCTGGAAGTGATCCGCGAGTGCGGTTTTGACAACGACAAGCAGGCGCTGGCGGACTGGTGGAGCCAGATCGGCCAGTGGCGTTCGCGCAACTGCCTGGCCTACGAGACCCACCCCACCCTGATCAAGCCGCAGCAGGTGATCGAGACCCTCTACAAGGTGACCAAGGGGGAGGCATTCGTGGCCTCCGACGTGGGTCAGCACCAGATGTTTGCTGCTCTCTACTACCCGTTCGCCAAGCCGCGCCAGTGGATCAACTCCGGTGGCCTCGGCACCATGGGGTTCGGCATTCCGGCCGCCATGGGCGCCCAGTTTGCCAACCCGGATGCAGTGGTCTGCTGCGTCACCGGCGACGGCTCGGTGCAGATGAACATTCAGGAACTCTCTACCTGCATGCAGTACGGGGTGCCCATCAAGATCATCTCCATCAACAACCGTGCGCTGGGCATGGTCAAGCAGTGGCAGAAGATGTTCTACGGCGGTCGCCACAGCCACTCCTACATGGAATCCCTGCCTGACTTCGTCAAGCTGGCGGAAGCCTATGGCCACGTCGGCATCGCGGTGAGCGATCCGGCGGAGCTGGAGAGCGCCATGGAGAAGGCCTTCGCCATGAAGGATCGGTTGGTGTTCATGGACATATCGGTAGACCCGGATGAGCACGTCTATCCAATGCAGATAAAGTTCGGTGCCATGGACGAGATGTGGCTGAGCAAGACGGAGAGAACCTGATGAGACATATAATTTCCGTTCTGCTGGAGAACGAATCCGGCGCCCTGAGCCGGGTGGTGGGCCTCTTCTCCCAGCGCGGCTACAACATCGAGACCCTGACGGTGGCCCCCACCGAGGATCCCACCCTGTCGCGCATGACCATCGTCACCATGGGTGACGAACGAGTGCTGGAGCAGATCCAGAAGCAGCTGCACAAGCTGGTGGACGTGCTCAAGGTATGCGACTTGAGTGAGGGTGAGCACATCGAGCGGGAAATCGCGCTGGTCAAGGCGCGCGCCGCCGGTGGTGGCCGCGACGAGCTGAAACGGCTGGCGGATATCTTCCGCGGCCAGATCGTCGACGTCACCCCCGAGCTCTACACGGTGCAACTGGTGGGGACCAGCGAGAAGCTGGATGCCTTCATCAAGACTGCCGCTCAGACCAACGAGATTGTCGAAGTGGTGCGCTCCGGGGTGTGTGGCATCTCCCGCGCCGACAAGGCGCTGCGTCCCTGAGCCATCGCTTGGCAGCAGGCAGATTAAAGGGGCTCCTCGGAGCCCCTTTCTTGTGGGCGCTTGGTGGAATGGAGGGCTGGCACGAGTCTGTCATTTTCTTTCAAATGATCGGTAAACTATCCACAAAAGCTGTGGAAAACTCTGTAGATTAGCGGTGTGTCTGGCGTTAGTGTGCTGATCTTAAAAGGATATTTGGATCTGATCTGCGCTGGGGCGCAATTGTGCAATCGACTCTGGCGGGTGTGAGTGTTTGCTTATCCCGCCGCCCTTGCGGGACTGGCGCCTGTCGCCGAGCAGGTGATCCTGCCAGGATCCCGATTTGATCTTGTGGATCAACATTTCCCCAAATCAGCCATAAAAAAACCCGCCTTGCGGCGGGTTTTTCAGCAGGCAGAGCCTCGGACGATTACTCGGCCTGGGCTGCCTGAATACCGGTCAGGGCGATGGTGTAGACGATGTCGTCAACCAGGGCGCCACGGGACAAGTCGTTGACCGGCTTGCGCATGCCTTGCAGCATCGGGCCGATGGAGACCAGGTCAGCGGAGCGCTGTACCGCCTTGTAGGTGGTGTTGCCAGTGTTCAGATCCGGGAACACGAACACGGTGGCCTTGCCTGCTACCGGAGAGTTCGGGGCCTTGGACTTGGCCACGTTCTCCATGATGGCGGCATCGTACTGCAGCGGACCATCGATGATGAGATCGGGGCGCTTGGCCTTGGCCAGCTCGGTCGCTTCACGCACCTTCTCTACGTCTGCGCCGGCGCCGGAGGTGCCGGTGGAGTAGGAGATCATGGCTACACGCGGCTCGATGCCGAAGGCGGCAGCGGAGTCGGCGGACTGGATGGCGATCTCGGCCAGCTGCTCGGCAGTGGGATCCGGGTTGATCGCGCAGTCACCGTAGACCAGTACCTGATCCGGCAGCAGCATGAAGAAGATGGAGGAGATCAGGGAAGAGCCCGGCGCGGTCTTGATGATCTGCATCGGCGGACGGATGGTGTTGGCAGTGGTATGCACCGCGCCGGATACCAGACCGTCGACTTCGTTGCGCTCCAGCATCATGGTACCCAGTACCACGTTGTCTTCCAGCTGTTCGCGGGCAACCACTTCGGTCATGCCCTTGTTCTTGCGCAGCTCGACCAGACGGGCCACATAGCGCTCGCGCACGGCAACCGGATCGATGATCTCGACGCGGTCGGTCAGTACCACGCCCTGCTGTTCGGCGACGCGACGGATCTCTTCCGGGTTGCCCAGCAGCACCGGACGGGCGATGCCGCGCTCGGCACAGATGGCGGCAGCCTTGATGGTACGCGGCTCTTCCCCTTCCGGCAGCACGACGCGCTTGTTGGCCTGACGGGCCAGCTCGGTCAGCTGGTAACGGAAGGCCGGCGGGCTCAGGCGACGGGAGCGGGTGGACTTGGCGGAGAGAGACTCGATCCAGTGCTTGTCGATGTGGCCAGCCACATAGTCCTGCACCAGCTCGATACGCTCGCGGTCATCTTCCGGGATGTCGACGTTGAAGTTCTGCAGGCTGACGGCGGTCTGCCAGGTGTTGGTGCCGGTGATCATGATCGGCAGGCCGGTGGCCATGGCCTGTTGGCACAGCGCCATCACCTGGGGTTCCGGGTGATAGTTGCCGGTCAGCAGCAGGGCGCCCAGCTTGACGCCGTTCATGGCGGAGAGGCAGGCGGAGACGATGACGTCGGAACGGTCGCCGGAGGTTACCAGCAGGCTGCCCGGACGGAAGTGCTCGATCATGTTGTGGATGGAGCGGGCGCAGAAGGTCACGGTCTGCAGACGGCGGCTGTCCAGCTCACCCTTGTGCAGGATCTTGGCAGCCAGATGCTTGGCGAGATCCTTGGCGCGCGGGGCGATCAGCTGGGTGTTCCAGGGGATGCAGCCGAGGATGCGCAGCGGGCTCTTGCCGAATACCTGCAGGACTTCCAGGTTGTGAGCGGTGTCGGCGCCATGGTGATGGGCTTCGAACATCTCGGTCAGGTCGGGGCGGGTCACGCCGTGCTCGTCAACCGGTGCGCCCACCTTGTTGATGACGCAGCCCACGATGCGGGGGTTGCTGACGCCACCGAAGTTGGAGCAAGCAAGCTCGATGCGCTCTTTCAGCTTCTGGCTGGAGTCGTTGCCCGGGTGGGTCACGAACACCATGTCGGCGTCCAGCGCCTTGGCGACGTCGTAGTTCAGCTTGTTGGCAAACGGCTGCTTGTCGGTCGGCACCATGCCTTCGATGACCAGCACTTCGGCACCGCTGGCCTTCACGTGCTCTTCAAAGCGGGCCACGATCTCTTCCAGCAGGATGTCGGTGTTGCTGGAGGTGATCATGTTCTCGGCGTAGGAGAGGGCGAACGGCTCGGGCGGGTTGATGTTGGCAGCAGCGCGGATCACGGCGGTGGAACGCTCGGTACCGGTTTCACCCGGACGCGGCTGGGCGACCGGTTTGAAGAAGCTGACATTGACACCGTGACGCTCCATGGCGCGAACGACGCCAAGGCTCACGGAAGTTACGCCGACACCAGTGCCGACCGGGATAAGCATAATAGTGCGTGCCACTTTATACCCCTTGTTCATTTTTGGGATCAGGAAAAGGCCGCCCTTGGGCGGCCTTGCTCTACAGCGAAATTATGCGCCGACCAGTTCCAGCGCGTCGTGGGCGATGACCCACTCTTCGTTGGTCGGGATAACCAGGGCCTTGGTGGAGCCAGCCTTGGTGATCTCGCCACCCTTGCCGAAGCGAGCCTTCAGGTTGGCGTCGTGATCGACGTCGAAGCCCAGCAGACCCAGTTTGTTCAGGGTGATTTCACGGATCGGGGCGGAGTTTTCACCGATGCCACCGGTGAAGACCACGGCGTCCAGACGACCGTCCATGGCGGCGGCGTAGGCGCCGATGTACTTGGCCAGGCGATAGCAGTAAACGTCCATGGCACGCTTGGCTTCTTCTTTGCTGTCGTAGTTGTCTTCAACGAAACGGCAGTCGGAAGTTACTTCGGTCAGACCCTGCAGGCCGGACTCTTTGGTCAGCATGGTGTTGATCTGATCAACGCTCATGCCCAGCTTGTCGTGCAGGAAGAAGATGATGGCCGGATCGATGTCGCCGGAACGGGTACCCATCACCAGGCCTTCCAGCGGGGTCAGACCCATGGAGGTGTCGACGGACTGGCCGTTCTTGATGGCGCAGACGGAGCCGCCGTTGCCCAGGTGGCAGTTGATGATGTTCAGCTCTTCCACCGGCTTGTTCAGCTGCTTGGCAGCTTCCAAGCTGATGTAGTAGTGGCTGGTGCCGTGGGCGCCGTAGCGACGGATGCCGTTCTCTTTGTAGAGTTTGTACGGCAGGGCGTACAGGAAGGCTTCTTCCGGCATGGTCTGGTGGAAAGCGGTGTCGAACACGGCCACGTTCTTGTCGGCCAGCGCCGGGAACACGCGACGGGCTTCACGAATACCGATCAGGTGAGCCGGGTTGTGCAGCGGGGCGTACGGTACGGCGGCTTCGATGCCGGCGATCACGTCGTCGCAGATGCGCACGGAGGAGGTGAAGCGCTCGCCGCCGTGTACGACACGGTGGCCGATGGCGATCAGGTTCTTGGACAGCTCCGGGTTGAGCGGCAGGATCTTGTTGACGATGTAGTCCAGCGCTTCCTGGTGAGCGGCACCGGCGCCCAGATCGGCACTGCCTTTCTCGCCGTTCAGTTTCCACTTGATGCGGGCGTCGTCGAGGTTGAAGCACTCGGCCAGGCCGGACAGCAGGTCATCACCGGTGGTTGCGTCAATGACAGCAAACTTCAGGGAAGAGCTGCCACAGTTAAGAACAAGAACCAGCTTACTCATGAATAAATCCTATCGCAGATTGGGTTGTGTAGGAGGATGCGTTGGACGCGCTGTGTCCAAAAACTTTCAACTTATCCTTATGAGGGTTGGCAATCTGTTGCTTGCCCCTTGTATAGTGATACAAGACCCGAAATCCAGACGTCCCTGACGGCTCAACGGCAGGCCGTTGGCGCAAAAATTGGGCGTACAAAGGATAACCCGATTGTTGAAAAATAACAAAGTCATCCTCAACCTTTGTTATTGCGCATCAAATATTGTCGTGGTTTTGCCGTTAATACGTTCAAAAAGAGCTCGGAGGTAGCATGAGCATGAACATTTTTGGAACTAAGTTACAGCAAGGCCGTCATTATATGACCCTTTGGCCCCGCCGTCCCGAGCTTAATTCCATGTTCCCGGAGAATCGGGTGATCAAGGCCACCGAGTTTGCCCTCAAGGTGATTCCTGCGCTGGCGGTGCTCAGCGTCATGCTGCAGTTTCAGTTTGGCGAGCAGCACTACTGGCCTTCCGTCATGACCTCGGTGCTGTTTCTGCTCAGCCTGCCGCTGCAGGGCTATTACTGGCTTGGCCAGCGTGCCGATACCCGGTTGCCGCCCTCCCTTGCCAGCTGGTATCGCGAGATCAACGGCAAGATGAACGAACAGGGCGGTCAGCGCCAGCTGGTGGCCCAGCCGAGATACGAAGAGCTGGCCGATACCCTCAACGCCGCCTTCAAGCAGCTGGACAAATCCTTCCTCTACGAGTGAGGCCCCACGGGCCTGCCAACCGGACAAAGGCGCCTCGCGGCGCCTTTTTCATGGCTGCCGGATCAGGCCGCCAATACCTTGCGGATCTCCTGGATGGAGAGCTTGTACTGGCGCGGGCACTGGCGCCAGACCGCCAGCATGCGCTGGTACTTGTCACGCATGGCGATGTCGCTGGAGAGCTCGTCGCAGGGGCACTTGAGCTCGGGGAAGCGCTTGTCCACCTCCAGCAGGAAGCAGACGTAATCGGCCAGCTCCCGCTCCTGGCTGCGGCTGTAGCCGTTGAACTCCAGCCGGCTGGCATTGATTTCGCCCTGATCGGCTGCGTCCAGGTTGCCCCAGGAGATGGCCAGCGCATGGTGCAGCTCCAGGGTATCGATAACCTCCTGGCAGGTGGCCAGTTCCAGATGGCCGAAGCTCTTCTCCAGTTCGAGGATCTGCAGGCAGTAGCCGCGCTCGATGATGGTGCTGGCCCGTTGGTAAAATGCCGCCTTCTCCGGATTGAGTTTGGCCAGGATCTCGTACTGGTTGCTCAGGATCAGACGTTCGGTGTGGCTCATGTTCATGGGCTTTTCTCACTGGAAAATGAAACTGGGGTCACGTTAACCCATATATAGGATGAATTTTTTGATCTGGCAGGGGAGGTTGGCGAGATTGCGGGGTGCTAAATCAGCGCAGGCGTGGGCTGGTTAATTAAATGTAACGGCCGGCACCTTGCTTTCTGGCCCGTAGGCGCAACAATAAAGGCGTCATTTGGCTTGTGCCGAAAGACCCGTCACCAAGGCATCCCGTTATGGATGCACACTGCCCCGCCATGGAAAACAACAAGGCTGCCGCCCCTCATCCGGGCAGACGACCGAAAGGGCGGTATCGCGCGCCCCGCCTGCAATGCGGAAGGGCTGCGACATGCGAATAAAAAAGGGCCTGCGCTTGCAGGCCCTTTTTCATATCGACACTCCCGCCTGGGGTTCAGCCCTTGATCAGGTCGAGCACCACCTGATGGTGATCGCTGGTCTTGAACTTGTCGAAGCGGTGGGCAATTTTGCCCTCTTCATCGATGAGGAAGCTGAGCCGATGGATACCGTCATACTCCTTGCCCATGAACTTCTTCGGACCCCAGACGCCAAACGCATCGGCTACCGCGTGATCTTCATCGGCCAGCAGACGGAAGTTCAGGTTGTCGCGCTCCTCGAATTTTTTCAGCCGCTTGGCGCTATCCGGGCTGATGCCAAGCACCACCACATTGAGGGCGGTCAGCTCGGCGTTGACGTCGCGCAGACTGCAGGCCTGGGTGGTGCAGCCCGGGGTCATCGCCTTGGGGTAGAAATAGACGAGCACTTTCTTGCCGCGCAGGTCGGCCAGGCGCACCTGGTTGCCGTCCTGGTCGGAGAGGGAAAAGTCGGGGGCCAGGCTGCCAGCGGATAAAGGTTGCATGGGATCTCCTTGATGAGCCGTCAGGCGTGTTTGTTGTTGACGATGAATTCGAACGATTCTGCGTCCAGTTCACGACAGAATCCGGCGAAGGCCGCCTGCGAGCCGGCCGCCTCTCCCTGCTTGGCCAGATTGAGCTGAAAGCTGGCCTTAAGCAGGTTGAACGGCTGCTGCTCCAGGGTGATGGTCTGCATGGCCTGGATGTCCCAGCCGTGATCGCTGAAGAACTGGGTGCACTGGCTTACGATGCCCGGCTGGTCCCGGATCAGGATCTCGGCGTTGGCGCTGATGTCGTATTGCAGCGACTGGTGGCGCTCGGTGCGTTTCATCATGGTGATGAGGTCCCACTCCTGACTGCGCAGGGGCAGGCTTATCTCGAGCTGCATCAGGCTGTTCCAGTCACCGGACAGCAGCATGATGAAGGTGAATTCATTGCCGAAGATGCCAAGACGGCTGTCGACAATGTTGCAGCCACAACCACTGACGTGGCGGGTGACCTCATTGACGATGCCAGGCCTGTCCGTGCCGATGGCCGTTACGACCAGGTAATGAGTCATAAATCTTCTCTCGTCCATTAGCGGGTGGCGAATGCGGGCGGCGGGCACGTCGACCGAAGGGAGCTGGCCCGCGCGGCCGCGTGGCGACCCTGCTGAGAATCTCGTTGTGGCAAGCGTCCTGCCGGGTGGTGGCGGCCCGGTTCCGGCGCCAGTTTCCGGCGCTTGCGCACGGCTGTTTGTGCCGGATGGTAACACGGCTTGGCCGTGGCCTCCCTTGTTTTTCCAAGGGGGCAGCTTTACCATAACGCCCCTGAAAATCGGGAGAAATATCCATGTTGCGCGGTAGTATTGTTGCCCTCGTTACCCCCATGCTGGCTTCAGGTGAAGTCGATTGGGCCAGTCTTGCCAATCTGGTCGAGTATCATGTCAGCGCCGGAACCAGCGCCATCGTCGCGGTGGGGACCACGGGGGAGTCGGTGACCCTGAGCGAGCAGGAGCACATTGCCGTCGTGGAGAAAACCGTAGCACTGGCCGCCGGACGCATCCCGGTCATCGCCGGCTGTGGCTCCAACAATACCGCCCATGCCGCCGCCCTGGCCAAGCGCTTCGCCGAAACCGGCGTGGTAGCGGGTCTCTCGGTCACACCTTATTACAACAAACCCACCCAGGAAGGTCTCTATCGTCACTATTGTGCGATCGCCGAGGCTAGTGGTCTGCCCCAAATTCTTTATAATGTGCCCGGTCGTACCGGTTGCGATCTCAAACCGGAAACGGTAGCCAGACTGGCCAGGGTGCCCGGCATCATAGGCCTGAAAGAGGCCACCGGGGATCTGAGCCGTACGCCGCTGCTGCGTGAGCTGTGCGGTGCGCAATTCGCACTTTATAGTGGCGATGATGCCAGTGGATGTGATTTTATGCTGCAAGGCGGTGACGGTGTCATTTCGGTCACCACCAATATTGCAGCGGCCCAGATGGCCGACATGTGTCGTGCTGCGCTGGCCGGCGATGCCGGGCGGGCGCATGACATCAACAATCGATTGATGCCGTTGCATCAGACTCTGTTCTGCGAACCGAGCCCCATCCCGGTGAAATGGGCCTGCGCCCAGCTGGGATTGATTGCGACGGCCACCTTGCGTCTGCCGCTCACCGACCTCACTGCCGAGGGCGAGCGGGCGATGGCGCGAGCACTGACGACTGCGGAGTTGATGGCGAGTGTTTAAAGCAAATGGAAAGGGAAATGCAGTGCGCCTGGTGCTGAGCGTGGCGACCGTTGCCGTGCTGGCAGCCTGTAGCTCACCCCAGGAACGCAAGATGGCCAACCGTGGTTTCGAGTACGAGGATGCCCGCCTTGAAGGCCGTGCTTTCCTGGTGCCGGCCGGGTTGAGTACCCCCGCCTTTAACAGCAGTTTCGACATTCCGCCCCTGCCAGAGAGCAGCCGTGACGGCGCCCTCGGGGCCAAGGTGGATGTGCGTCCGCCCGCCCAGCTGCTGACCGTGGTACCGGGCAGCCAGGTGGTGACCAATGCCGGTGAGCCCACCATGGCCTTCTATGCTCTCAGCACCTCCCAGAGCGTGGAGCGCGATACCTGGGCCTTCCTGATGAACTTCCTCGCCCAGTACAAGGTCACCACCGAGAAGCTGGACCAGCAGGCCGGCGTGTTGCAGACCGGCTGGTTTGACAATACCAAGGCGCTCGACGGCTGGAGCGAAGAGGACGACGACTTCGTCATTCGCCAGCGCTACCAGTTCACCCTGCGCAACGATCCCCAGCGCCACGCCGTCAACATGTCGGTCCGGGTGCTGGATCACGAGGAGACCATCGATGGCGAGACCAGCAAGGAGCTGACCCCGGCCGATGCCCAGCGCTACGCGACCCGGGCCCTCAACCAGTTCTCGCTCTACTACGACAAGCAGCTCAAGTCCCGCGAGCAGCACAAGGCCAACGATGGCATGGGGCTGGAGCTGGGTCTGGACAACAACGAGCTGAGCGCCTGGATCGTCGATGGCTCGTTTGACCAGGTGTGGCGTCGTCTCAATCAGGTGCTGCCGGCCTACGGCTTCACCATCAAGGATACCCAGCAGTCGCTGGGCTGGATCGACGTGGAGTACGACGAGCCGGGCAGCGAGTTCTGGAAGGCCAAGGGCAGCGAGCCGTTCAAGCTGGACGAAGACAAGTATCGCTTCCAGCTTGGCGAGATGGCGGGGGGCAAGACCTCCATCACCCTGTTCGACAAGGACAAGAAGCCCGTGTCGTCCGGTGTCATCTCCCAGATGTACATCAGCCTGTCCGAGGCATTCGCCAAGGGCCTGGCTGACCAAGCTGCAAAAACAGAATAGAAACAGGGGCCTTGTGCCCCTGTTTTGTTATGTTAACCCCCCACAAACAGGAAGTGTTATTAGCCATGAGTCTTGCAGACCAAGTATTGGCGGTGAACGATGATTTGCCGATCCGTACCGATAAACCCGTCCATTCCGGCAAGGTGCGCAGCGTCTACTGGCTGACCGCCGCAGACAGTGCCCGCCTCATCCGCGAGAAGGGTTACGACGTGCCGGCAGATGCGCCGCTCGCCATCATGGTGATCAGTGACCGGATCTCGGCCTTCGACTGCATCTGGCAGGGCGTGGACGGGCTCAACGGCGTGCCGGGCAAAGGGGCTGCGCTCAACGCCATCTCCAGCCACTGGTTCAAGCTGTTCAAGGAGAAGGGACTGGCCGACAGCCATATCCTGGACATCCCCCATCCCTTCGTCTGGATCGTGCAAAAAGCCCGTCCCGTGATGATCGAGGCGATTGCCCGTCAATACATCACCGGCTCCATGTGGCGTGCCTACAAGGATGGCGAGCGCGAGTTCTGCGGCATCACCCTGCCGGAAGGACTGAAAAAGGATCAGAAGCTGCCGGAGATCCTCATCACCCCCTCCACCAAGGGCGTGCTGAAAGGGCTGGACGGCGTGCCGGAGGCCGATGACGTCAACGTCTCCCGTGCCGACATCGAACGCCACTACCAGGGCTTCAACTTCAGCAAGCCGGCCGACATCGACCGCTACGAAGTGCTGCTCAAAGAGGGCTTCAACGTCATCAGCGACGCGCTGGCCGAGCTGGATCAGGTCTTCGTCGACACCAAGTTCGAGTTTGGCTACGTCCAGGATGCCGCCGGCAACGAAAAGCTGATCTACATGGATGAAGTGGGCACCCCGGACAGTTCCCGCATCTGGGACGGCGCCGCGCTGCGCGACGGCCAGATCGTCGAGAAGTCGAAAGAGGGCTTCCGCCAGTGGCTGCTCAATCACTTCCCGGACCCGGACATCCTGCTCAACAAGCACCGCATGCCCGAGCGCTTCGCCCTGGCCCGCGACAACAAGTTGCCGACCGAGGTGATGATGGACATCTCCAACACCTATGTGGGGATTGCCGAGAAGATCATCGGTCAGCCGTTGGTTCGCAGCGCCAATCCGAAGCAGGAGATCATCGAGGTGCTGCGCGAGCAGTACGGGCTGATCGACTGAGGCGTACCGCCTTTTTTACTGTCGTAAAAACAAACGTTTACCACCTGCCGGTACGGCAGCGGTCACGGAACGGGCCCCATCAAGGGGCCCGTTTTTGTTGCCGTGCCGACTGGGCGGCAGAAGGGCGGTGATCAGCCGTTGACCCTGAACACCTGGCCGGTCTGTACGCCCAGTACCGATTTCTGGTAGGCCTGCGCCACCCTGGCGGCGGGCACGGGGACGAAGCCCGGGAAGAAGCTGGCGTATTTATCCATCGACTCCTCCAGCACGGTCGGGCTCACCACGTTGATGCGCAGGCCCCGCGGCAGTTCGCAGGCGGCCGCCTTGACGAAGTGCTCGACGGCGCCGTTGATGGTGGTGACGCTGGCGCCCAAGTTGATGGGCTCCTCGCTCAGGATACCGCTGATCAGGGTGATGGAGCCCTTGTCGTTGAGGTGGGGGATGGCGGCGCGGGTCAGGTTGATCTGGCCCATCAGCTTGCTCTGGATCCCCAGCTGCCACTCTTCATCGGTCATCTCGGTCAGGGCGTTGAACGCGGCGCTGCCGCTGGCCACCACCAGCGCATCGAACTGCCCCAGCTTGGCAAACAGCCCCCTGATGGAGGCGGGATCGCGCATGTCGACCCTGGCATCCCCCTGGCTGTGGCCGACCCGGATCACCTGGTGATCCTTGGCAAGCAAGTCGCTGACGGCAGAACCTATGGTGCCGGAGGCACCCACAATCACAATTTTCATCTCAGTCACTCCTGGTTGGGATGTGTTGATTCTAGCGCGCTAAAAAAGGGGAAAAAGCGCGTAAAATAAACCCATTGTTTCCAAATTGGAGCTAATGATGGACATCACCCATCTGGCCAGTTTTTACGAAGTGGTACAAAGGGGCAGTTTCTCCGCCGCCGCCGATGCGCTGGGGGTGAGCAAGGGGATGCTGAGCCGTCATGTCAGTGCGCTGGAGTCCTCCCTCAACGCCCAGTTGCTGCAACGCACCACCCGCCGGCTGAGCCTGACCGAGGCGGGCAAGACCCTCTATCAGCAGGCGGGGGAGATCTTCGCGCTGGCCCGCCAGGCGGAGCAGGATATCCAGGCCCTGACCGAGGAGGATGGCGGCCGGCTGCGCTTCACCTGCCCGATCAGCGCCGGCGATCGCATGGTGAGCGAGCTGCTGGCTCGCTTTGCCGAGCTCTGCCCCGGGGTTGCGGTCGAGCTCAACTTCACCAATCAGATGGTCGACATGAGCCAGGGTGAGCATGACATCGCCCTGCGCGCCATGAGCGAGGTGCCCGACAACCTGGTAGCCATGCCGCTGGGCCGGCTCAGGGACGTGGTGGTGGCGAGCCCCACACTGGTGGCAAGGGAGGGCAAGCCGGCCACCCCTTATGAGCTCAGCGGACGTACCTGTCTGCTCATGGGGAGCAACCCGGCCTGGGAGCAGTGGCACTTCAGCCGGGAGGGGGAGGAGGCGCACATCCTGGTGCAAGGCAAGGTGCGGGCCAATCACTACAGCACTGCGTTGCAGCTGGCCCGGGCGGGGCAGGGCTATGCCAAGTGTCCGCTGGTTGCGGTGGATGCCCTGCTGGCGGCAGGGGAGCTGGTGACAGTGCTCGACGGCTGGCACAGCAGCCTGCACCCGCTTCATATCCTTCATGCCCAGCAGCGGCGGGTGCCGCGCAAGATCCGGCTGTTCAAGCAGGTGCTGGCCCAGTGGTTTGCCGAGCGGCCCCACTACCTGCTCTGAACTGCCGTTATTTTTCTGTCATCTTCGGCTGCTAGCCTGCGCCCATCAACGCGATCAGGAAGATGAACGAAGATGAAGGGTTGTCGATATCGAAATGGTGTGTCGCTGCTGTGCGCCGCACTGGGCATGAACATGATGCTGAGCACAGGCTCGGCGCACGCTGCGGTTGAGGTGACGGTGCCGGCGGATTTCCAGATCCTGGCGGTGAGCGCTGGCACCCTGCACGACGAGCAGCACGCCACCCTGCCGGATGGGGAACAGCAGCTGCTGGTGCGTTATGAAGGGGTGATCCCGAGTCGTAGCAGCAGCGATAATGACCGCCAGCTGCGCTCTGCACCTCAGGTGCTGCGCTATCAGGCGAGCCAGCAACAATTACAGCTGGTCGCCAACTTGCCGAAGGATGAACGGAGCATGGCGCAGTATGCCCAGTCTCCCGTCATGGGGCTGCAGGCCGATGGCAAGGTGATGGCGAGCGAGCAGGATGCGCTGGTCACCAGCGGCATGCTGATCGGCATGGACTGGCGTGCCAAGCTGGCCGAATACAACCAGCGCGGTGGCAAGGCGGCGCTGACGGCGGCTTCTGGTTCTGCACTTCCTGCGGCCGTGGTCGCCAGCGAGGTTGCGCCGGTAGCGGCCAGCGAGCTGGAGGGGCAGTTGCAGCAACTCTTCCTCAAGGCGGATCCGGCCCTTCGCAAGCGCTTTGTCAGCTGGGCCGTGCCGCGGCTTTAAGTTTGCCGTCCGTTGCAGTAACGTGGGGGTTCTCATCGTGTCTAGCGCCCATCTTATTGCAACGAGGTCTTCATGTTTGAATTGCACAGTCGCCTGCAGGCGGATACCCGCCTGCTCGGCGATCTGCCTCTCTGCCGCGCCCTGCTGGCCAAGGACAGCCAGTATCCCTGGCTCATCCTGGTGCCGAGAGTGGCCAATCTACGGGAAATCCACCACCTGGCGCCTGCCCAGCAACAGCAGCTGATGCTGGAGTCCTGCGCGGTGGCGAGCCTGATGGAGCAGGCGCTGCGTCCGGACAAGATCAACGTGGCGGCGCTCGGCAACCTGGTGCCCCAGCTGCATTTGCACCACGTGGCCCGCTTCAGTACCGACAAGGCCTGGCCTGGCCCCATCTGGGGGGCTCATCCCTCCTTGCCCTATGATGAATCGACTCTGCAGCGGGAAGCCGCCGGCTGGCGACGCAAGCTGGCCAATCTGGCCGGGTTCACTCCCCTTGAAACTGACAGTTGAATCAAGTGAGAGGCGGCTCGCTATTTCGAAGCCCGGGCCGCGCTATCTGTTAGAGTTATGGTATAGATAAGCCCATTTTCGATGTTCAGGAAGGTCCCATGATAGTGACAAGAGCCGACGATGATACCGTATTGACCACAGAGGACGTGCTGTTGAGCCTGTGCCATTCGGTGACGGATGTATTGAGTGCGGCAACCCAGAGTCAGGTGCGTTTCTCCGGCATGGTGCAGCGGATCAGCAAGACCTGCCTCAAGCCGGATATCGGTTGCTTCGTGCTGTTTGACGGCGGCTTCTCCGGCCTGGTGGTGATCAACTTCTCCGCTTCCGCCGCCATGGAGCTGTACGAGAGCTATATGCTCAGCATGGGGTTATCCAAGGAAGATCTCGCCATCTCCCACACCTCGGACGAGGTGAGCAACGTCATGGGCGAGCTGATGAACCAGATCGTCGGCAGCTTCACCGTCAAGGTGGGCCGGGATCTGCAGACCCACATCACCCAGAACCAGCCCAAGATGCTGGCCCTCAACAAGCAGGTGATGCTGAGCGTCGATACCAACCTCGACAGCCCGGAGTCGCGCCGGGTCACCTTCTTCACCGCCCGCAACAACATCTTCTATCTGGAGCTGGCGATGGACAAGACCGAGTTCATCCGCATCCACAACGACGGCATGGATCAGGAAGAGCTGGATCCGGATGCCCTGATCGCCCAGACCAAGCGCGAGGCTGCCCAGCCGGCTCCGGCCGCCGTCCCGGTGGCCAACGATCACGACGATCTGCTGGACTCCCTCGGGATCTGATTTTCCCGCCCTCCGCCAATGCACGAGGCCACCCATGGGGTGGCCTCGTTTGTTGGTGCTGCTCGCCGTTAGAAGTTGTAGAGCAGACCCGTGCTGAAACGGGTGGACTGGCTGTCGTAGAAGTCGATGTCCGAGTCGGCATTGGAGTAGGCCGCGGTGAAGGTGGCGGCCAGGGCCTTGACGCCGAACAGGTTGTGCCAGAAGAAGGTACCGTTGACGGCGAATTCGTCCGCGTCGGCATGTTGGCCGAAGATGGGGTTCGCCTCGTCGTACTTGCGCTTGCCGGTGTAGAGGTTGCTGACGAAGGACCACTGGGGGCCGCGCTTGGCGTAGGTCAGCTTCAGGCCGGTGTTCTTGAAGCTCTCGGCGCTGCCGTCCAGGCGAGCCTCCTTGTAGAGGATGGCCGGCTCCAGCAGCTGGTTGCCGCCGAAATGGAACTGGTAGGAGAGCTCCATGTCGTGCACCTTGCCGTTGCGATCCAGCATGCCGGCGTAGTGGGTGCCGTGGCTCTGATCATACTGCTGGCCACTGCGCTCCTCGTCCATGTCCACCTCCCGGGTGGTCAGGTTGCCGTAGAAGTTGCTGCCCCAGATCTTGTCCCAGGCGAAGCGAGCCCCCTTGGACTTCAGGTCGGTCGAGCTTCGGTCCACGCCGGTGGCGAAGGGATCGCTCCACAACTCGACCGGCATGACGTTGAACACCAGCGAGGTGGCGACGATACCCTTGTCGCCCATCTCCTGGCGCAGGCCGAGCTGCTGGGTGAAGTCGAAACGCACCGCATCCTGGATCAGGTTGCCGAGGAAGATCTGGGTGCGGGTATCGGCGAAGGTATAGCGGATGTCGGCGTTGAGCAGCGGCGTCAGGCCGCTCTCGCTGTCGGGCGAGCCGAGATCATTGATACGGCTGTGGTTGTCATCGCCCGCGTAGAAGTTGGACTGGTAGCTGACGGCGTTGACCCCGCCCAGCAGAAAGCCGGACCAGCCTGACTGCTTGGGGATCTCGCCCAGGTCGGCGTGGGCGGCATTGGCTGCCAGCAGGCCAAGACTCAGCAGGGTGAGATTGCGCATCGATGAGACTCCTGAATTATCAGTTGGTTGAATTGAACGGCCTGGCATTATAGCCAGCCAGGCTTAATCCGGGCTGACCGAATTGACTCCGGCATGCTACCCCAGCGGGCGGAGGAGGTTAATCGATAATTTATCGTGCGACGGCAGAAGAGTTCGGCGCGTCGTGCTGGTATTCTGTTCGGCGAATATCGGGGAGAAAACAATAAGATGAAACAAATAAAATCCTGGGCGCAATATTACGTCGACCTGATGACCAAGCTGGGGCTGGTGCGATTCAGCATGTTCCTGGCCACCGGCATCATAGTGCTGGCCGTCTCCATCCAGATGGGGGTCACCCTGTTTCTGCGCGGCACTGTGGACATCGTCGACCTGGTGCGCTCGGTCTTCTTCGGCCTGCTGGTCACCCCCTGGGCCGTCTATTTTCTCTCCATCGTGGTGGATCAGCTGGAGGATTCCCGCCAGCGGCTGACCCGCATGGTGCGCAAGCTGCAGGACATGCGCGAGCGGGATCTCGAGCTCAACAGCCAGCTGCAGGAGAACATCAGCCGCCTCAACGCCCAGATCGCCGAGACCAACCGGGCCGAGACCCTGCGTCAGCAGGCCATCGAGGATCTGGAGAACGAGGTGTTCCAGCGCGAGAAGGCCCAGCTGCATCTGGGCGAGCGCACCGCCCTGCTGCGCTCCTTCATCGACTGCTCCCCCGATCTGGTCTACTACCGCAACGAAGACGAGCAGTTCTCCGGCTGCAACCGCGCCATGGAGGAGCTGACCGGCAAGGTGGAGGCCGAACTCATCGGGCTGACTCCGTTTGACGTCTACAAACACGACATTGCCAGCAAGGTGGTGGAGACCGACAAGCAGGTCTTCGCCAGCAATGAGCCGCTCACCTATGAGCAGTGGCTGGAGTACCCAGATGGCCGCAAGGCCTACTTCGAGCTGCGCAAGGTGCCCTTCTTCGACCGCTTCGGCAAGCGACTCGGCCTGCTTGGCTTTGGCCGCGACATCACCGAGCGCAAGCAGTACCAGGACAAGCTGGAGAAGGCGAGCCGCGACAAGACCACCTTCATCTCCACCATCAGCCACGAGCTGCGCACTCCGCTCAACGGCATCGTCGGCCTGAGCCGGATGCTGATGGATACGCCGCTCGATCCCAAGCGGCATCAGCAGCTCAAGACCATTCACCTGAGCGCGGTGACGCTCGGCAACATCTTCAACGACATCATCGATCTGGACAAACTGGATCGGCGCCGGTTGGAGATTGCGCCGACCCGCATCGATCTGCCCGCCTTCCTCGACGAGCTGGAGACGCTGTCGCGCATCCAAGCGGAGCAGAAGGGGCTCTATCTGCACTTCGATCGGGATGGCGAGGTACCGCAGTTCGTGATGGCGGACGGCACCCGGCTGCGCCAGGTGCTGTGGAACCTGGTGGGCAATGCGGTGAAGTTCACCGACGAAGGCGGGGTGACGGTACGCTGCCTCGCCCATGCCGCCGACGCGCCGGGCAAGCTGGCGCTGCACTTCGAGGTGGAGGATACCGGCATCGGCATTCCACGGGCCCAGCAGGAGAAGATCTTCGCCATGTACTATCAGGTACAGGGCAAGAAGCACGCCACCGGCACCGGCATCGGCCTCGCGGTTTCCCGCCAGCTGGTGCAGGCGATGGGTGGCCAGCTCTACGTGGACAGCGATCCGGGCGAGGGTTCCTGCTTCACCGCCGAGCTGGAGGTGGAGTGTATCGAAGGAGAGGTTGCCGCCCCTGAGCCCGAGATGCCGTCCCTCGACATCCTGCTGGTGGAGGACGTCGAGCTCAACGTGACCGTGGCCTGCGCCCTGCTGAGCAAGCTTGGCCACCAGGTCAAGGTAGCGCGCGATGGCGCCCAGGCGCTGGCCATGGCCAACCCGGATGATTTTGACTTGATCCTGCTCGACATCCAGCTGCCGGACATGACGGGGTTTGATGTGGCGGAACAGCTGCTCGCCCGCTACGGCGAAAGTTTGCCGCCCATGGTGGCACTCACCGCCAACGCCACCGGTGATCGCCAGTACTACCGGGATCACGGTATGCAGGATGTGATCAACAAGCCGCTCGGCTCGAAGGCGGTGCGGGAGGTGATTGGTCACCTGTTTGCCGATCTGGCCGGGGACGAGGCGGACGAGCAGGCCGACACCGTTAGCCAGGATGCGCTGCTGGACCTGCCCTTCCTCACCGATTATGCCGATACCGTGGGCAAGCCGGTGCTGCTCTCCAGCGTCGATCTGTTCGAGAAGATGATGCCCGACTACATGGCGGTGCTCGACTCCAACATGATTGCCCGGGATCAGGCCGGCGTGGTGGAGGAGGCGCACAAGATCAAGGGGGCGGCGGGCTCCATCGGCCTGCGCCGTCTGCAGCAGACGGCCCAGCTGATCCAGAGCCCGGATCATCCGGCCTGGTGGGAGAACGTGGAAGACTGGATTGAGACGCTGCGCCGGGAGTACCCGGGCGATATCGCCCGCTTGCGGCGCTGGTTGCTCTCATAAACGTGCTGCGCTGGCAAGGAACTGCAACATGTATAGCCGTTTGATTACCCCCGAGCGGATCCACCCCTGGGGTGACGAAGAATTGCTGGAGGCGACCGAGCAGGATCGCGCCCGCATCGTGCAGGCGGCGCCGGTGCGCCGACTGCAGCAGAAGACCCAGGTCTTCCCGCTCGACGTGAAGGCCTCGGTGCGCAGCCGACTGACCCACTCGCTGGAAGTACAGGAGACCGGTCGCCAGATCAGCCGCCGCGTTCTGGCGGCCCTGCCGGCAGGCGCTGTGTGTGAGGGGGCCTTCGTCAATCTGGTGGAGATGTCCTGCCTGTTGCACGACGTCGGCAACCCGCCGTTCGGCCACTTTGGCGAGCAGGTGATGAGCCAGTGGCTGGCGCAGGAGCTGGACGGCCTGTTTGCCGCTGCGCTGGGCAAGGCGCCCAGCCCGCAGTGGGCCGAGCTTCGTCAGGATCTGCTGGTTTTTGACGGCAATGCCCAGAGCCTGCGGCTGGTACACAGCCTGCACGAGTTGAATCTGACCCTGGGGCAGCTGGCTGCACTGTGCAAATATCCGCAGCAACCGCCGGCGGGCCGGCAGGCAACCCCCTACTATGGCCAGCATCATGGCTGGAGCAGCAAGCGCGGCATCTTTTTCAGCGAACAACCCCTCTACAGCGCCCTCGGCCAGAGCCTGGGGCTGGCCGCCGGCTGTCGTCACCCGCTGGTCTACATCATGGAGGCGGCGGACGACATCTCCTACTGCATCGCGGATCTGGAAGATGCGGTGGATCGGCGCATCCTCGGCCTCGGCGAGCTGCTGCAGGCGCTGCGGGAGGCGGATGGCGGTGACTACATGGCGGCGTTGCTGAGTGCGGCCGTCGACTCGGATCGCGGCTTCTTTCCCCATTTCCGCCAACAGCTGACCCGGGATCTGGTGGCGCTGGCCGCCAGCACCTATGTGAGCGAGCACGCCCAGATCCTGAGCGGAGCCTATCCTCAGGCCCTGCTGCACGGCCAGGCGCCGGCGGCACGGGTGCTCGACATCCTCAAGCGGGTCGCTCGCGAGCTGGTGTTCATGCGTCCCGAGGTGGAGGCGCTGGAGCTGGAGGGTTATGCCGCCCTGCGCGGCGTGCTCTCCACCTACGCCTGCCTGCTGGCCCTGCCAGCCACCCAGTTCGAACGCCTGCTGGCGGGGCAGGGGGGCAGCGAGCTGTTCTTTGCCCGTCGGCTTTACCATCGCCTGTCGGCCCGCCATCTCAAGGCCTACCGGCTGGCGGTGGCCAGCCGGGATCCCCGTTTTGCCGAGGAGGCGGAGCAGGAGTGGTATTACCGGGTGCGCCTGCTGCTCGACTACGTGAGCGGCATGACGGATACCTATGCACTGGAGGAGTTCCGGCTGCTGTCCGGGATCTGAGCGTGATGGCGTCTGCATGACTGTTCCGGATGAGTATTGATAGATGGCTCACCTCCCCATATGGGGGGTGAGGTTCTTGTATAAAATTCGGTCTTTTTTTAGACTGTGGCAACTTGTTCAACTTTCACACGGTAAGGAGACGGATATGCAACATTCAATGCTAAACGTTGCGTTCGACCGCTGCATCAGCAGCGCGAATACTCGTGCTCTTTTTCTGCCGCGTGGAGGAAACAGGTAACACCTGCTCTTTCATCACCCGCGGTTGTCCCGCAGGGTGATCTCTTCTTCTCTCCGGGGGAACCGCACGTTCAACTGGAGAATATTATGTCTATCGAACTGACCCTGCTGCGCACCGTCGAGACCCTGGTCCAGAAACGGATTACCAGGCTGGAGCGTCGGATCAGCTACTTGCAGCTGTCGCCTGCTCTGCTCAAGGACATCGGGCTGGAAGGGCAAAATGTGCAGATCGCCCACATCCGTGAGCGGGAATATCAAACCGGCTTCCGACTCGGGAATCGAATAACCTGATGATATGGGGCCTGGCCCCATTCTTGCTAGAAAACGGCAGGCGTGAGCCTGCCGTTTTTCGTATCCGGACGAGTTCTACTACGAATTTCTATTCGCACATTTTGCCAAAATCCCTATGATCGCTCTCCGATCTGTTCAGGAGTCATCCATGTTGCGCCTTTGCATTCGCGCTATTTTATTGTGCTGGTTTATCTGTTGTGGCCATGTGGCTGCGGCAGAAACCTCTCTGGACAAGGATCAGCTGGGACTGACGGAACGGCTGTGGCTCGCCTCGCGCAATGACCTGGTGGTGGGCATGCCCTCGATGGCCTGGCCCCCCTACATCTATACCAATGGCCGGGGCGGCTTCAACGGTCCGCTCGACGACTTTGCCAACCAGATTGCCGGCCGGCTGGGGCTGACCGTGCGCTACAAGACCTATCCCTACTATGCCGATGCCCAGCAGGCGCTGCTCGATGGGGAGGTGGACATGCTGATCGGCGTGACGCCCAGCCAGTCGCGTCAGGAGAAGATGCGCTTTACCTCGGATCTGATGACCCTGCCGCGCGCCGTCCTGCTGACGCGGGAAGAGGGGGAGCCGACTCTGGCCGCGGCACGCCAGTTGCGCTGGGTGTGCGAGCACGGCTTCAGATCCTGCGAGGAGCTGACCCAGCTCGGGATAACCCAGCTGACCGAGGCGGACAGCAGCGACGAAGCCGTCTTCATGGTCAAGAAGGGGCTGGCGGATGCCTATCTCTCCGATCTGCCCTCGCTGATGCGGCTGCAGCGCCTGCAGCCGCAGACCGGGCTCAAGGTGATCACCCCGGAGTGGGTGACGGATACCTCGCTGGCCATGGCGGTGAGGCTGGACAATCAGGGGCTGCGCGATCTGCTGGAGCTGGCCCTCAACGACATGTCGCTGGATGAGCGCCGCCGCATTCTGGAGACCGGCGGTATCGTCGACTACGAGCTGGCCAACGGCCCTCGCCAGATAGTGTTCAACCAGAGCGAACTGGACTGGCTGGCCCGCCACCCGACCCTGCGCTTCGGGGTGGCTCCGGACTGGCCGGCGGTGAGCGAGATCGATGGCAATGGCCAGCTCAAGGGCTTCATCGCCGACCTGCTCAAGCTGGTGAGCCTGCGATCCGGCCTGCACTTCAGCCTGGTACCCACCAGCAGCTGGGCCGAGACCCAGAGCCTGCTGCAGGCGCGCAAGCTGGATTTCATTCCGGCCATCACCCCGACCGCCGAGCGGCGCCAGTACGCCCTGTTTACCCCCGACTACGCCTTCATCCACCGGGTGATTGCCGCCAGGCAGGGGAGTGAAGAGCTGGCCAGTCTCAACGAGCTCAAGGGACGCCGGGTGGGGATCGTCGGCGGCTCGGTGGAGGAGCTGGTGCTCAAGGAGGTGGGCGCCAGCCCTGTGGCGGTGAGCAGCGATACCAAGCTGCTGCCCCTGCTGGACGGACACCAGGTCGACTATGTGCTGATGAGCATGACCACCCTGGAGCAGGCACTGCAGAAAGGGTTCAACAACCGCTACCAGGTAGTGTTTTCCGGCAACGAGCTGAGGGTGCCGGTCGCCATGGCGGTGCATCAACAGGATCCCATGTTGCAGCAGATCCTGACCAAGGTGCTGCTCTCCATCCGGCCGGAAGAGATGACCAAGCTGGAGCACAAGTGGTTGGCCCTGACCATCCAGACCGGCATCAATCCGACCACGGTGGCGCTCTGGTCCGCCTTAGGGCTGGGGGCCTTCCTGCTCTGCGTGCTGCTGTTCATGGGCTGGAACCGGACCCTGCGTCGCCAGATAGTGCAGCGCCAGCTGGCCGAGCACAAATTGAACGAGCAGCTGACGTTTGTGCAGACCCTGCTCAACTCCCTGCCCAACATGGTGGTGCTGCGGGATCGCGAGCAGCGCATCACCCTCTGCAACCAGGCCTATCGGGATGCCTTCATCGGCGACCCGATGAAGGAGGGGGGCGACGATCTGGACCGCATGCCGGCCAGAGAGCGGGCTCGGGTACTGAAAGAAGAGCAGGAGGTGTGGCAGAGCGGCGCACAACTGGAGGGGGCGGGCAACAGCCGCCGCCAGGATGGCGCCATGTTCCACGTCATCTATACCAAGCGCCCCTACACCTCCCCGGATGGAGACATGCTCGGTGTCTTGACCGTGCTGACCGACGTGACCCGCATCAAGGAGGCCGAGGCGCGGGCCCGCAAGGCGGAGACCCGCCTCACCCAGATCACCGACAGCATGCCAGGCATCGTCTATCAGTACCTCTGGATCGGACCCGGCAAGGGACGCTTCCTCTATGCCTCGCAGGGGGCGAGCGAGATCCTGGGGGCCAGCCGGCAGGAGATGCTGTCGGCCGAGTCGGGGGGGGAGGTGTTCGGCTTTACCGAGGAGGCGCTGCAGGACTTCGTCAGCAAGGTGGCCAACCATGCTCAGACCCTGGCCCCTCTCGATCTCGAGGTAAAGGTGGAGCGGCCTGAGGGGGCGCGCTATCTGCAGGTGCGCGGCAGTTTCGTGCCGCAGGAGGAGGGGCACCTGATCCTCAACGGGGTGATCCAGGACATCACGGCCCTCAAGCGCCAGGAGCACGAGCTGAGGGAGGCGCGGGCCTATGCCGAGCAGGCGATGCAGGTGCGCAGCCGCTTCCTCGCCACCATGAGCCACGAGCTCAGAACCCCCATCTCCGGCATGCATGGCATGCTGGAGCTGCTGCAGATGAGCGAGCTGAACGAGGATCAGCGTTACCTGCTGCGCAACGTGGTCACCTCCACCAACAACCTGCTCTATCTGGTCAACGATGTGCTCGACTTCTCCAAGATAGAGGCGGGCCAGCTGCAGCTCCATTATCAGGAGTGCCGGCTTGCCTCCGTCATCTGTGACGTGATCCGCGGCCATGCCACCCTGGCCCATGGCAAGGGGCTCAGAGTGACGCTGGACTGGGGCACCGAGGTGCCGGATCAGGCCCGCATCGATGCGGTGCGGGTGGGTCAGGTGCTCTCCAACCTGCTCAACAATGCGGTCAAGTTCACCGAGCGGGGCGAGATCCGCATCCAGGTGGGTCTGCAGGCCGAGCGACTGGCCATCACGGTCAGCGACACCGGCATCGGTATCGCCGAAGAGAAGCAGGATCGCCTGTTCACCCCGTTCGAGCAGGTGGAGTCCGACATAACCCGACGTTTCGGCGGCACCGGGCTGGGGCTGGCCATCTGCCACCAGCTGGCCCAGAAGATGGGGGGCACGCTGACGCTCGAGAGCAAATCGGGGCACGGCACCCGGCTCACCTTCGAGTTCCCGCTGAGCGAGTGTCAGTGGGATGCCCCGCCGCTGGCCGGCCAGGAGTGGTGGCTGTTTGGCGAAGATGTTGCCTTGCAGAGCGCCATGCAGCGGCTGGGGGCCAGGCTGCATCGTCTGGATCCACAGCAGTGGCAGCAGCCCCTCAACGGCCTGTTGCTGGCGGAGGAGAGCTGGCTCGAGCAGGCGCTCGGCAGCGACTGGCTGGGCCATTTGCAGCGATCGACCCTCAAGGGCATAGTGCTCTCCCCGCAGGAGGCCCTGCGCGGTCGCATGGGGTCGAGTGCCTGGTGGCGGCTGGGGCAATCGCCGCTCTATCCCGACCTGTTGCTGGAGACTTGCCATCAGTTATTGGGGGAGGCGGCGATCAGCCCGGTGGAAGCCAATGCGCCCAAGCTGCAGGGGCGGGTGCTGGTGGCCGATGATCACCCCATCAACCGCGCCCTGCTGGCCCGCCAGCTGGCCATTCTCGGCGTGGATGCCGAGGTGGTGGATGACGGCGACAAGGCCTTGCGCACCTGGCAGGGGCAGGGATTCGCCCTGCTGCTGACCGACTGCCACATGCCGGCGATGGATGGTTACAGCCTGACCCGGGCGCTGCGGGAGCAGGGGGTATCGGCCCCTGTCATCGGGGTGACGGCCGACACCTCCGAAGAGGCCGGCCTGCAGATGCAGGAGGCGGGCATGAACGACATGTTGTTCAAACCCTATACCCTGGATACGCTGCGGCAGGTGCTGATGCGCTGGCTGCCGGTGAGCAGCCAGGCGCAGGAACCCAGCCTGGCCCCTGCCCCTGCCAGCGAGCAGGGGGAGCGCTGGATCTCGCTGTTTGGCGATGAGGCGGTGGCGCGCAGCATGGCGCGGGAATACCTGGATTCCAATCGCCAGGACGGAGATGACATGATGCAGGCACTGGCCAGGCAGGATACCTATGCCCTGGTGGAGACGGCGCATCGGATCAAGGGGGCTGCCCGCATGGTGGGGCAGCAGGCATTGGCGGAGGAGGCGGCCCGGCTCGAAGCGGCGGCCCGCCTCAAGCAGCTGGACGAGCTCAGCGAACTGAGCCAGACGGTGCTGGCGCTGATGAAGGCTATTACAGGTGAAATTGGATTATGGCTCGATGAACAAGACACAGCATGAGTTGGTGATCATGGTGGTGGAAGATCACGCCTTCCAGCGCAAGGCGTTGATGCACCAGATCCGCGGGCTCGGTTACGCTTCCCTGCTGGAGGCGCAGGACGGGGTGGAGGCGTTGGCCATGTGCCAGCGTCATCAGGTCGACATCCTGTTTTGCGATCTGCGCATGCCGGGCATGGATGGCATGGCGCTGTTGCGCCGCCTCTCCCTCGGCGGCTTTCGCGGCGGCATCATCCTCTCCAGCGCGCTGGAGGATGACGTGGTCGAGGCCGTGCTGCGCATGAGCGCCGCCTATGGCTTGCAGGTGCTGGGGCGCATCGAGAAGCCCTCCAGCCAGCAGCAGATCAGCCAGCTGATCGGGGCCTGGCGCCCGCAGCAGGAGAGAGCCCAGGAGGAAGATGGCCACCGTCTGACCCTGGATGAGCTGAGCCTGGCGCTGGAGCAGGACCAGCTGCTGCCCTGGTATCAGCCCAAGGTGAGCTTCGGCTCCGGCCAGTGGGTTGGCATGGAGGCGCTGGCCCGCTGGCAGCATCCGGAGTACGGCCTCATCTCGCCGGCCCGCTTCATTCCGCTGGCGGAGCACAACGGTCTCATCGATCGGCTGACCGAGGTGATCATCAGCAAATCGCTGCGAGACGGCCACCTGTGGGAGCAGACCGGGCTATCCCTCAACCTCTCGATGAACCTCTCCACCACCTCGCTGATCGAGGGGGATCTGTGCAACACCCTGATCAACCAGTGCCAGCGCTGGAGCATCAATCCCGAGCTCATCACCCTGGAGGTGACCGAGAGCGCGTTCGTGCAGGATCTGGGCAAGTCGCTGGAGGTGCTGACGCGCCTGCGCATGCACGGTTTTGGCCTCTCCATCGACGACTTCGGTACCGGCTACTCCTCCATGCAACAGCTGGCCCTGCTGCCCTTCACCGAACTCAAGCTGGATCGCTCTTTCGTCGATCACTGCTTTGAGGACCCCTCTCGCTTGGCCATAATAGAGTCAAGCATCGAGCTGGCCCGCAAGCTGGGGCTCAAGTCCGTCGCCGAAGGGGTGGAGGACGAACTCACCTGGCGGCTGCTGGCGCGGCTGGGGTGCGACGTGTGCCAGGGCTTCTTCTCTGCCCGGCCCATGCCGCGTGAGGAGTTGATGGGATGGCACGACTCCTGGCGTGAACGGCTACCGGCGCTGCTCGGGGAGTGAATGTCGGGCAGGATGCCCGCAATGAAACAAGGACGTTCATGAAAATTTCAAGCAAGTTACTGCTCAGCTTCTGTTTTATCAATCTGCTGGTGATCCTCTCTTCCAGCCTGGTCTACCACCAGCTCGGCCGCATCGGACAGGCCGGCAGCGCTCTGGTGGAGCAGGCCCTGCCCGCCCTGCAACGGGATGAGGCCAGCCAGAAGGCGCTGGTGGCGACCATCTCCTCCCTGCGGGCCTATCTCATCCTGGGCAAGGATCCGGCGCAGGCCGACCGCCTCAAACAGGAGTGGGAGGGGGCCTGGCAGGTGATCGAGCATCAGCAGTTCACCGCCGAGCTTGCCCGCTCGCTCAAGGCCTTCAAGACCAGCCAACAGAAGGTGTGGGACATTGCCCAGACCGACGAGAATCTGCCCGCCCATACCTTGATGTTGCAGGAGGCGGGGCCGTTGGCAGAGTCTGCCCTCGATCAGCTGCAGTCCTTTGCCAACGAAGAGGTGGCGACCCCGCAGGATCAGCTGCCCGGTGATCGCCGCCTGCTGCTCAAGCAGGTGGGGGATGCCTACAACGGCCTCTCCAATGCCCTCTCCGCCCTGCGTGACTTCCTCATCTCGGGGGATCCGGACTATCGCACCAAATACCAGGACTATTACCAGTTCCACCAGCAGCGGGTGGCCGAGCTGAAGCAGCAAGAGGCCAACTTTACCGAGGCGCAGAAGGGGATCTGGTCGCTGTTCGAGGAGATGTCGGCCCCCTTTGCCGAGCTGGTGGGCCAGGTGATCGAGAAGCGTCAGGCCCCGGACTGGGATCAGGCCAATTACCTGATGGCGACCGAGATTGAGCCCGCACTCGGCCAGCTGGCGACCCAGCTGGCCGGCCAGGTGACCGAGACCCGTGCCGAGGTACAGAGCATGGGCCAGAAGATGACCAGCTCCGGTCAGGCCATCAATCGCACCCTGCTGCTGGCCACCCTGACCGTGATCGTGCTGGGTACCCTGGTGGCGCTGCTGTTCAGTCGCCGCCTGACCCGGGACATCGCCAGCCTGGTGCTGCGAGCCGATCAGGTGGCCAATGGTCGGTTGCCGGCCCGTCCCCTGCCGGTGCAGAGCCAGGATGAGCTGGGCGGGCTGACGGGCTCCATCAACCAGATGTCCGGCCAGCTGCGCCAGCTGGTGGGGGAGATCCAGGGGGCGGTGGGGCAGGTAGACGGGGCCTGCGGTGAGGTGAGCAGCACCACCTGCGCCATCGTCACCGATCTGGCGAGCCAGAATCAGCGGGTCGATACGGTGGCGGCGGCCATCGAGCAGATGTCGGTCAGCACCCGGGATGTGGCGGGCAATATCGCCGAAGCGGCGCGGGCCGCCCAGCAGGCCGAGCAGCAGACCCGCCAGGGCGGCCACGAGCTGGCCCGCATGACGGCCACCATGCAGCAGATTGCCGCCATGATTGCCCAGGCGAACGAGGCGATGGGCCAGCTCAGCAGCCAGAGCGAGCAGGTGGGACGCGTCACCGAGGTGATCGCCACCATTGCCGAGCAGACCAATCTGCTGGCGCTCAACGCCGCCATCGAGGCGGCGCGGGCCGGCGAGCAGGGACGCGGGTTTGCGGTGGTGGCCGACGAGGTGCGCCTGCTGGCGAGCCGCACCAGCCAGTCCACCGAGGAGATCAGCCAGACCATCGCCAGCATCCAGCAGCAGACCCGCCAGACCGTCAACACGGTCGGCAGCGGTACCCGGCTGGTGGAGGAGGGGCGCGGCGCCGTCGACTCGGTGACCGCTACCCTGGACGCCATGCTGCAACTGGTGCAGGACTTGTCGGGTCAGCTGGGGGCGATCGCCACCGCGACCGAGCAGCAGTCGCGGGTGGCCCAGGAGGTGGCGGGCACGGTGGAGGAGATCGCCGGGCTCAGCCGGCAGTCGAGCCAGCGCAGCCAGCAGGGGGAGGAGATAGTGGCTAGGCTGGCGCAGGATACCGGCCGCTTGACGGCGGTGATCAGCCGCTTCGAGCTGGATGCCTGAGGCGGACAAGGCCCATAAGAACGGGGCAGGCCGCTTGGCCTGCCCCGTTTCTTTCAGCCTTGCTGGCAAGAGATGGTTGCTCTGACCTGGCGGGTCACTCCAGCCGGCGGAAGGACTGGTTGTCGAAGCTGCTGCTGGTCTCCTGATTGAGCAGGCTCACCAGCAGGATCGCGCGTTTGTCGCCATCCGGCTCCAGATAGATGGCCTCGAAGCCGGCCAGCGGACCGGATTCTATCAATACCTTGTCGCCCTGGGTCGGCAGGTTGGCGTAGCTGGCGCGCGCCTCGTCGCTGTCGTCCCGGCTCATCAGCTGATAGACCAGCTGGCTGTTGATGGCGGTCCACTCCCGTCCGAAGTGGATGATGCGGCTGATGCCGCGGGTGGACTTCAGGGTGACCGGGGTGACCTCTTCCAGATCCACGTAGATGAACAGGTAGTTGGGGAACATGGGCTCCCGCACCGGGACTCGCTTGCCCCGCCGCAGTTTTTCAATTTCCACCATGGGATAGTAGGACTCGATCCCCTGGGCTTCGAGATGGGCGCGGGCGCGGGCCTCTTCTTTTGGCTTGCAGTAGGCCAGATACCATTTTTTCATGTGATGAATATGTTCGTGTTGCCGTGCTCGCCGATATGATAGCGGCAGCAATAAAAAAGGCCACGCATTGCGTGGCCTTTTTTGCCGAGTGAGTGATTACCAACCTTTCACCAGGCCGCCTTTGAACAGTTCCAGCCCTTTCTTGTAGACGTCGTCGGTCTGGAAGGCCTGTACGAACTGTTTGACCTTCTCGTCGTCCTTGTTGTTGTCGCGGGCGACGATCAGGTTGACGTAGGGGGACTCCTTGTCCTCAACAAACAGGCCGTTCTCGGTCGGGGTCAGGCCAATCTGACCGGCGAAGGTGTTGTTGATGATGGCCAAGTCCACGTCTTCCAGCGAGCGCGGCAGCTGGGCAGCTTCCAGCTCGACGATCTTGAAGTTGCGCGGGTTGCTGGCGATGTCCAGCACGGTCGCTTCCAGACCGGCACCCTCTTTGAGCTTCAGCAGATCCTGCTTCTCCAGCAGGATCAGGGAGCGGCCCAGGTTGGTCGGATCGTTCGGCACCGCGATCTGGGCACCATCTTTCAGCTCGGAGAGGGCCTTGATCTTCTTGGAGTAACCGGCGATCGGGTAGACGAAGGTGTTGCCGACCGGCACCAGCTTGAAGCCGCGATCACGGATCTGGGCATCCAGATAGGGCTTGTGCTGGAAGGCGTTGACGTCAACGCTGCCATCGTTCAGGGCCACGTTCGGGGTGACGTAGTCGGAGAAGTTGACCACCTCGACGGTCAGGCCGTATTTCTCCTTGGCCACTTTGGCGGCCACTTCAACCAGTTCGGTCTCGGGGCCGGCGATGGCGCCCACCTTCAGGGTCTTGTTCTCTTCCTTTTGACCGCAACCGGCCAGTACCAGGGTAGCCAGCAGGGCAGCCGCAACGGATTTGATGCCAAATTTCATAAAACCTCCTGTCAGAAATCGACGATTAACGATGATCACATTTGTTGACCAGGCGCTCACCCGCGCTCTGGATGAGTTGAACCAGCACTACCAGGATCACGACGGTGACCAGCATGACGGTCGGGTCAAAACGCTGATAGCCGTAGCGAATACCCACATCGCCCAGTCCACCGCCCCCGATGGCACCAGCCATGGCGGAGTAGTTCACCAGCGTGACGAGGGTGATGGTGACGCTGTTGAGGATGCCGGGCAGGGCCTCGGGCAGCAGCACCTTGGTGATGATTTGCAATGGCTTGGCGCCCATGGCCTTGGCCGCTTCCAGCAGGCCGTCCGGCACCTCCATCAGGGCCCCTTCCACCAGGCGGGCGATGAAGGGGATGCAACCGACGGTCAGCGGCACGATGGCGGCGATGGTGCCGATGCTGGTGCCGACGATCAGCCGGGTCAGCGGGATGATGGCGACCAGCAGGATGATGAAGGGTACCGAGCGACCCACGTTGACCACCATGCCCAGGGTGCGGTTGAGCAGCGGGTTGACCAGGATCTGGCCGGCCTTGGTCACGTGCAGCGCCACGCCGAGCGGCAGACCGAGCAGGCAGCCGAACAGGGCGGAGGCAAACACCATGATGAGGGTGTCGCCCAGGGCCGTGAACAGCAGATTAATCATTGCTTCGGACATAACCCATTACCTCCAGCTGAATATGGTTGTCGATGAAGAACTGCTGGGTGGCCTCGCACTGGACCTCATCCCCGAACAGTTCCGCCAGCAGGAAGCCGAACTTGACGCCACCGGCGTACTCGATGTCGGCGCTCAGAATGCTGATGTCGATGTTGAAGCGGCGGCTCGCCTCCGAGATGAGCGGCGTGTCGACCGTGCTGCCGGTAAAGCCGAGTTTCACCAGCGGATAGCTGGCGGGTACTCGATTGCTACTCATCCGATCCTGATACTCCTGGGGCACTTCCAGGTGGATGGTGGAGTGGATGAAATCCCGGGCCAGCTGGGTCTTGGCATTGCTGAAGAACCAGGCCACTTCGCCCTGCTCGATCAGCCGGCCGTCACTGATGATGGCCACTTCGTCGCAGATCCCCTTCACCACATCCATCTCGTGGGTGATGAGCAGTATGGTGAGCCCCAGCTTGACGTTGATCTCCTTGAGCAGAGTCAGGATCGAGCGGGTGGTCTGCGGGTCGAGGGCCGAGGTGGCCTCGTCGCACAGCAGCACCTTGGGGGCCGGCGCCAGCGCCCGGGCGATGGCGACCCGCTGCTTCTGACCGCCGGATAGCTCGGACGGATAGGCGTGGGCGCGGGCTTCCAGCCCGACCAGCGCCAGCAGTTCGGTGACCCGATTCTGGATCTTGTCCTTGCTCCAGCCCGCCAGCTCCAGCGGAAAGGCGATGTTGGCGGAGACGGTGCGGGAGGCCAGCAAGTTGAAGTGCTGAAAGATCATCCCGATCTGGCGGCGGGCCTGGGTCAGATCCCGCTCGCTCAGGGTGACCAGATCCTGGCCGTCGACGATGACCTGGCCATCCGTCGGGCGCTCCAGCAGGTTGACGCAGCGGATGAGGGTGCTCTTGCCGGCACCGGAGGCACCGATCACCCCGAAAATTTTGCCTTGCGGCACATGCAGGCTGACATCACGCAGGGCGTGCACGGCATCACTGCCTTTACCGTAGACTTTGTTGAGACCGATCAACTTAATCATGGATTCTTCCGTGCTAACAGCCTTAAAGCACAGGGCGCTACAGGCGGGTGAATTGGGCAGAGGTTTCACTGGGTTGCTCTGTCATCATGGAGGATGATGCTAAGATGTCTGGATGGCCATGTCAACGCGTGTTTATACATCTAGACGTCTAAAAAAGTGCTAAGGATTGCCACTTGTTGACTAAGGCCGACGGTGATCCGGTTCACATCAATATTGTATTTGGCAGTGTAGTAGGATTGCCGAATATCAGATGGTAAATGCACCATTATCACTTCCTTTATTAGTCGTGAGACGGATTCAGCTGCTCATCCTTTTACTCCCCCCGGGTTGGCACAAATCATTCCATTTTGTATCGATCGCTGCTTTCTTGGCCGGCTTCTTGATGCAGCACAACAAGGGCCGCGCTTTGGCTTGGATTGCAATTGTCTGTTTTTTATACTTAAAGGGCACGATATACAGGAGGGCAACCTGATGCGATTTCAACAAATCAAAGACTTGCTGCTCTATCTGGAGCAGGTGCATCACCAGCTTGGGCTCTGTTATGGGCGTCTCATGGCACAGGTGGATGGCGAGCGCAGCCGGCTGCTGCTGGCCTATCTGCAGCAGCGGGAGGAGGCGGCAAAGAGCCAGCTGGATGACTACCTGAGTGAACTTGGCGAAGGGGTGAAGGAGACCTGGCTGGAGCGAGGCTTCAGCGAGGATCTGCTGCCCGGGATCCGGCGCCTGAGCCTGCCTGCCACGGCCCAGACCCAGGACATAGTGCAGCTGGTGTGCCGGCAGGAGGAGAAACTCATCGGCGAGCTCAGCCATCTGGCCCGGGAGTGTCCGACCGAGGAGACGGTGCGGCTGCTGGGTGGCCTGGCCACGCAGGAGCAGACCCGTCTGACCCGGCTGGTGCACGGTGCCCATCGGCTCGACGATCTCTAGGGGATGGCTGTTGTCGGGTGAGGTGTGCGGCGCGTAGTGAAAAATGTGCGGGGAAAACAGCAGAGGCCCGGCAATGCCGGGCCTCTGCTGTTTGTTGTTCACGACGGGCTCATGCCGACTGGCGGGCGGCGGTCAGCTCGGCGGCGTGCAGAGCGGCGCCTATGATGCCGGCCTGATTGAGGTTGGCGGCCGCTACCAGCGGGGCCCGGGTCTCAATCTTGTCGATGAACTTGTCGAGCTTGGCGGCGCTGCCGCCGCCCAGGATGAAGAGGTCGGGGGAGAACAGAAACTCGAGGCGAGCCAGGTACCTGTTGAAGCGCTTGCCCCAGCGGCCCCAGGAGAGATCCTCGCGCTTGCGCACCGCGTCCGAGCAGTAGTGCTCGGCCACCATCCCTTCCAGCATCAGGTGACCCAGCTCGGTGTTGGGCAGCAGCTGGCCGTTGACGAACACGGCGGTGCCGATGCCGGTGCCGACCGTGATGAGGATGATCACCCCCTGGCGATCCCGGCCGTTGCCATAGCGCATCTCCGCCAGACCGGCCGCATCGGCGTCGTTCAGCACGTGGCAGGGCTGGCCGGTCACGTCGCCAAACAGATGGGCGACGTCGGTCTCAATCCAGCTCTTGTCGATGTTGGCCGCACTCTTGGCGATGCCGTTGTGGATGGTGGCGGGAAAGCCGCAGCCCACCGGGCCCTTCCAGTCGAAGTGTTCCACCAGCGCCTTGAGGGTATGCGCCACGGCGGCCGGGGTGGCCGGCTGCGGCGTCACCAGCCGGTGGCGTTCGCCAATCAGCTCGCCCGTTGCGGTGTCGACCAGGCATCCCTTGATCCCCGAACCACCGATATCCACTCCCAACATCTGCATCAGCTTGTTCCTTTTGTTGTGCCGACCATCGACCGTCGGCAGAGCATGAAAAAATGACCTGGATCCGGCAAGGGGCAGATCGTCTATGCGTGATCCGGCAGACCTTTTTCGATGCAGCGGATCAGCAAGCGGGTCTTTTTGTTGTCATCCTGCTGGCGCCGGGCCAGGGTCGCCAGCGCCCACTCGATATGTTCGGCCACCATGGGCTCGGCTTCAGCCAGCGCCTGCTGCAGGGCCACCATTACCTCCTGGCTGGCCGGGCCGTTGCCAAGGGCCACCGCCAGGTTGCGGCGCCAGCGCTGATAGCCGATGCGGCGAATGGGGCTGCCTTCCGTGTGCTTGAGAAACTCGCTCTCGCTCCAGCCCCACAAGGTCAAGAGGGGCGGGCGGTGCAGATTGGGGCGCGGGCTGAAGTCGGGCTCAGGGCTGGCATTGGCGTAGCGGTTCCAGGGGCAGATGAGCTGGCAGTCGTCACAGCCATAGATGCGGTTGCCCATCAGCGGCCGGAACTCTACGGGGATGGGGCCGTCGTTCTCGATGGTGAGATAGGAGATGCAGCGGCGGCCATCCACCACGTAGGGGGCGACAATGGCGCCGGTGGGGCAGATGTTGATGCAGGCCACGCACTTGCCGCATTGCTCTTTCTCCACCGGGGCGTCCAGCGGCAGTGGCAGGCTGAGCAGCAGCTCCCCCAGAAAGAAGAAGGATCCCGCCGACTCGTTGAGCAGCAGCGAGTGTTTGCCCACCCAGCCGAGGCCGGCCTTGGCCGCCAGCGGTCGCTCCAGAATGGGGGCCGAGTCGACGAAGGGGCGCCAGCCCAGCGCCTCGCAGCGCTGCTCGATGCGCTCCCCCAGCTGCTTGAGCCGGCTGCGCAGCAGCTTGTGGTAGTCGCGACCAAGGGCATAGCGGCTGATGTAGCCGAGGGTGGGATCGCGCAGGGTGGCGGCGAAGCCCGCCTCGAACGGGAGATAGTTCATCCGCACCGACAGCACCCGCAAGGTGCCTGGCAGCAGCTCGTGGGGGCGAGCCCGCATCATGCCGTGGCGCGCCATGTAGTCCATGCTGCCGTGATAGCCAGCGTCCAGCCAGGCTTGCAGCCTGGGCTCTTCGAGGGTGAGATCCGTGTCGGTGATGCCGGCCTGGTCGAATCCTAGCTCGCTCGCCCAGAGCTTGATATCTTGGGCCAGTTGATGAAGTTCGGCCGTGGTCATGGCGCTGCCGGTCCTGCTGGCGGGCGGCCTGAGCGTGCACCGGGATGGGAGTGTACTGTCATGCTGTATCGCATCTCTGGGGGCTTGCTGCCAAGGTTAACCGATGGGGGCGTTTGCCGCCGTCATACTGCATCATGAGCCCGGTGCCCGCCGGACCGGATCAATGGATGAGAGTCAGGAGCCGTCATGGAACAGGTCATCGGGGATGCTATCAGCGGGAAAGAGGGGCAGAGCTTACCACAATCGCTGTGGCGGACTGAACAGATCCGTGCTCTGGAGCGGGAGTGGGCCGAGCGCGAGGGACTGAGCCTCTATGCCCTGATGGAGCGCGCCGGCGCTGCGCTGCGCACCTACGCCACCCACCACTGGCCGCACAGCCGGTGCTGGTGGATCTTTACCGGCCCCGGCAACAACGGTGGCGACGGCTACGTGCTGGCCCGCCTGGCGAGACAGCTGGGTCTTGAGCCTCAGGTGATTGCCGTGCGGGATCCCGCCGAGCTGACGGGGGATGCCAGGCGGGCCGCCGACGAGTGGCTGGCGATGGGGGGCACAGTGGTGTCGCCCGAGGAGCGGGAGCTCGACCGGCTGCCGACCCCGGATCTGGTGATAGATGCACTGCTTGGCACCGGTGTCCATATCCGGCTGTCACCGCTCATGACAAGGATCGTCGCAACAATCAATGGCTTGCAGGTGCCCGTGCTGGCGGTGGATCTCCCCTCCGGCCTCAATGCCGATACCGGCTGCGCCATGGGAGCCGTGGTGCGCGCCAGCCGTACCCTCACCTTCATCGGCATCAAGCAGGGCATGCTCACCGCCGACGGGGTGGATTGCGTCGGTCGGCTCGACTGCGACACCCTCGGCGTCACCGCGCCGCCCGGGTGGCAGGCGGCCGCCGAGCGTGTCGATTATCCTTCTCTTCGCGCCAGGCTGACGCCGCGCCAGCGCTCGTCCCACAAGGGCTCCCACGGCAAGGTGTTGCTGGTGGGAGGCAATGCGGGGATGCAGGGGGCCATCGTGCTGGCCGCGCGCGCCTGCCTGCGGGCCGGTGCCGGTCTGGTGCGGGTGTGCCAGCATCCTGATCACCTGCCCTCCAGCCTCTACCAGGCCGAATTGATGGGCAGTCAGGTCGGGGGGGAGGAAAGCTGGGCCTCGGTGCGGGTAGTGGGACCGGGTCTGGGTCAGGATGAGTGGGGTCGGCGCCATTTTGAGTCATTTGTTAACGAGCAGGTGCCACTGGTATTGGATGCCGATGGATTGAATTGGCTGGCGCAATGTCCCCGTCATCAGGATAATTGGGTGCTCACGCCCCATCCGGGCGAGGCGGCCCGCCTGCTGGGCTGCACCATTGCCGAGATCGCCGCGGATCGCTTTGCCGCGGTGCAGCGTCTGCAGCAGCGCTTCGGCGGTGTGGTGCTGCTCAAGGGGGCGGGGACGCTGATCCACGACGGCAAGGGGATGGAGCTCTGTAACGAGGGCAATCCCGGCATGGCCAGTGGCGGCATGGGCGACCTGTTATCTGGTATAATCGCCGCCCTTTTGGCCCAGGGCTGGTCTGCCGCCGAGGCAGCCCGACTGGGCGCCGTGATCCACGGGGAAGCGGCCGATCTGGCTGCTGCAGACGGAGAGCGGGGCATGCTGGCATCAGACCTGCTGCCCTTTATCCGTCGACTGGTTAATCCCGACACCATAACAAGCTAAAGAAGAACATGGCAAAACAGTTGATGATGACACTGCCGGACGAGGCAGCAACCGTGGCACTGGGTGGCCGTCTGGCCCACGCCTGCCAGCAGGCGACCACTGTCTTCCTGCACGGGGCCCTCGGGGCCGGCAAGACCACACTGACTCGGGGCTGGGTGCAGGGGCTGGGTCATGAGGGCAAGGTCAAGAGCCCGACCTACACCCTGGTGGAGCCCTACGAGCTGGCCGACTGGCAGCTTTACCACTTCGATCTCTATCGGCTGGCCGACCCGGAAGAGCTGGAGTTCATGGGGATCCGTGACTACTTCGGCGCCAACACCCTCTGTCTGGTGGAGTGGCCGGAAAAGGGCGATGGCTGGCTGCCTGCGCCGGATCTCGAGATCACCCTGAGTTATGCAAACGAGCAGCGCGAGGTGCAGATTGACGCCCGCACTGCTATTGGCGAAGCCATTCTGGAACGGTTGTCATCTACGTGCGCTTGATCCTTGTTATTGCCCTCTCCCTGCTGGCCTTACCCTCCTGGGCGAATCAGCTCAAGAGCGTGCGGGTGTGGCCGTCGCCGGACAACACCCGGGTGGTGCTCGACATGAGCAGCGCCCCCAATTACAACTACTTCACCCTGACCGGCCCGGACCGGCTGGTGATCGACCTGAAAGGGGCGAGCAACGTCACCAACCTGGCCCGCATCGAGAACAAGAGCGAGCTGGTGCGCAAGATCCGCGAGAGCTCGCCGCTGGAAAAAGGCGGGCTGCGGCTGGTGCTGGATCTCAGCTCTGCCATCAAGCCGGTGGTCTTTCCGCTGGCGCCGGCCGGGCCCTACGGCCACCGGCTGGTGATCGACCTGCCTTATGAAGAGAAGGCCTCCGCCACCGCTCAGGCGGCACCGGTGGGCGGCAAGGGCAAGGGGGTGGTGATCGCCATCGACCCGGGCCACGGCGGGGAAGACCCGGGCTCCATCGGCCCGCGCCGCACCTACGAGAAGCGGGTGACCCTGGCGGTTTCCCAGAAACTGGCCGCCCTCATCGACCGCGAACCCGGCATGCGCGCCGTGCTGACCCGGCGCGGCGACTACTTCGTCGATCTGAACAAGCGCTCCGAGATTGCCCGCAAGGCCAAGGCCGACCTGCTGGTGTCGGTGCACGCCGACAGCTTCCACAACTCGACCCCGCGCGGCGCCTCCGTCTGGGTGCTGTCGACCAACCGTGCCAACCGCGAGATGGGTAGCTGGCTGGAGAAGCAGGAGAAACAGGGCGAGCTGCTGGGGGGCGTTGGCAAGGTGTTGGCCGAATCCGATCCCAACCCCTACCTGGCACAGACCTTCCTCGACCTATCGATGGACAAGTCGCGGGCCGAAGGCTATGACGTCAGCCGCCAGATCCTGCGCTCGCTGGGCCGGGTGGCCCGATTGCACAAGAAGGCACCGGAACACGCCAGCCTGGCGGTGCTGAAGGCGCCGGACATTCCCTCCGTGCTGGTGGAGACGGGCTTTATCTCCAACCACGCCGAAGAGAAGCTGCTGGCGACCTCCAGCTATCAGGATCAACTGGCCCGTGCCATCTTCGAGGGGATCCGCAACTACTACCGGGCTCACCCGACCAAGGGCGCCATGCTCACCGGCAAGGGGCAGGCCAGCAACAAGCAGGCCGCGGTCAGCCGACCCGCCCCTGCCAGCAAGCCGGTCGCCGTCAGCAAACCGGCGGCGCAGCCGGTGCAGCAGGTGGTGACCAACCGGATGCCGGCCACCGAACCGAACCGCAGCAGCGACGGCGGGGCGCCGGTCAGCAGCGTCGGTGGATCCTCGTCCGGCGCCGGGGTGATCAAGCCCTACGTGGTGGCAGCCAAGGAGCCGAGCGTCCCGGTGACCAGCGTGCAGAGCAATGACAAGGCCAGCATGCTCCGTCATGTGGTCACCCGCGGGCAGAGCCTCTCCCGGCTTGCCGAGAAATATGGGGTCAGCCAGGCGCGACTGGTGGAGATCAACAAGCTCAAGTCGCGGGACATCCAGATAGGGCAGGTGCTCTATATCCCGCAAAAGTAGCGCTGGATGAGGCGCCGGGTCCGTCCCTGCCGGTGGCAGAGGCTGACCCGGTGAGCCGTCGTCGAGCCCCGCCGATTACCCGCACCTTCAACCAGCAGGAGCCAGCGATGCCGATCCGTTCTTTGTCCCCTGTTCTGGCCAGCCAGACGAGCGCGGGCTGTGATGCGGCGGCGTGGCGCCCAGCCGGGGCGGTTGCCACAGCCATCCCGTTCAACCAGCAGGAGTAAGCGATGCCAATTCGTATATTGCCGCCGATTCTGGCCAACCAGATTGCTGCCGGTGAGGTGGTGGAGCGGCCCTCCTCCGTGGTCAAGGAGCTGGTGGAAAACAGCCTGGATGCCGGCGCCGACCGGGTCGAGATCGACATCGACAAGGGCGGTGCCAAGCTCATTCGCATTCGCGACAATGGCGGTGGCGTCGCCAAGGATGAGCTGGTGCTGGCGCTGTCGCGCCACGCCACCTCCAAGGTGGCGACTCTCGACGATCTGGAAGGGATCAACAGCCTGGGGTTTCGCGGCGAGGCGCTCGCCTCCATCAGTTCTGTCTCCCGTCTCACCTTTACCTCCCGCACGGCGGAGCAGTCCGAAGCCTGGCAGGCCCAGGCCGAAGGGCGCGAGATGAGCGTCACCGTCAAGCCGGCGGCCCACCCGGTGGGCACCACGGTGGAGGTGGTGGACCTCTTCTTCAACACCCCGGCCCGGCGCAAGTTCATGCGCAGCGAAAAGACCGAGTTTGCCCACATCGACGAGCTGGTGCGCCGCATCGCGCTCTCCCGCTTCGACGTCACCCTGATCCTGCGCCACAACGGCAAGGTGGTGCGCCAGTACAAGGCCGCCAACACGGTGGCGGAGCAGGAGCGCCGGCTCGCCGCGGTGTGCGGCTCTCCCTTCATGCATCACGCGCTGGCGGTGGAGAGCGAGCACAGCGACGTGCGGCTGTGGGGCTGGCTGGCCACGCCCGCCGGCGCCAGACCGCAGAACGATCTGCAATACACCTATGTCAACGGCCGCATGATGCGCGACAAGCTCATCAATCACGCCATTCGCCAGGCCTATGACGAGCTGCTGCCGGCCGACCGCTTCGCGGCCTACGTGCTCTACATCGAGCTGGATCCGCGTCAGGTGGACGTCAACGTCCATCCGGCCAAGCACGAGGTGCGTTTTCATCAGGCGCGCCTCATTCACGACTTCATCTTCCAGGCGCTCTTTACCGCCCTGCGCCAGCCAGGGGCGGCAAGCGACGAGAGCGACCAGCCTCTGGCAGAGACCCTGGTCGAGCTGCCGGTCAGTGCCCCCATCGAGTATCCGGGCCAGGCGCCCAGAGCCGAGTGGTATGGCGCCGAGCACAACTACCGGGCCCCGGCCCGGGAAGTGCGGGAAGGAAGTGGTGCAGGGAGAGCGGGCAACTACCAGCCGCCCGAGCCCCCCAGCCGGGAGGCGATGCGCGGCATGGGAGCCCTGCTCACCACCCTGCCGACGGTGCAGGGCACGCCGCTGGCAGAGGCTGAAACCGCGCCTGTTGCCGCCGCCGTGGCCGCCAAGGCGGGGGCGTGGCGGGCCTTGACCCTGGTGGAGCAGGCCTATCTGCTGCTGGAGCGAGACAACCGGCTGGCCCTGCTGTCGCTGGTACGGGCCGAGCGCCTGCTGCTGCGCCACTGGCTGCTGGAAACCTGGGGTCAGGGGCTGGCGGCCCAGCCGCTGCTGTTGCCGGTCTCCTTCAAGTTGCCGAAAAACCTGGTCGCGCTGGTGGAGACGCAGGAGCGTTTGCTCAAACGGATGGGGCTGGAGTTGAAAAGCGGTGGGCGCGACACCATGATCCTGACTCGGGTGCCGGCGCTGCTGCGCCAGACCGATCTGGTGCGCTTATTACCCGAATTGCTGCAACTGATCGAGAGCGGATCTGACAGTGATGCTGGCCAGCAGGCTGAAGTACTATGCCAATGGCTGGTGGAGCAGGGGATAAGTCGCGAAAAAGTATATGATTTTGCCACGGCCAACCGCTTGCTGACGGAACTTGTTGCCGATTTCAGTGACCAACTGGCAGACGTTCGCATGGTGCGCCAGCTGTCGCTGGCGAGCGTGCTGGCCGAGTTCGCCGATGGCCATTGAGGGAAATGCCCTCTTGAATCCATAAACCAGTTTTTTGCAGGTGCGCCGCCAAGGGGTGGCGACCATGCAAGGGGAGTTTTTCACGTGGCTGACTTGCCGACTGCAATTTTTCTGATGGGGCCGACGGCCTCCGGCAAGACGGATCTCGCCATCGAACTGTGCCAGGCGCTGCCCTGCGACATCATCAGCGTGGATTCCGCGCTCATCTATCGCGGCATGGATATCGGCACCGCCAAGCCTACGCCGGCCGAACTGGCGCAGGCGCCGCACCGGCTGATCGACATACTGGATCCCGCCATGAGCTATTCGGCGGCCGATTTTTGCCGTGATGCGCTGCGGGAGATGAAAGAGATCGCCGAGCGCGGCCGCATTCCGCTGCTGGTGGGCGGCACCATGCTCTATTTCAAGGCGCTGCTGGAGGGACTCTCTCCGTTGCCCTCTGCCGACCCCGTCATTCGGGCCGGCATCGAGGAGGAGGCCGCCCGCCTTGGCTGGCAGGCGCTGCACGATGAACTGGTGCGCATCGACCCGGTGGCCGGGGCCCGCATCCATCCCAATGACCCGCAACGGCTCAGCCGGGCGCTCGAGGTCTACCGCATCAGCGGCAAGACCCTCACCGAGCTGACCCAGGTGCAGGGGGAAGGGCTGCCCTACCGGGTGCTGCAGTTTGCCATCGCACCGAGCGATCGCGCCGTGCTGCACCAGCGCATCGAGCTGCGCTTTGACAAGATGCTGCAGGGCGGCTTTGAACAGGAGGTCAGGGGCCTCTACCAACGGGGTGATCTCACCCCGGATCTTCCCTCCATCCGCTGCGTGGGATACCGCCAAATGTGGGACTACCTGGCGGGGGAAGTGGAGTATGATGAGATGCGCTATCGCGGAATTGTTGCCACCCGCCAGTTGGCCAAGCGTCAAATGACCTGGTTGCGCGGTTGGTCTGATGTGACCTGGTTGGAATCTGGTGAGTCTGGCAATCTGGCAAGGGTCGTCGCCCGTGCCGGAGTGGCTTGACACTCCTGTATAATCAGGTTGTTATATTGATATCCGGTGTTTAAAAACAACAAACTATAAGGAAAAGAAGATGGCTAAGGGGCAATCTCTCCAAGACCCGTTTTTGAATGCGCTGCGCCGTGAGCGGATTCCTGTTTCTATCTATTTGGTGAACGGCATCAAGCTGCAGGGTCAGATCGAATCGTTTGACCAGTTTGTCATTTTGCTGAAGAACACCGTGAGCCAGATGGTTTACAAGCACGCCATCTCCACCGTGGTGCCGGCCCGTGCCGTCAACCATCACCAGCACGCCCAGGGCGCGGCTGGCGAAGAGCAGGGTGAAGCCGAGGCGTGATATCCCGGGACGAGGCGACTCGTCAACCCAGATTCATCATGATTCCTGTCAAGGAGCAAGCGCTTGTTTGACCGTTATGAAGCCGGCGAACAGGCCGTTCTGGTACATGTCAACTTCAGTGATGAGGGTGAGCGGGAGGATCTGGAAGAGCTCAAGATGCTGGTGAGCTCGGCCGGGGTCAATGCGCTGGGGGTGATCACCACCAGCCGCAGTGCGCCCAGCGCCAAATTTTTTGTCGGCAGCGGCAAGGCTGAAGAGATCGCGTCCCAGGTCCAGATGCTGGACGCCGACGTCGTCATCTTCAACCATGCCCTGACCCCTGCCCAGGAGCGTAACCTGGAGCGTCTGTTCCAGTGCCGGGTAGTGGACAGGACCGGCCTGATCCTCGATATCTTCGCTCAGCGTGCCCGTACTCACGAAGGCAAGTTGCAGGTCGAACTGGCCCAGTTGCGCCATCTCTCTACTCGCCTGGTGCGAGGCTGGACCCACCTTGAACGTCAGAAGGGGGGGATCGGCCTGCGCGGCCCGGGTGAAACCCAGCTGGAAACCGACCGCCGCCTGTTGCGTGAACGCATCAAGGCGATTTTGCGCCGGCTCGACAAGGTGGCCAAGCAGCGGGAACAGGGACGTCGTGCCCGCAACCGCAACGAGGTGCCGACCGTTTCTCTGGTGGGTTACACCAACGCCGGAAAGTCCACTTTGTTCAACCAACTTACAGCTGCCAGCGTGTATGCTGCCGACCAATTGTTCGCAACCCTGGATCCAACCCTGCGCAAATTGGTGATCCGGGATGTGGGTGATGTGATTCTGGCGGATACAGTTGGATTTATTCGACACTTGCCCCATGATCTGGTCGCGGCCTTCAAGGCGACGCTGCAGGAGACCCGCGAAGCGGATCTGTTGCTGCACGTGGTGGACTGTGCCGACGAGCAGATGCAGGAGAATATCGAATCGGTGCAGCAGGTGCTGGCCGAGATCGAAGCCGATGACCGGCCCCAGCTGATGATCTGCAACAAGATCGACAAGCTGGGTGAACACCCGGTCGGGCTGGAGCGGGACGAAGAGGGGCGCCCGGTGCGGGTCTGGCTGTCTGCCCAGACCGGCGAGGGGTGTGACGATCTGTTTGTTGCCCTGACCGAGCTGCTGGCCGGCTCCATGGTGCACCACACTCTGCAGTTGCCCCCTTCGGCCGCCAGATTGCGCAGTGCGCTCTATCGCCTCAAGGGCATCGAGCAGGAAGGTTTCAGCGAGGAGGGGGATTTTGTGTTGGAAGTCCGCCTGCAACTGGCTGACTGGAACCGCCTCGTGAAGCAAGAAGGTGAGAGTTTACAACGCTTTATCAGGCATTGATTCGTCGATGAGATGAATGTTTGCTGGCTTCATCAACGGTTGATGGCCCGATAGAGATGATATCCATCCGCATGTATTAATGGAGACGCTGATGGCTTGGAATGAGCCTGGTAATAACGGCAAAGACCGTGACCCCTGGGGGAACAACGGCAAGAATCAGGGACCCCCTGATCTGGACGAGATGCTGCGCAAGGTGAGCCGCCGTTTTGGTGGTCTGCTGGGTGGCGGCAAATCGGGTGGTGGTGACGTCGGCAAGTTCGGCCTCTCCATCGCGCTGGTGGTGGCGGTAGTGGTGTGGGTCGTCAGCGGCTTCTATACCATTCGCGAAGCCGAACGTGGCGTGGTGCTGCGCTTTGGCGAGTACTCCCACAACGTGGATCCGGGCCTGCGCTGGAAACCGACCTTCATCGACCGGGTTATCCCGGTGGACGTGGAGTCGGTCCGCTCCCTGCCGGCTTCCGGCTTCATGCTGACCCAGGACGAGAACGTGGTGCGGGTCGAGATGGACGTGCAGTATCGTGTGGTCGATCCCGAGCAGTACCTGTTCAGCGTCACCAACGCCGACGAGAGCCTGAGTCAGGCGACCGACAGCGCCCTGCGCTACGTGGTGGGTCACACCCGGATGGACGACGTGCTGACCACGGGTCGTGAGAAGGTGCGTCAGGAGACCTGGCAGGTGATCGACAGCATCATCGAGCCCTATCACATGGGTCTGCAGATCGTCGACGTCAACTTCCTGCCGGCGCGTCCGCCGGAAGAGGTGAAGGATGCGTTCGATGACGCCATCTCCGCTCAGGAAGATGAACAGCGCTTCATTCGTGAAGCCGAAGCCTATGCCCGTGAAGTGGAGCCGAAGGCCCGCGGCCAGGTCAAGCGCCTGGAGCAGGAGGCCGAAGCCTACAAGTCCCAGATCGTGCTGAAGGCCAAGGGTGAAGTCGCTCGCTTCAACGAGCTGCTGCCCCAGTATCAGGCTGCGCCCGAGCTGACCCGTGATCGTATCTACCTGGAAACCATGGAAGAGCTCTATCAGCAGGCCAACAAGGTGGTGGTCGACATGCCGGCTGGCAACAACAGCATGATCTACCTGCCGCTCGACAAGCTCTCCGGCAAGGCCAACGCGGTGCAACCGGCTCGTCCGGCAGGTGCGCCGGTGGTAGAACAGACCCCGCCGTCCAACGAAGGGGCCAACTCCACGCCGACCCCGCTGCGCAGCGGCGACCGTTTCAGCTCAGGGAGAAACTGATAGATGAAAAAGCTAGCTATTGGTGTCATCGCTGTGGCCGCCATGGTCTGCTTCTCTTCGGTCTTCATCGTCGATGAAGGCCAGAAGGGAATCGTGGTGCAGTTCGGCAAGGTGAAGCGGGTTGAATCCGGCGAGCCGCGTCTGTACGAGCCGGGCCTGCACTTCAAGGTGCCGCTCATCGACCAGGTTCGCAAGATGGATGCCCGTATCCAGACCCTGGAAGGGCAGGCGGATCGCTTCGTCACCTCCGAGAAGAAGGACCTCATCATCGACTCCTACGTGAAGTGGAAGATCGAGGACTTCTCCAAGTACTACCTGGCAACCGGTGGTGGCAACAAGATCCAGGCCGAAGACCTGCTCAAGCGCAAGATCAACAACGGTCTGCGTTCCGAGATCGGTAACCGCACCATCAAGGATATCGTCTCCGGTGAGCGCAGTACCGTGATGGAAGATGCCCTGATGAAGATGGCGCGCTCCTCCGAGCTCGGCATCAAGGTGGTGGATGTGCGTATCAAGCAGATCAACCTGCCGGTGGAAGTCTCCAGCTCCATCTATCAGCGGATGCGTGCCGAGCGGACCGCGGTAGCCCGTGAGCATCGCTCCCAGGGCCGCGAGCAGGCCGAGATCCTGCGTGCCGACATCGACCGCAAGGTGACCGTGATGATCGCCGATGCCGAGAGTAATGCTCGTCAGCTGCGTGGTGAAGGGGATGCCGAGGCCGCCAAGATCTATGCCGACAGCTACAAGAAAGACCCCGAGTTTTTCAGCTTCGTGCGAAGCATGGAGGCCTATCGCAAGAGCTTCGCCGGTGGCAACGACCTCATGGTCCTGAAGCCGGACAGCGAGTTCTTCCGCTACCTCAAGTCGCCGCACGGCAACAAGCAGTAAGCTCGTCGTGATTTGACCCAAGGGCCTGATGATTCAGGCCCTTTTGTTTGCCGGTCATTGGCTGGCAGCGGGTGGCTGTGTGTGAAGCGCTGTGGTTGAGGCGCATTCAGGCGAGAAAGGAGGTTGTATGCTGACATCCATCCTGATGGGGCTGGGCTTGCTGCTGCTGTTCGAAGGGCTGGGGCCGCTCTTGATGCCGCGCGCCTGGCAGCAGATGTTGCGGCTGCTGAGCGATCAACCGGCCGAGCAGTTGCGCCGCATCGGCGGCTGTCTGGTGGTGGCCGGGGCCGTTATCTTGTGGGCGCTGGCCCGCTAGCTCCTGGTTGAAACGACAGTGGTACAGTGAGTGCGGACAATAAAAAAGAGGCCCTTTGGCCTCTTTTTTATTGTCTACCGGCTGGCATCAGGCGCTGCGTTGTACCGCCATGTGGGCTAGGGTTTCCAGCGCCTGCTTGTGCCGGGAGTCCGGCAGGATGGCGAGGGCCGCGATGGCCTTGTCGGCCTCTTCCCGGGCCCGCATGCGGGAGTACTCCAGCGCGCCGGTACGGTCGAGGATGCCCAGGATCCGGTCGAGGTGCTCCATGCCGTTGCGGTGCTCGATGGCGTCGCGCACCAGCTGGCGCTCTTCCGGGCTACCCACTTCCATGGTACGCAACAGCGGCAGGGTCGGCTTGCCTTCGGCCAGATCGTCGCCCACGTTCTTGCCCATCTCGTCGCTCTGGGAGCAGTAGTCCATCACGTCGTCGATGATCTGGAAGGCGGTGCCCAGATACTTGCCGTAGTCGGTCATCGCCTGCTCGATGGGCGCGGGCTGATGGGTCAGCACGGCGGCGAGACGGGTGGCGGCTTCGAACAGCTTGGCGGTCTTGCAATAGATGACCGTCATGTAGCTCTCTTCGGTGGTATCCGGGTCGTTGCAGTTCATCAGCTGCAGCACTTCCCCTTCGGCGATGGTGTTGGTGGCCTCGGAGAGGATCTCCATCACCCGCAGGTTGGAGAGCTCGCTCATCATCTGGAAGGAGCGGCTGTAGAGGTAGTCACCCACCAGCACGCTGGCGGCGTTGCCAAACATGGCGTTGGCGGTCTCCCGGCCGCGGCGCAGGTCGGATTCGTCGACCACGTCGTCGTGCAGCAGGGTGGAAGTGTGAATGAATTCGATGATGGCAGCCAGTTTCAGGTGATCCTCACCCTCATATCCCAGTGCGCGGGCGGCCATGACGGTCAGCATGGGGCGCATCCGTTTCCCGCCTGCACTGACAATATAGAAACCCAGCTGGTTGATCAGGCTGACATCGGACTGGAGTCGCGCCAGGATCAGTTCATTGACCGCCGTCATGTCGGCGGCACAGAGCGCACGGATAGTCTGTTGGTCCATAAGTCTCGTAACGTGACGGCAGTGATGACTGCGATTTTAGCAATGGCGGGGATTCTACACGATTTCACAATGGGTTACAGTTAAGCGTTTATTCACGGCGGCAGATATGCGCACAAAATAAACTTTTTGCTAAATTGGCCTTGCCTGAGCAAATCGATTTGCGTAGAATGCCCGCCCATTGTTATAGGTTTTTGCGCGTGTCTGGCCTTGAGCAAAAGACACGCCTTTACGGAGTTAATCAAATGTACGCGGTATTCCAAAGCGGCGGAAAACAACACCGTGTGGCCGAAGGTCAAATCGTTCGTCTGGAAAAGCTGAACGTTGAGACTGGCGCTACCATCGACTTCAACGAAGTGCTGATGGTTGCTGCAGGCGACACTTTTAAAGTAGGTGCTCCTTTCGTTGAAGGTGGCAAGGTTGTAGCTGAAGTTGTGGCTCACGGCCGTGGCGAGAAAGTGACTATCGTCAAGTTCCGTCGTCGTAAGCACCACCGTAAGCAAGCGGGCCACCGTCAGTGGTTCACTGAAGTCAAAATCACTGGCATCAGCGCTTAATTAGAGGAGTACGATAGATGGCACACAAAAAAGCTGGCGGTTCATCCCGCAACGGCCGCGATTCAGAAGCTAAACGCCTGGGCGTGAAGCGTTTCGGCGGCGAAACAGTTCTGGCTGGCAGCATCATCGTTCGTCAGCGCGGCACCAAGTTCCACGCTGGTGAGAACGTTGGTCTGGGCAAGGACCACACCCTGTTCGCTACCGCGAACGGCAAGGTGCAGTTCGAAGTCAAAGGTCCGCTGAACCGTAAGTACGTAAGCATCGTTGCTGAGTAATTACGGACCGCAAGGATCCGAAGCCCCGCCAACAGGCGGGGCTTTTGTTTTTCTGATGTAGCTGACGAAAAAACGGCACGCAGCCGACCCTGGCTCTGAAGGGGCGACTGGCAAGATGCGTATCGCCCGCAGGGGTCTGTACCACTATAATGGCGTATCGGTTTTTCGAATTAAGGTGACGGTTACCTATGAAGTTTGTTGATGAAGTCCAGATTCGAGTCGATGCCGGTGACGGTGGTAACGGTTGTGTGAGCTTTCGCCGGGAGAAGTACATTCCGAACGGTGGCCCGGACGGCGGTGACGGCGGTGACGGTGGCGACGTGTATCTGGTTGCCGATGAAAACCTGAACACCCTGATCGACTACCGTTTCGAGCGTTTCCATGCCGCCGAGCGTGGCGAAAATGGCCAGAGCGCCAACTGTACCGGTCGTCGCGGCAAGGACAAGATCCTGCGCGTGCCGGTCGGTACTCGTGCGACCGATGAAGATACCGGCGAACTGCTGGGGGATCTGACCCACCACGAGCAGAAGCTGCTGGTCGCCAAGGGCGGTTTCCACGGTCTTGGCAACACCCGCTTCAAGAGTTCGGTCAACCGTGCGCCGCGCCAGAAGAGCAACGGCACCCCGGGTGAAGTACGTACCCTGAAGCTGGAGCTGCTGCTGCTGGCCGACGTCGGCATGCTGGGCCTGCCCAACGCCGGCAAGTCCACCTTCATCCGCGCCGTCTCTGCGGCCCGCCCGAAAGTGGCCGACTACCCCTTCACCACGCTGGTGCCTAACCTGGGTGTGGTGCGTGGCGAGAACTCCCGCTCCTTCGTCATTGCCGACATTCCGGGTCTGATTGAGGGTGCTGCCGAAGGCGCCGGCCTCGGTATCCGCTTCCTCAAGCACCTCGAGCGCTGCCGCGTGCTGGTCCATCTGGTGGATATCTGCCCGGTGGATGGTTCCGATCCGGCCGAGAATGCCGTGACCATCGTCCGAGAGCTGGAGAAATACAGCCCCGAGCTCGCGAGCAAGCCGCGCTGGCTGGTGTTCAACAAGATGGACCTCATCCTGGAAGAAGAGGCAGGTGAAGTGATGGAGCGCGTGAAGGCCGCCCTGAACCACGAAGGGCCGGTTTACGCCATCACCGCCATTAGCAAGGAAGGGACCAAGAAGGTCTGCTACGACATCCTGGATCTGCTGGATACCATGCCCCGTCAGCTGGTGGAAGATGCCAAGGAAGCCATCGAGAAGGTGGAGTTCAAGTGGGACGACTACCACAAGAACCAGCTGGCCAAGGCCGAAGCGGATGCGCTGGCTGCCTCCAAGGCGTTTGACGAGTCGCTGGACGACGATGACTGGGACGACGAAGACGATGATGGCGTGGAAGTCATCTACGTGCGTGACTGACCCTCATCCTGCGGGTGAGCGCAGTGCCGCCACCCGCCGCTGAAAAACCGGAGCCTTGCCAGGCTCCGGTTTTTTTATGGGGATCGACTGGATCACCATATAGATATATTTCTCATGTCACTTATTGCCTGCCAACCGCAACTGATTATACTGCGCTCCTGAATGTAACCTTAACGAAACAATGTGCTAACCATTTGTAATGAATTGATATGCGCATCTGTTTGGGTACATTCTTATGGAAGGTTTGCCTGTAAAAATATTTATGCTTGAAATGATCCATTAAAAGCTTGTTTGTGCATTTTTTTGGAGTATTCTTGCGCCCGTTTTGTCGGGTGAGAGCATGGGTATGCAGGTTCGCCTGGCTAAGGAAAAGTAACATTAAGGCTGTAAACCATGCTGGAAAAGACTCTGCAAGCACCTGCGCTCAATACCCGTCGCAACGTGCTGATGTTCCTGGTCCCGTCACTCATCGGGATCCTGCTGTTCATGACCCCCGTTCTCTATGACGGCAACGTCACCATCCCGGTAGCCGTACTGGCGAAGCTGGTACAGAGGGTGTTTGCCGACTATCTGGTGGCCATGGTCAGCGCCATCATCACCACCACCATGCTGATGACCCTGATCGCCTGGTTGTTCAAGCCGGCGATCCTGGTGAAGCGCCCCTTCCTCAACAGCCTGTTCAACGTCTCTCCCTTCTGGGCCTGCGTGCGGGTGCTTGGCGGTATCTTCGTGCTGCTGACCTTCTTCGAGGCCGGTCCCGAGGTGCTGCGTTCCGGTGCGACCGGTGGTCTGGTGCTGCACGATCTGCTGCCGGTGCTGTTCTCCGTCTTCATCTTCGCCGGCCTGCTGCTGCCGCTGCTGCTCGATTTTGGTCTGCTGGAGTTTGTCGGCACCATGATGACCCGCATCATGCGCCCCGTGTTCCGCCTGCCGGGCCGCTCTGCGGTGGACTGCTTCGCCTCCTGGCTCGGGGATGGCAGCGTCGGCATCCTGCTCACCAGCAAACAGTACGAAGGCAAGTTCTACACCCAGCGGGAAGCCGCCGTCATCGGCACCACCTTCTCTGCCGTTTCCATCACCTTCTGCCTGGTGGTGATCTCCCAGGTGAAGCTGGAGCACATGTTCGTGCCCTTCTACCTGACCGTCTGCCTGGCCGGGGTGGTGGCCGCCATCGTGGTGCCGCGCCTGCCGCCGCTCTCCTGGAAGAAGGATGTCTACAGCGACGGTACCCCCCTGTGCCGCAAGCAGGAGGCGATCCCCCATCAGCACAGCGTGCTGAGCTATGGCTATGAGCGGGCCCTGACCAAGGCCGACAGCATGACGGATCTCGGCGCCGTGGCGCGGGAAGGGGTGAAGAATGCCCTGGACATGGTGTTTGGCGTGCTGCCGGTGGTGATGGCGGTGGGTACCTGTGCCCTGATGCTGGCCGAGCACACCCCCATCTTCAACTGGCTGGGGGCCCCCTTCGTCCCCTTGCTGGAGCTGCTGCAACTGCCGGAGGCAGAAGCCGCTTCCAAGACCATCATGGTGGGCTTCGCCGACATGTTCATCCCGGCGGTGTTGGCCTCCACCATCGAGAGCGAGATGACCCGCTTCGTGATCGCCGCCATGTCGGTCACCCAGCTCATCTACATGTCGGAAGTGGGCGCCCTGCTGCTGGGCAGCAAGATCCCGGTCAAGCTGTGGGAGCTGTTCGTGATCTTCCTGCTGCGCACCCTGATCACCCTGCCGGTCATCGCCGGGGTGGCGCACCTGCTGTTCTGATCTGCCCCGCGTCTGTAAACGGTCAACTTCGGTTGGCCGTTTTTTTATGGCCGCTATTAGACCAAAGTGAGTCTTTTACGAGGCGTGAATTTACATTAATGTAACAAGCTGAAAAAACACGCCAGCCGAGCAGTAGGCAATACCAACCTATGTGGCCAGGAGTCACCCCATGACCTCACTGCTCAGCTACCGGGCCGGTCCTTGCGATCAGCCGCTGCTTCACCAGACCATAGGCGCCTACCTGCAAGAGGTGGCGGAACGTTTCCCCGAGCGGCCCGCCGTGGTGGTGCGCCACCAGCAGATCCGCTGGAACTACCGGGAATACCTGACCCAGATAGACCGGCTGGCGCTGGGCCTGCTGGCGCTTGGGATCCGGCCAGGGGATCGGGTCGGCATCTGGTCGCCCAACAACATCGAGTGGTGCCTGGTGCAATTCGCTACGGCCCGCATAGGGGCCATCATGGTCTGCATCAACCCCGCCTACCGCAGCTACGAGCTCGCCTTTGCCATCAACAACGTGGGCTGTCGGGCCCTCATCTGCGCCAGCGTGTTCAAGGGCTGCGACTACCTCGCCATGCTGGGCGAGTTGGCCCCCGAGCTGGCTAGCTGTCCGCCAGGCCGCCTGACATCATCCCGGCTGCCAAGCCTGGAGATGGTGATCCGGCTCGGGGAGCAGCAAAGCGCCGGCATGCTCAACTTCCCCGAGGTGCTGGTACTGGGCGACCGGCAGGATCCGGCCTGGCTGGCCCGAGTGGCCGCCACCCTCAAACCCGATGACGCCATCAACATCCAGTTCACCTCGGGCACCACGGGCAACCCCAAGGGGGCTACCCTCAGTCACAGCAACATCCTCAACAACGGCCGCCAGGTGGCGCAAGGCATGGCGTTCAGCGAGCAGGATCGGCTCTGCATCCCGGTGCCGCTCTACCACTGTTTCGGCATGGTGCTCGGCAATCTGGTCTGCATCAGCGTGGGGGCCTGCGCCCTGTTTCCGGCCGAAGCCTTCGATCCGGCGGCCACCCTGCGGATGGTGAGCGAGGAGCGCTGTACCGCCCTGCACGGGGTGCCGACCATGTTCATCGCCGAGCTGGAGCTGGCGGAGTTTGACCAGTTCGATCTCTCCTCTCTGCGCACCGGCATCATGGCCGGTGCCATCTGCCCCGAGCCCTTGATGCGCAAGGTACAGACCCTGATGCACATGACCGAGGTGACCATCGCCTACGGCCAGACCGAGTGCAGCCCCATCAATCACATGACCGCCATCGATGCGCCGCTGGACAAGCGGGTCACCACGGTCGGCCGCGCCATCGGTCACACCGAGATCAAGCTGGTCGACCCCAGCGGAGAGATAGTGGCCATCGGCGAGCGGGGCGAGATCTGCTGTCGCAGCAACGGGGTGATGCAGGGGTACTGGCAGGATCCGGCCAAGACGGCGGATACCATAGATGAGGAAGGGTGGCTGCACTCGGGGGACATCGGCATCATGGATGAAGAGGGCTATGTGCGGATCGTCGGACGCAGCAAGGAGCTGATCATTCGCGGTGGCGAGAACATCTACCCGCGCGAGATCGAGGAGCTGCTCTATGATCATCCGGCGGTGCAGGATGCAGCCGTGTTCGGGGTCGACAGCGAGCGCTATGGCGAGGAGGTGTGTGCCTGGGTCAAGCTCAGGCCCCACCAGGAGGCCAGCGAGGAGGAGCTGAAGCAGTTCCTGTCGGCCCGCATCGCCTATTTCAAGGTGCCCAGATACATCCGTTTCGTGGAGGAGTACCCCATGACGGTAACCGGCAAGCTGCAAAAGTTCAGGATGCGGGAACTGATGAGCGACGAGCTGGCCCGCCAGCACGCCGAGGCGATGCGCTGAGCGTGGCGACATCGGAAAAAAGGGCCTGCGGGCCCTTTTTTGTCAGCGTCCCAGCGGGTGGGGCTGTGCCGGCTTGCGGGGGCACTGCACCAGCAGGGTATGAGTGGTGAAGGTGCTGCGCTGGGGGAAGCTTGGGCGAAATCCCGTCATCGGATCGGCGGCCCCCATGCTCATCTGATGGGAAGTGAAGGTGCGCTGGCGGCGATCGGTCTCCTGATAGCCGAGCGGGCAGCTCAGCGTCGCCTGCTGCTGGCACTCCTCCAGTGCGGCGCACTCGATCTGGAAGCGTTGCAGTGCGGGATTGGCGGAGGCGAGTTCGGTGACGGTGGCAGGGGCCGGCAGCAGGGCGCAGCCGGATAGCAAGAGGCTGCCCAGCAGGAAAATTCGGGGTGACATAAGAGAGTGGTGCTCGATGAAACAAGAAAAGGGTGGGTCGCGGCCGGCCGGGGCCATCTGCCCCGTGCCGGCCGCAAAACGCGGATCAGCGCGGCGTGATGCCCATATCGACCGGACACTGGATGGTCAGAGAGTGCACCGTGTTGGCCATGCGATAGGGTTTGCCAGCCTTGTAGACCTTCTTCTCGTCGTCATAGCTGCCCGCCGTGTACTGGGTGCTGTAGAGGGTCTGCTGACGGCGATCCGTCTCCTTGTAGCCCTGTGGGCAGGTCTGGTTGGCCTGCTGGAAGCAGGCCGTCATGCTGCTGCACTCGATGTAGAAGCCGCGCTGGCTGGCATCGGCCAGGTGCACCGGGGTGACGGTAGGGGCGGGGGGAGACAACAGGGAGCAGCCGGAGAGCGTCAGCGCGCCCAGCATGATGAGATGTTTTGACATAGATAACCTGAACAGTGTGGTGTGACAAAGAGTGAGGGGGAGTCTATTGCTCCCCCTTCGCTATAGGGGCACCGTTATAACCAGCCGGGGGCGTTCAGGCCAGCCCGCAAATGTAAGAAAATATGACCCGGCCCTAGACCAGCCCGGCCAGCAGGGCGCTTTCATCCACCTGATCCAGCTGTTCGGGGGCGAGGAATCTCCCGGCGTAATCGCGCCAGATGCCGCTGCTGACGAACAGGGCAAACAGGGCGGGATCGATGTGCTGCTCGCGCACCATGCTCTGCATGATGGCCAGCGACTGGGAGACCGTCTTGCCCGATTTGTAGGGGCGATCGCTGGCGGTCAGCGCCTCGAAGATGTCGGCGATGGCCATGATGCGGGCGGGGATGCTCATCTGGCTGCCCAGCAGCTGGCGCGGGTAGCCCTTGCCGTCCATCCGCTCGTGATGGCCGCCGGCAATCTCGGGCACGCTGCGCAGATGGCGGGGGAAGGGGAGGCGTTCGAGCATGCGAATGGTCTGGATGATGTGCTCGTTGATCTTGTAGCGCTCCTCCTCGGTGAGGGTGCCGCGGCCGATGGCGAGGTTGTAGCGCTCGCCGCGGTTGTAGAGGTGAGTGGGCACCCGCACCTTGAAGCCCCAGGGGTTGCGCTCGTCCAGCTGATCGTGGACGGGGCGGGGGATGAGGTGGGCGGCCTTGTCCGCCAGCAGGGGCTCGACGCAGGGCAGTGGTGCAGCCGGCTCCCCCTGGCGCAGCTTGAGCTCCTCCCGGCTGATGCCTAGCCGATCGTCCAGGGTGCGCAGCCAGGTGCGGCTGGCGATGGCATCCAGCCTGGTCAGCTTCTCCGGTGCCATCCATTCTCCGCCCAGGTTGCACTCGGCGACGAAGGCGAACTCCTCGTCCAGGGTGCTCCAGAGCGGCGCCACCGTCGCCCTGGCCGCTTCCCGCTCCGACGCCGGCAGGCGGGCCGCCAGCGCCTCTATGTAGCCGTCGCGCTTGAGCACCTCGAAGCGGGTACGGATCTCGTGGATCCGGTCGTACAGGGTCTCCAGCTTGGTGGCCTTGTCCACCACGAACTCGGGGGTGGTCACCTTGCCGCAGTCGTGCAGCCAGCTGGCGATATGGATGGCCTCCCACTCCTCCTCGTTGAGCCGGAACTCGGCGAACGGTCCCTGCTGCTGGGCGCAGGCGGCCTCGGTCAGCATCCGGGTCAGCTCCGGCACCCGCTGGCAATGGCCGCCGGTGTAGGGGCTCTTGGCGTCGATCGCGCCGGCCATCAGCTCGATGAAGGACTCCAGCAGCTGTTTCTGCTCCTCCAGCAGGCGCTGATTCTCGATGGCTGAGGCCGAGGTGCCCGCCAGCGCCTCGATCAGACTGATGCGCGAGGCCAGCTCACGGGCCGAGCAGTCAGGCAGGATCAGCAGCAGGCAGCCGATCAGCTCTTGGCGATGGTTGCGCAGGGGCTCGGCCACCAGCTGGCAGGGGCCGGGGAAGGGGCCCCAGTCGGCCAGATGCTGCTGCCAGCCCTGCTGGTCGATGGCGAGGCTGAGCCGCTCGCCCCGGGCCAGCTCGCCAAACAGGGCCTGTTGCCAGCGGATCTGCCCGGTCGGCAGCGGCGTTTTGCGCCATAGCGCCTGCACCGCCACCATCCCCTGCTCCTGAGCCAGGTAGAGACAACCCCCTTCGGCCTGCACCGCGGCGATGGTTTCGTGCAGGATGCGGCTGAGCAGGGAGTCGAAACGGTGTTCGGCCGCCAGCGCCCGCCCCATGTTCATGAAGTTGCCGAGGGTCAGCCGCATGCCTGACATGGTATGGGCCAGATCGTCGATCTCGCGGATGGCAGACTCGGGGACCCGACTCTCGCCAAAATCGAAATGCTGGATCCGCTCCGCCTCCTTGGTGAGCGCCAGCAGCGGGGTGGCGGTACGCCGCGAGACCAGCCAGATCACCGGCAGCAGCAGCAGCAGGCCCGCCAGCGCCCAGCCCAGATTGACCAGGGCCTCGTCTCTGGCCTGCTGATAGAGCAGGTCGGCCGACACCAGCAGGGCGATATGGAAGGGGGAGTCGCTCCCGAGGGGGGAGAGGTTGACCAGCCAGTCGCTGCCATCGGCGGCAGTCAGGTTGAGCTCGGCCGGCTCGCTCAGCAAGGTGGGCTGGCTGATGATCCGTTGTTGCAGGTCCGCCAGGGCCGGGTGGGGCAGGCTGGCCAGCATGGGCAGCTGGCTCAGCTGCTCGAAGCTGGGCAGATGCCTGGGATCGGCGGCCAGCAGGGTGGCGTACTCATCGAACAGGATCACCTGGCTCTGGGCAGGCAACTGCAGCTTGCCGATCAGGGCCGACAGCCCCTCGACGCTGGTGTCTAGCCCGATCACGGCGCGTCTATCGTCGCTCTCCACCGCTAGGGTCATGCCAGGCTCCTTGGTGGTGAAGAAGAGGTAGGGGTTGGTGGTGGCGATCCCCGCACGCCAGCGGGCCTGCTTGTACCAGTCGCGGCTGCGGGGATCGTAGCGGTAGTTCGGCATGGGGCGCCGCTCGAGCAGGCTCAGCCGCTGATCAAAATAGAGAAACTCCCCCTTGCCCTGGCTGAGGCTCTGCACCAGCAGGCTGCTGGCGGCCGGCACGCCCCCCAGCTGGGTCTTGGCCCGCTCGGTCAGTTTGCGCACCAGAAAGAAGTCGCCATCCTCGTAGCCGGCATAGACGGCCCCATAGCTGGGGCTGTTGGCCAGCACCTCCGCCAGTTGCGGCAGGTAGGCCAGACGGTCGGTCAACGTTGTCATGGCCGCCAGCTGGCCGCTGCGCAGCAGGCTGAGCGACATGCGGGCCGGCCGCTCGTTCAGTTGCAGGGCGAGGGCCAGCTGCTGGCGATACTGCAGAAAGTTCTGTCGCTCGTGCTCCAGCCCCTGGCGGGCCCCTTGCTGGAACTGCAAGGCGATGAGGGCGCTGCCGAGCAGGGTGAACAGCAGGATGAAGAGGGTGGCGATATGCACATAGAAGGGTTTACGACCTGGCCTGGCAGTTGTCATGGACACATCCTTGTCACACGGGCGATTGCAGAGACGATCAACCAGCAGTGTGCCTGCAGGATGACAATAAACACAATAACCCATTCAGAGAGATCGGGATGTGACAGAGAGAAACTCCCCCTGCTGGTGCTCCCGTAACCCGTGCTCGTCAATTTTGCCGGCCGATCAGGTGATTCATTCAGGTATCCCGTGCTACATTGCCCCCCTTGTTACTGGTCTGTGAATCAATGGAGTGACCCATGTCTGCCATCCCCTATTCCGTGCTCGATCTGGTGCCCGTTGCCGAAGGCTCCCAGCCGGCCGAATCGTTTCGCCGCTCGCTGGATCTGGCCCGTCATGCCGAGCGCTGGGGTTACAACCGCTACTGGCTGGCCGAGCACCACAACATGCCGGGCATCGCCAGTGCCGCCACCTCGGTGCTGATCGGCCACCTGGCCGGCGGCACCAATACCCTGCGCATCGGCGCGGGCGGCATCATGCTGCCGAACCACTCGCCGCTGGTCATTGCCGAGCAGTTCGGCACCCTGGCGTCACTCTATCCGGATCGCATCGATCTCGGCCTTGGCCGCGCGCCAGGCACCGATCAGCGCACCATGCGGGCGCTCAGACGCCAGCGCAGCGGCGAGGTGGATGACTTCCCGGCGGATGTGCGCGAACTGATGGACTACTTTGGCGACGAGATGGGCGCGGTGCAGGCGGTGCCGGGCCAGGGGCTGCATCTGCCCATCTGGCTGCTGGGCTCCAGCCTCTACAGCGCCCAGCTGGCGGCGGCCATGGGGCTGCCGTTCGGCTTTGCCTCCCACTTCGCCCCCGCCATGCTGCTGCAGGCGCTGGAAATTTACCGCTCCCAGTATCGCCCCTCCGCCCGCTGGCCCAAGCCCCATGCGGTGGTCTGCATCAACATGATCGCCGCCGACAGCGAGCGGGAGGCGCGCTTCCAGTTCACTACCCTGCAGCAGCAGTTCCTGCGCCTGCATCGCGGCAACGCGGGCAAGTTGCCGGCGCCCGTCGTCGAACTGAGCGAGGAGTGGTCCGAACGCGAGCTGGTGGCGATGGAGCAGACCCTGGCCCGCTCGCTGGTGGGCAACCCGGATCAGGTACGCCACGGCCTCAAGGCGTTGCTGGCGGAAACCAGGGCCGACGAGCTGATGTTCAACGGTCCCATCGTCGATCATCAGGCGCGGCTGCGCTCCTTTGAAATTGCCGCCGAGCTGATGCAGGCGCTATAAGCTCGACTCCCCGAAGAGCAGGGCGCTATCTTGCTAGAAGCGCCTCTGTCGCCCTGCTGTCAGGTCATCGAGAGGGGGGGGGTGGGGAGGAAAGATGGGGTTTCTGCCCTCTCTATTTTATCTAATGCACTGAATTAAAAGGAAAGTCAGGTTGGTGTCAGGCTGCTGTCGTGTCGCATGCCACCCTCCGGCCCCTATGCTGGCCCCGTCAATCAACCACAAGGAGTTCGAGATGATCGTCAGGAAGTTGAGATTGCAGCGGGGCTGGTCACAGGAGCAGTTGGCCGCTTTTACCGGCCTGAGCGTTCGCACCATTCAGCGGATCGAGCAGGGTCAGCAGCCCGGACTGGAATCCCTCAAGGCCCTGGCCGCCGTCTTTGAGCTCGAGGTGGCGCAACTTGACGGTACAAGCCAACAGGAGCATGAGATGAGAGGGAGTGACACGATGGAACGGGATCAGATTCGGGTATCGGTAGAGGAGCGGGCCGCCATGCGTTATGTGGAGGGGCTCAAGGGCTTCTATTACCACATCGCCAGCTACCTGCTGGTAATATGCGGGCTGTTTGTCATCAACTATCTGAGCAACCCGGGCTATATCTGGGCCTGGTGGCCGGCGCTGGGCTGGGGGCTGGGACTGATCTCCCATGCCATCAACCTGTTCCAGCCGTTCAAGCTGTTTGGCCCCGAGTGGGAGCGACAGCAGATCGAGAAACGACTGGGGCGCAAGCTCTAGGGTGAGCGATGCACCATAAAAAACGGGCCCGGCAATACCGGGCCCGTTTTGTTTTATTGTCTGCAGCCTACTTGGCGTTGGCGGGACGGTGAGTGGCGATCAGGGCATCATCTTCATGGCACCACAGGGTTGCTCAGGTTCAGCCGCTTATCGTCACTTGGCGTAAGTGGGACAGGGAGTGTCGATCAGGGCGTCATCTTCATAACGCCACAGAGTGAGGCTCTTATTGTCCAGACGCTCGCCTCACCATTACTTGGCGTAGGTAGGGCAGGGGGTCGCGATCAGGGCATCATCTTCATAACGCCAGAGGGTGAGGCTGTTGCCCCAGACACAGCCGGTGTCGAGCGCCTTGATGTCCTGCTTGCCGGTGTTGCCCATCAGGGCCGCCCAGTGGCCGAACACCAGAATGGGGTCGTCCACATGGTGTTCGCGCTGCTCGAACCAGGGGCGCAGGCCCGGGGTCGACTCGGTAGGACCCTTCTTGCATTTGAAGTCGAGCCGGCCGTCGAAATAGCAGAAGCGCATCCGGGTGAAGGTGTTGATGATGTAGCGGTAGCGCTCGATCCCGACCAGATTGTCCTGCCAGCCATCGGGCTGATCGCCATACATGTTGTGCAGCAGCCACTGGTACTGATCACCGCGCAGCAGGCTTTCAACCTCACGGGCACAGTTGCGGGCGGTGCGGGCGTCCCACGCCGGGGAGATGCCGGCATGCACCATCATGATGGGCAGGTCGGGGTGCTCCGCCAGCAGCGGGCGGTGGCGCAGCCACTCCAGCAGCTCGTCCCGATCCGGGGCGTCCATCAGCTCCTGCAGTCTGTCTTTCTTCTTGAGTGGGGCGACCCCATCGGCGACCGCCAGCAGGTGCAGGTCGTGGTTGCCGAGCACGGTGACGGCACGGTTGCCCAGCCCTTTGACGAAGCGCAGGGTGTTGAGGGAGTCCGGGCCGCGGGCGACCAGATCGCCGCACAGCCAGAGTACGTCGTTAGCGGGATCGAACTCGGCTAGATCCAGCAGACGGCGCAAGTCGTCGTAACAGCCCTGGATATCGCCAACAAAACAGTTCGCCATGAAACCTCAGTTGATAATGTGGGGGACGGCCAGCGTAAAGGGTGCGATGGGCACCTCGAATTGCTGCCCCGACTCGTCTTGCAGGGTATAACTCCCTTCCATCACGCCGAGCGGGGTGGCCAGCGGCACGCCGCTCTGATAGCGGAAGGTCTCGCCGGGGGCGATGACCGGCTGCTCGCCGACCACGCCGGGGCCTTCGACTTCCAGCATCTTGCCATTGGCATCTGTGATGAGCCAGCGCCGGCGCAGCAGTTGCGCCGGGCCGGGCCCCAGGTTCTCGATCTCGATGAGATAGTAGAACTGGTAAGGGTCTTTGCTGTCCGCCACATACGAGGGGTATGGGCGGACCAGGATGTGCGGGGTTGCCACGGGATCAGGCCTTTGGCTGATCCGCCAGCCAGTTGGCGATCATGACGAACTGCTCGAGGGAGAGGTTCTCCGGGCGCAGGTTGCCATCGATGCCAAGTTCGGTCAGCTGGGCGTCCGTGATGAAGTTGGAGAAGCTGTTGCGAATGGTCTTGCGACGCTGGCCGAAGCCCTCGGTGCAGACCCGGTTCAGGCAACGAATGTCTTTCGCGACTATGGTGGGGTTCTTGTGCGGGATCAGACGGACCACGGCAGAATCCACCTTGGGCGCCGGCTTGAAGGCGCCAGGGCCCACTTCCAGCACAGGCACTACCTGGCAGTAGTACTGGGTCATCACGCTCAGACGGCCATAGGCCTTGCTGCCCGGGCCGGCGGCCAGACGCAGCACCACTTCCTTTTGCAGCATGAAGTGCATGTCTTCGACCCGATCGGCGAACTCGCACAGGTGGAAGATGAGCGGGGTGGAGATGTTGTAGGGCAGGTTGCCGAAGATGCGCAGCGGCCCCTTGCCTTCACCCATCAGGGTGCTGAAGTCGAAGCGCATGGCATCGGCTTCGATGACGGTGAGCTTGTCCTTCAGGGTCGGGTGCTCGCGCAGGCGCGCCGCCAGATCCCGGTCCAGCTCGACCACGGTCATCTTGTCCATCTGGGCGGCGACCGGCTCGGTCAGCGCGGCCAGACCCGGGCCTATCTCCACCAGGTTCTGACCCGGCTGCGGATTGATGGCGGCCACGATCTGGTCGATCACGTAGCGATCGTGCAAGAAGTTCTGACCGAAACGCTTACGGGCCGTGTGGCCCATGTGCACCTTACTGCTCATATCTTTTTTTCTCTACCATCTTGATGGCGTGGTTGATCGCGGTGATCAGGCTGCCGGAGTCGGCCAGGCCCTTGCCTGCCAGATCCAGTGCGGTGCCGTGATCCACCGAAGTGCGGATGAAAGGGAGTCCAAGGGTGATATTGACCGAACTGCCGAAGCCCTTGTATTTGAGCACGGGCAGCCCCTGGTCGTGGTACATGGCGAGTACCGCATCCGCATCCTTGAGGTATTTCTCCTGGAACAGGGTATCGGCCGGCAGCGGGCCGACCAGATCGATCCCCTCCTGGCGCAGGCCGGCCAGGGCGGGTTCGATCACGTCAATCTCTTCACGGCCGAGATGGCCGCCTTCCCCGGCGTGGGGATTGAGGCCGCAGACGTAAATGCGGGGCTTGGCGATGCCGAACTTGGCTTTGAGGTCCGCATCCAGGATGCGGATCACCTTGCCGAGGCGATCCTCGGTGATGGCCATCGCCACATAGGCCAGCGGAATGTGGGTGGTCGCCAGTGCGACCCGCAGCCCTTCGGTCGCCAGCAGCATCACCACGTCGGCGGTGTTGGATTGCTGGGCGAAGAATTCGGTGTGACCGCTGAACGAGACGCCAGCCTGGTTGATGATCCCCTTGTGCACCGGCCCGGTCACCACGGCGGCAAATTCACCGCTCATGTTGCCGTCGCAGGCGCGCTGCAGGGTGGCCAGCACGTAGGCGCCGTTGCCCTCGTCCAGCTTGCCCGGTATCACGGCGGCGCCGAGGGGAACCGGACAGACGGTCAGGGTGCCCGCCCGCTGCGGTTGTGCCGGCTGACCTGCATCATAGGGCTGCAGCTCGACGGGCAGCCCCAGCAGGGCGGCCCGTTCGCGCAGCAGCGCCGGATCGGCGATCACCACCAGCTGGTGCGGCCAATCCTGCTGGGCAATCTGCAGCACCAGGTCCGGGCCGATCCCGGCCGGTTCACCCGGGGTAATGGCGAGGCGACGACAGGTCATCAGCTGCCGGCGCCTTCGATCTGGATGTAGGCCTCGTCACGCAGCTCGTCCAGCCAGGCCTGGGACTCTTCGGTGAAGCGGCGGTTGTAGATCAGCTGATAGGCGCGCTGCTCCTGGGCCTTGGTGGTGGCATCCTGGCTGCGGCGCTCTTCCAGCTGGACGATGTGCCAGCCGTGGGTCGTGCGGAAGGGTTCGCTGATCTGGCCCGGTTGCAGGCGGTTGACCATGTCGCGGAACTCGGGCACGTAGACGTTGGGATCGGACCAGCCCAGTTCACCACCCTGCACCGCGGAGCCCGGATCCTCGGAGTACTTCTCCGCCAGGCTGGCGAAGCTCGCCTTGCCGCTCTTGATGTCGTGCAGGATGCCATCCAGCATCCCCTTGGCTTTCTCTTCGCTCAGGATGATGGAGGGCTTGATCAGGATGTGGCGGGCGCGCACTTCGGTCTGCACCACCTGCTGCTGGCCCTTGCTGTCGAACACCTTGATGATGTGCAGACCGGCACCGGAGCGCAGCGGGCCGACGATGTCGCCCTTCTTGGCACCCTGCACCGCTTCGGCCATCAGGGTCGGCATCTCTTGCGGGCTCATCCAGCCCCAGTCACCCCCTTCCAGCGCCTTGGGTCCGCTGCTCTCGGCAATGGCCATCTTGCGGAAGTCGGCGCCCTGCTTGAGGGCGGCCAGGATGCGTTCAATCTTGCTCTTGGCGGCATTGAGCTGCTCGGCGCTCGGATTGTCCGGCAGGGCAACCTGGATGTGGCCGACATGGTACTGCTGTTGCTGCTGACCCTGCTTGGCCAGGATATCCACTACCTGCTTCACCTCCTGCTCGGAGATGTTGATGCGGCGGCGCACCTGGTTGCGGCGTACCTCGTTCATCAGGATCTCGCGGCGTACCTCTTCCCGATACTGGGCATAGGTCAGCCCCTCGCGATCCAGCTGGGCACGCAGCTGATCCAGGGTCATCTTGTTGTCGGCGGCGATGCTCTGGATCGCTTGCTCCAGCTGGGTATCGCTGATCTTGAGGCCCTGGCGCTCGGCCAGCTGCAACTGCAGGCTCTCCTGGATCAGGCGGTCCAGCGCCTGTTTGCGCAGGGTGGCGTCATCGGGCAGAGACTGGCCGTTTTCCTGGGCGGAGATCTTGACCTTCTGGACCAGGGCCTCCTGCTGGCTGGCCAGCACCACGTCCTTGTTGACCACGGCAAGCACCTTGTCCATCAGCTCGGGGGCGGCGAAGGCACCCTGGCTCATGGCTCCGAACAGGCCTGCAGTCAGCAGGGAAATCAACGTCTTCTTCATATCCATCTCTCAAGGCGTTTGCCAGACCGCTTATTGGTCTCGCAGGTTAAACGGACGAATGTAAGGCAGTGCTTCGGTGTCAAGGGAAGTGCCCTTGGTGCCGGTACCCACGCTACCCAATCCTTTCATTTCAAACTGAATGCCCAGGCTGCGCTCCGAGGTCGGACGCAGGGTCACGTTGTCCGGAGTGTTGACCCACTCCAGGTTGAAGTTGATGCTCCAGCAGCAGGAGTCGTACTTCAGGCCCACCTTGCGATCAGACTTCACGCTCTGGTTGAGCTCCTGGTAGTAACCCCCGTACAGGTGCCACTGATCGTTGAGCGGCGTGGTCAACAGCAGGCCGATCTGGTTGAGGTCGGTGACCTGTCCCCGGTTTTCGAGATCGTAGTTGGCGTCGCGCACGAAACGGTGGTTCAACTGGCTGATCAGCTTCTCGTGGCGATATTCGAGGGCGCTGTTGGCGGAGCTGAGCCGGCGCTGGTCCATATCATATTGCGCGCCGGCATGGGCAAACCACTGCTCGTTGATCTTGGCATCCCCCTCGAAGGAGAGCGGGGAGCGGGTGTTGGTGGTCAGGGTTTCGCTGGGATAGAGCTTGACCCTGGGCGCAACGAAATCGAAAGCTTGGGCAACGGCCAGCCGAATTCGTTCATCGCCGACCTCATCATATACCCGGCTGGTGAGGCCGATGGAGATCCTGTTGGAGTCGCTGATGCGATCCAGGCCGGCGTAGCGGCGGTCGCTGAACAGGCTGTAGTAGTCCTGGCGCATGGTGGTGGAGTCATAGACGCCTATGTTGTCCTGATCCTTGTAGGGCACATAGAGGTACTGGAACTCCGGCTCCAGGGTCTGGTTGGCATCCCCGCCGAACCAGTTCTGGTTGCGCTCGAAGGTCATGCCGCCCTTGAGGCGGAACGAGGGCAGGGTGCGGGTGATGATCCCTTCGTCCAGGGTGACTCCGTTGGCCCCTGCAGGGGTGAAGCGGCTGACGAAGGTCTGGCTCATGTTGTCCGGCACTTCCTGATCGTAACGGGTGTACATCAGCTTGTACTGGCTGTCGAGGTAGTAGCCAGCCTCGTTGATCAGCGGCATGGTCAGGGTCGGGGCCGTGTAGACCCGGGTGCCGGTGTAGGCGCCGCCCTGGTTCTGGGCGATGGCCTGGGCATTGTTGTAGCCGAACTTGGTGATCTCGGTGTTCCAGGCCAGATCGTACCAGCTGCCCTGCTGGTAGTAGTTGTGGTCGATGCGCGGCATCAGCTCGTGGGGCTGCTGGGCGCTGGCCAGCAGGATCTGGTAGGTGCGCACCTCGGTGTTGATGTTCCAGTTGGGCTGGAAGTAACCGGCCATCAGGGATTGCTGCAACTGGTTCTCGACCTGGGTACCCACCTTGGGAGAGAAGTCGTTGAAGTAGTTGTAATCCCGATCCCGCACCTTGGTGTAGTCGAGCGACACCCGCATGGCGTTGTCGGCAAACAGCGAGGTGTGGTTGGCGTTGAGCAGGTAGCGGTGACCGTCGGACATGGCCTGGTTGAGGCTCGGGGTCTCGTCGTACTGCTTGTCGTTGGCCAGGTTCTCGAAGTAGAGGCTGCCCACGTGAGCCGGATCCGGCATGTAGCGGAACTGCACCTGCTCCATCAGGCCCCGTCTGTCCATGAAACGGGAGGTGATGGTGGCATCGTAGTTGGGGGCTATGTTCCAGTAGAACGGCTGGGTGATGTCCATGCCGTTCTTGGAGCTCTGGGTGTAACCCGGGTAGAGCAGACCCGTCTTGCGCTCATCCTTGATGGGGAAGTTGATGTACGGGAAGTAGAACACCGGATAGTCGTAGAGCCAGAGGCTGGCGTTCCAGGCCTCCCCGAACACCTCGGTCTGATCGATGTCGATGCTGCCCGCCTTCAGGGTCCACACTTCCTGGCCCGGTGGGCAGGTGGTGTACTGGGCCCCTTCCAGGGTGATGTTCTGGTTGTTGTTGGTCATGGTGACCCGGTCGGCAGAGCCGCGCACCGGCGAGCCATGCACCTGATACTTGCCCTCTTCCAGCTCGGAATTCTTGGTATCCAGGTTGGATTTCAGGGTCTTGTCGCTGGTGACCGTGATCTGGCCGTCGTTGTAATAGATGTTGCCGATGGCGATGACGTCCCGGCTCTTCTGATCGAGCTCGGCGTAGTCGGAATCGAACTTGCGCACGCCCTGGCGCACCTTGACGTCGCCCTGATAGACGGCGGTGCCGCCCTGCTTGGCTTCGAGGCGATCGGCATCCACCTCCACGGGCTGGGCATTGGCGTCGGTGCCGGGCGCCAGTTTTTCAATCTTGGGGACATAGTCATAGCAGAGCCCGTCCAGGATCCCGGTGGCGGGAGGCGGCGTCAGCGGCGCTGCCTGCACGATGGCAGGGGTCAGGGCAGGAACAAGGCTGATGGTCAGGGCGATGGGATAGGAGTATCCCAGTGTCCGTTTTGTCATGTGAAAGACTCGCGCAATCCGTGGTAGCTACGGCTGATTCAAGACATGCATTTTACGACAGGATTCATCGAGTTGACATTGCATGTCATTGCTTTATGTTAGCCGGCAATGATAAAGCATTATTGCGGCCAGGGCTAACAGCCAAGTGCTGCTTTCCAATTTGGTCCCCGACTTATGCACGATCGCGATTCCCTCTTGCTGCACTGGGCGCGCCGGATTTCCGGTGATGCCAGCCTTCAGTTGACCCTCATTTCCGGTGACGCCAGTTTTCGCCGCTACCACCGTGGCGGTGGCCTGATCTGGGTGGATGCCAACCCTAAAACCGAAAAAAATCATGAGTTTGTCCGCAATGCCTCGGCCCTGCATGCAGGCGGCCTGCTGTCCCCCGAGGTGCGGGCGGTGGACTACGAGCAGGGGCTGCTGGCGGTGACCGATCTGGGGGATACCCAGCTTATCGGCTGCCTGAACGCAGACAATGTGCAGGCCTGGTACGGCAAGGCCATCGCGCTGCTGCCCCGTCTCGGCGCGGTTGAGCTGGACCTTGAGCCTTTTGATTCCGCCTTTATGGCGCGGGAGAACAGCATCTTCCCCGAGTGGCTGCTGGGTCACCATCTGCAACTGACCCTGAGCGATGAAGAGCAGCAGTTGCTCGATGAGACCTTCGCCTGCCTTACCGAGAACAACCTGGCCCAGCCGCAGGGGGTGATGCACCGTGATTTTCACAGCCGCAACCTGATGGTGTGCGGCTGCGAGACGCCGGATGAGAGCGAGCTGGCGGTGATCGACTTTCAGGACATGGTCATCGGCCCGCTCAGCTATGACCTGGTTTCGCTGCTGAAAGACTGCTACGTGCGCTGGCCGGACGCGGTGATCGAACAGGGCATGCGACTCGGCTTCGACACTTTGCAGCATGCCAATCTGCTCGGCGGGCTCGATTACGCCGCGTTTCGTCGCGCCGCCGACCTCACCGGCATGCAGCGCCACCTCAAGGCGGCGGGCATCTTCACCCGGCTCTACCACCGCGACGGCAAGTCCGGCTACCTCAAGGATATTCCCCGCACCCTGGGCTACGTGGTGGATGTCTGCCGCAGCCATGGCGCCGCCTATCCGGTGCTGGCCCGCTTCGGCCAGTGGCTGGCGCAGGTGGTGCTGCCCGGGCTGGCCCGCAGCGGAGTGGCGTCATGAAGGTGATGATCCTGGCCGCCGGGCGCGGCGAGCGGATGCGCCCGCTCACCGACAGCCTGCCCAAGCCACTGCTGGCGGTGGGGGGCAAGCCGCTCATCGTGCACCATATCGAAAAACTCAAGGCGGCCGGCGTGACCGACCTGGTCATCAATCACGCCTGGCTTGGTCACAAGCTGGTGGAGGCGCTCGGCGATGGCCGTGCGCTCGGGGTCTCCATCCACTGGTCGGCCGAGGAGAGCGCGCTGGAGACCGCCGGCGGCATCGTACAGGCGCTGCCGCTGCTGGGCAGCGATCCTTTTCTGGTGATCAACGGCGATACCTGGCTCGACCTGGACTATCGCACCCTGGTGAGCCAGCCCCTTGGCGACCAGCTGGCCCACCTCTGGCTGGTGCCCAACCCGCCGCAGCATCCGGCGGGGGATTTTGCGCTGGAGGCGGGCAAGGTGGTTGATACCCCGGCGCTGACCTTCAGCGGCGTCGGGCTCTATGATCCCGCCGCCTTTGCCGGATTGGCGGCGGGGGCACGCAAGCTGGCGCCCCTGCTGCGGGAGTGGATGGTGCAAGGCAGGGTGGGCGGCAGCCTGCTGGCCGGCGAGTGGCGCGACATAGGGACGGCCCAGCGGCTGCACGAGCTGGACGATCAGTTGCAAGGACGCACTCATTAATTTCACGAGGTCTTGAACCATGCGTATTTGGGGTAAGGTGCTTGGCGCCTTCTTCGGTTTTCTGCTCGGCAACATCTTCGGTGCCCTGCTTGGCCTCTGGATCGGCCATCGCTTCGATCGGGGCATGGGCTTGAATTTTCGCCGCGCCCCCACCCAGCAGCAACAGGCGGTCTTCTTCCACGCCACCTTCGCCGTCATGGGCCACATCGCCAAGGCGAGCGGCCAGGTGACCGAGCAGGAGATCCGGGTCGCCTCCAACCTGATGGACCGGATGCGGCTGGCAGGGGAGCAGCGGGCTCGCGCTCAGGAGTCGTTCCGCCAGGGCAAGGAGGCGGACTTCCCGCTGCGGGAGACCCTGGCCGAGTTTCGCCGTGCCAGTCAGGGCCAGCGCGATATCCTGCGCTTCTTCCTCGAGGTACAGCTGCAGGCCGCCTTCGCCGATGGCAAGGTCGAGGCCAGCGAGCGTGCCATCCTGCACACCATCGCCGACGAACTGGGCTTCAGCCGCATCGAGCTGGCCCGCATCCTGGCGATGGCCGAGGCGCAGATGAACTTCTTCAATCGGGCCCACGGCGGTCAGTATCAGAATGGCGGGCAGGGTGGTCAGCAGTATCGGCAGGAGGTTCCCTCCCGTGACCGGCTCAAGGATGCCTACCAGCTGCTGGGGGTGAGCGAGAGCGACAGCGATCAGGAGATCAAGCGCGCCTACCGCAAGGAGATGAGCAAGCATCACCCGGACAAGCTGGCCGCCAAGGGCTTGCCGCCCGAGATGATGGAGATGGCCAAGGAGAAGACCCAGGAGATCCAGCAGGCCTGGGAGTGGATCCGCGAGGCGCGCGGCATTCGCTGAGCGCCCCTTCATCAGCCATAAAAAAATGCCCGTCGCTGACGGGCATTTTTGTTTGCGCAGTATTTGTGCGTCGCGGCTTAGTGGCTGTCGACCCAGACAAACTTGAGCACGAACAGCAGGGCCACCACCAGCACGCAGGGGTTGATCTCGCGCCAGCGGCCGGTGCCCGCCTTCATCACGCAGTAGGAGATGAAGCCCACGGCGATCCCCTCGGTGATGGAGAAGCTGAACGGCATCATGACGGCGGTCATGAAGGCCGGCACCGCTTCGGTCAGGTCTTCCCACTTCACCCTGGTCAGCTCGGAGCACATCAGCACGCCCACGTAGATGAGGGCGCCGGCGGCGGCATACGCCGGCACCATGGCGGCCACCGGAGAGAAGAAGATGGCCAGCAGGAACAGCAGACCGACCACGATGGCGGTCAGACCGGTACGGCCGCCGACGGCAACGCCTGAGCTGCTCTCGATGAAGGCGGTGACCGAGGAGGTGCCCATGAAGGCGCCGCCGACGGAGCTGGCGCTATCCACCAGCAGGGCCTGCTTCATGCGCGGGAAGTGCCCCTTGTCATCGGCCAGCTTGGCGCGGTTGGTGACGCCGATCAGGGTGCCGGAGGAGTCGAACAGGTTGACCAGCATGAAGGAGAAGATGATCCCGGCCAGGCTGATGTCGAGCGACCCCATCAGGTCCAGCTGGCCGAACACCGGCTCTATGCTGGGAGGCATGGAGACGAAGCCCTTGAAGGTGACGTCGCCAAACAGCCAGCCCAGGGTGGTGGTCACCACGATGGCGATCAGCACGGCGGAGTGGACGCCGCGGGCGGAGAAGATGCAGATCAGGAAGAAGCCGAGCAGCCCCAGCAGGCAGGGCAGGGAGGTGAGGTTGCCCACGGTCACCATGGTCGCGGGGCTGGCCACCACTATGCCGGAGTTGTGCAGGCCGAGCAGGGCGATCAAGAGGCCGATGCCGGCGGTGATGCCGACCCGCAGGGTGAGCGGAATGTTGGCGATGAGCCAGTAGCGCACCCGCAGCAGGGTGAGGATCAGCAGACCCATGGCGCCCCAGAAGATGGTGCCCATGCCCACTTGCCAGGAGTAGCCCATGCCGGCCACCACCACGAAGGCGAAGAAGGCGTTGAGGCCCATGGCCGGTGCCAGCGCAATGGGCAGGTTGGCGAGCAGGCCCATCAGGATGCTGCCGATGCCGGCGATGAGGCAGGTGGTAACGAACACGGCCTGGGTGTCCATGCCGGCCGCAGAGAGGATCTGCGGGTTGACGAAGACGATGTAGACCATGGTCAGGAAGGTGGTGATGCCGGCGATCACTTCGGTGCGGGCGTTGGTGCCATGGCCCTTCAGGGCAAACAGACGCTCAAGCAATCCTTGCCCGGCGGCCTGTGCGGGGGCCTGGTGTGGTTGATTCATGTTGGATTCCAATAGGTGACGTGAAATAAGCAGCAGGAGAGGGGCATCCTCCATGGGGGAGTGACGCCCGCTTTCTGGTGGTTAAACAACCAGACTCGTCCTGATACCGTGACAGCGCGCACATTTTTACACAGGCGGCGCCGTTTACAAACCCCGGATCTGCGAGGCGGATCAATGAATAGAGCAAAAATTCAAACGTTTTCCCGGCCGAAAATAAAAAAGGTTCTCGCTGGAGAACCTTTTGAGGGGCAGGGGTCGGGTCAGAGGGTCTTGAAGTAACGCTCCACCAGCTGGGCCAGCACGGAGTCGAGCTTGTCCTGCACCTCTCCCAGTTCCCGCCCCAGGCGGCGCAGGAAGAGGCTGGCCTGCTCCTCGCTCAGCTTGCGGTCGTCGATGAAGAACTCCTGTTCCGGCAGCTGCTTGTCATAGCGGGGCAGCAGGGTCCAGTTCACCAGCTCCGGCTCCACGGCGGCGAAGATCCTGGCGGCGGCGGCACAGAAGGTCTCGATGTGCGCCTTGCCGTCCGGCCCGAGGCAGCCCGGTTCAACCCGGATCTGGATGGTCAGTTTCTTCTCTGTGGTGGGCTGGGTCGTCATCTTGCTACATCCATGCATAAAAGGTATCCGTCTTGGATTGTAAGCCATCGGGCACAAGAAAGGGGAGCCTGGGCTCCCCTTGTCGCATTTGCCGGTTTACTTGGCGATGCGCTTGTACTTGTCGTGGTGGGAACGGTGCGGCTGATGCAGCAGCCGCACTTGTTTGCCCTGTTACTTGGCGATGCGCTTGTATTTCGCGCGGTGCGGCTGGACCGCCTCGGCGCCGTAGGTCTTCTTCTTCCACTCTTCGTATTCGGTGAAGTTGCCTTCGAAGAATTCGATCTTGCCCTCGTCCTGATAGTCGAGGATGTGGGTGGCGATGCGGTCGAGGAACCAGCGGTCGTGGGAGATGACCATGGCGCAACCCGGGAACTCCAGCAGGGCGTTCTCGAGGGCGCGCAGGGTTTCGATGTCCAGATCGTTGGTCGGTTCATCCAGCAGCAGCACGTTGCCGCCGGTCTGCAGCAGCTTGGCCAGGTGCAGACGGCCGCGTTCACCGCCGGAGAGCTCGCCGACCCGCTTCTGCTGATCGGCGCCCTTGAAGTTGAAACGGCCGATGTAGGCGCGGCTCGGGAACTCATAGTTGCCGATGCGCAGGATGTCCTGGCCGTCGGCGACTTCCTCGAACACCGTCTTCTTGTCGTCCATGCTGTCGCGGAACTGATCGACAGAGGCCAGCACCACGGTCTCACCCAGGGTGATGGCACCGGAATCCGGCTGCTCCTGACCCGACATCATGCGGAACAGGGTCGATTTACCAGCACCGTTCGGGCCGATGATGCCGACGATGGCCCCCTTCGGAATGGCAAACGACAGATCGTCGATCAGCACCCGGTCACCGTAGGATTTGCGCAGGTTGGCCACTTCCACCACCTTGTCGCCGAGGCGCGGTCCGGGCGGAATGAACAGCTCGTTGGTCTCGTTGCGCTTCTGGTAGTCGTTGGTGTTGAGCTCCTCGAAGCGGGCCATACGGGCTTTGGATTTGGCCTGACGGCCTTTCGGGTTCTGGCGAACCCACTCCAGCTCTTTCTCGATGGACTTGCGACGAGCCGCTTCCGTGCTGGCTTCCTGCGCCAGACGGGCATCTTTTTGCTCCAGCCAGGAGGAGTAGTTGCCTTCCCACGGGATACCCTCGCCGCGGTCCAGCTCCAGGATCCAGCCGGCCACGTTGTCGAGGAAGTAACGGTCGTGGGTGATGGCCACGACGGTGCCCTCGTAGTCGTGCAGGAAGCGCTCCAGCCAGGCCACGGACTCGGCGTCCAGGTGGTTGGTCGGTTCGTCCAAGAGCAGCATGTCCGGCTTTTCCAGCAGCAGGCGGCACAGGGCCACGCGGCGGCGCTCACCACCGGAGAGGTGTTTGATCTTGGCATCCCAGGCCGGCAGGCGCAGGGCGTCGGCCGCACGCTCCAGCTGGTTTTCCATGTTGTGGCCGCCTTGGGCCTGGATGATGGCTTCCAGCTCGCCCTGTTCGCGGGCCAGCTTGTCAAAGTCGGCATCCGGGTCGGCGTAGGCCGCATAGACCTCGTCCAGACGGGCCATGGCGCGCTTCACTTCGCCAACCGCCTCTTCGACCGCTTCACGTACGGTCTGCTCCGGATCCAGCTTGGGCTCCTGCGGCAGGTAGCCGATCTTGATGCCGGGCTGTGGACGGGCTTCCCCTTCGATCTCGGTGTCGATGCCTGCCATGATGCGCAGCAGGGTCGATTTACCGGCGCCGTTCAGACCCAAAACGCCGATCTTGGCGCCCGGGAAGAAGGAGAGGGAGATGTTCTTGAGAATATGACGCTTGGGCGGCACTACCTTGCCGACCCTGTTCATGGTGTAAATAAATTGAGCCATTGGCTAATTCTCTTCCTTTTCAGCAGGTTAATGTCTTGGCACTAACAGACTGATGTCGTGGTGGGGCCAGGTCGGCGGGTCGCCAACCGGGTTCCAAAAAACCCGTCGATTGTAAACCAATGGGCGAGGGGGGGCAAAGGTGGCACCCGGTCGGCCATCCCCTTTGCCGGGGCCATCACAGCCTGCTGCAACGGGCTGCCAAACTTGGCATGATGAAGGCCCAGTTTGCCCCGGAGTTTGCATGACCAGCCTGCCTTCAGCCCCGCCTCTGGCGGCCACCCTCGCCGCTATGGGGCTGGCAGCCGCCATCGGTGAGCCGCTTGCCGCCCGCCTGCCTCGTTTGACCTTGCAGCCGGGTCAGCCGCTGCTGGCTCAGGGGGCAATGCAGGAGTCGGCTTTCTATATCGAGCGGGGCATCGCCCGCGCCTGCCACTACGCCCGGGACGGGCAGGAGCGCTGCAAGGAGTTCTACTTCGAAGGGGAGCTCTGCCTGCTTTACGACAGCTGGCTCACCGGGTCGCCTGCCCGCTACCAGCTGGAGGCCGTCACGGCGCTGCAACTGGTGCGGGTGCCGCTCGCCCTGCTGGACGAACCCGCCTGGCAGCCGGTCTGCATGGCCCTGCTGCGCCAACAGCTGTGCTACAAGGAGTGCAAGGAGGCCTTCTTGCTGCTCCACTCCCCCGAAGAGCGCTACCGGGAGCTCTGCCGCACCTTCCCCCACTGGCCGGCGCGGCTCACCCAGGTGCAGCTCGCCAACTACATCGGCATCAGCCCGGTCACCCTGTCGCGGATCCGTCGGCGCATTAACACGGGTTAATGCCGCGCCTCGCCCATCTCCGCCATGCTGGGCCCCTCGAACAAGCCTGGAGTGGGGATGATGTCGCTGTTTTTGTGGTCACAACTGGTGGTGAGCCTGGCGCTGCTGCTGGATCTGCTGTCGTTTCAGCTGCGGACGCGCCGGGCCATTCTGGCCTGCCTGGCGCTCTCCTGCGCCCTCAATGGCGCCCATTTCGCACTGCTGGGACAGTGGTCTGCCGCCCTGCTGCTCTGGCTGGCGAGTCTGCGCTTCGTGGTCAGCATGCTGGCCACGCGCCGCCTCTTGATGTGGCTCTTTATGGGGTTGTCCTGCCTCGCCGTGCTCGCCACCTATCAGGGGCCGCTCGCCCTGCTGGGGTTGCTGGCCAGCCTGCTGCAGACCCGGGCTGCGTTTTGCCCGGATGATCGCCTGCTGCGGCGCTGGATGTTGCTGGGCACCCTCTGCTGGCTGGTCAACAACCTGCTGGTGGGGTCGCCCGTGGCGGCGCTGATGGAGGGGCTGTTTCTGGTCAGTAATCTGGTGGGCTACTACCGCCACTATGGGCGCAAGGTGTTACCTGCCGGCTGAGGTCAGTCTGCCGAGAAAAAAGCAGGTAATGCCGCAGAATGGGTGTTGTAGGGCAAAGAGGCCGCCACAGTGGCGGCCTCTCTGGCATGTCAGGCTTTGTTGAAGCCGTTGATGAGCGCCTTTGCGTAATCGATGACGAACTGCTGGCAGTGGATGGCGGTTTGCGGATCGAACACCTCGCCGTGCAGATCGCTGTTGGAGAGCACCCGGATGCCGACGAAGGGCACCTTGTAGGCCTCGGCTACCAGGGCGGCGGAGGAGGTCTCCATCTCTTCTGCTGCCGTGTTGTAGGTCTGATGCAGCCAGTTGATGCGGGCGACCTGGCGGTTCCACTCGTCGGCGGTGCCTATGATGCCGGGGACCACCCGGCCGTGACGATAACCATCGGCCATGCCGAGGGCGCGGCCGACCAGCTCGGGATCGCCGGCAAAGGCGGTGTGTTCTACCAGCTTGCCGTTGTCGCGCAGGCGCATGGTGACCTCGAAGTTGTGCCATTTGCTCGGATCGACGCCCTGCTCGGCGGGCGTCAGGTCACTGCGGTAGGCCCCCATGTTGAAGCTCTTGGTGCCGATGACGATGTCGCCCCGGTGCAGCGCCGGATCGTGGCCGCCCGCCGTGCCCTGATTGATGACGAGGCGCGGCCGGAAGCGCTCCATGGCGAGGGTGGTGGCCGCGGCGGCATTGGCCAGTCCCACCTCGGTGCGGGAGACGACCACCGGATAACCCGAGAGAGTGCCCTGCCAGTAGGTCCAGGCGCCCACGGTCAGCTCTTGCTTGTCCTTGAGGGCGGCCACCAGGGTCTCGACTTCGACATCCATTGCCCCCTGGATCAGGATGGGGGCGGGGGCCGGAGTGGCCGCCACGACGGCGGAGGAGAAGAGGGCAAACAGGGTGAGCAGGCGCGAGCAGCGTGTGATGAAATTCATGGATTACCTGTAAAAGGTGCGAGAAAGCGCCGGATCCTATCGAAAGGCAAACGATTGTGCAAATGAGACGGTGGCTTTTGTCAATAGCAGGCCGGCAGGGAGTAGGATTCAGGGCTGCTTGTGGCCGGCGAAGTAGAGCACCCGCCGCACATATTGCTGGGTCTCCTGATAGGGGGGGATGCCGCCATACTGCTCCACCGATTTTTCGCCGGCGTTGTAGGCCGCCGACATCAGGGTCCAGTTGCCATCGAAATGGGTGTGCAACCACTTGAGATAGGCCACGCCCCCCTTGATGTTCTGCTCAGGATCGAAGGGGCGGGTCACCCCGAAGCGCTGCTGGGTCTCGGGAATGAGCTGCATCAGCCCCTGGGCATTCTTGGGGGAGACGGCGCGGCTGTCGAGGTTGGATTCGGCGATGGCGATGGCCAGTACCAGCCGCTCGTCGATGCGGTGGCGCTTGGCGGCGTGGCGCAGCATGTTGGCCAGCTTCTGTTTGGCGGGCGACTGGCGGGCCAGATAGGCCTCCAGATTGAAGGGGGTGGTGGGGATGGCGGCGAAGTAACCGCCGGATCCGCCGACGCCGCTGCCGCACTGATCCCCCATCACGGCATTGCCGACCCGGCTGTTGTAGTAACGGATGGCCTGCTGGTTGCCAAGACGGATCGCCATGGCCAGGTAGGCGTTGGCCATGCGGGGGTTGCGAACCGAGCCCGGGCCGGTGGCGAGCAGGCGGCCGATGCGAAAATAACCTTCCGGGTTACCCGTGGTGGCGGCGGCGCAGTAGAAGTGGATGGCCTGGGTCAGGTTGCCCTGACTCTGTGCCTGTTGACCTTGCTTCAGTGCGCTGAGCGCCTTGGGCGCCTGTCTGAAATCCCTGCTTTGCGCCGTTGCCTGCACGTTACCGGCCAGCAACAGCGATAAAAAAAGCAGCAAAAACAGCCTGTTTTCGCTGAGGCTCGACATGGATTCTCTCCTGTTGGGGTACAGAAGATATAGGGGAACATGGCCCGTTCTGCCATTAATCCAGTGGATCCTGTTGTTATGGATCCGGGTATCCAGAGATCAAAACGATATGGAACCAATGACCGATGCAGCCCTAGCAGGGGCTGGCCGTGCATCCAGGTGGCCGGTGGCGATAAAGAGGTGGCTAAATCAGTTGTCCCTGGCCCCCTCAGACGTCGAGGTGATAGGGCTGCTCGTCCGGCTCGGCGGCGGGCAGCTGGCGATACATCAGGCGAATTTCGCTCGCCACCCAGAGCGAGAGCAGGCCGAGCAGGCTCAGCAGCGGCATCAGGGTATGGCTCTGTTGCAGTCCGTAGGCAGACAGGGCGGCGCCCAGCAACAGCAGAATACGGATCATGAGGTGACTCCTTCTCATCATGGTGAGGGGGCGGATGCGTGCCCGTGTGGCACCAAGTGCGGCCAGTATACCCCAGCCGGTGCCCGGCAAACCGCCATCCGCCTCACATCCCCATCCTAAGGGGGGAGGTGGTGCGGCGCCATTCCATTAACTCATCAAACAATTTTCAGCCGGCCGTGGCAGGGCGCACCCAGTGTCTGGTCGGGATGGCTACTCCATCTCAGCGGGCGGGCTGGTAGTAGTCGAGATACCAGCGCACGAACGCGGCGACCCCTTCCTCGATGGAGGTGGCGGGGCGCAGGCCGGTGAGGGTGTGAAGGGGCTCGCTGTCGGCCCAGGTGGCGTGCATGTCGCCCGCCTGCATCGGCAGCATCCGCTTGATGGCGGGCTTGTCCAGTGCCTGTTCCAGCGCCTCGATGAAGTCGAGTAGCCGCACCGGCTGGCCATGACCGATGTTGAGGATGCGGTAGGGGGCGGCGCTCTCGGCCGGGCTCTGCTCGCCGGCGTGCCAGTGAGGGTTGGGGCGGGGTGGCAGCTCGGCGACGGCGAGGATCCCCTCGACGATGTCGTCGATGAAGGTGAAGTCGCGGCTGAGATCGCCCTGGTTGTAGACGTCGATGGGCTCGCCCGCCAGGATGGCGCGGGTGAACCTGGCGATGGCCATGTCGGGCCGGCCCCAGGGGCCGTAGACGGTGAAGAAGCGCAGCCCTGTGGTGGGCAGGCCGTAGAGCGCCGAGTAGGCGTGGGCCATCAGCTCGCCGCTCTTCTTGGTGGCGGCATAGAGGGAGACCGGGTGGTCCACCTGCTGATCGGCACTGAACGGCAGCTGTTCGCCCATGCCGTAAACCGAGCTGGAGGAGGCGTAGATCAGATGCTGGATGTCGTGCTGGCGGCACCCCTCCAGCACCGTCAGCATGCCGGTGAGGTTGCTCTCGCTGTAGGCAAAGGGGTTTTCCAGCGAGTGGCGCACCCCCGCCTGGGCGCCCAGGTGGATCACCCGCTCGAACTGCCCCTCGGCAAACAGGACGGCCATGCCGGCCCGGTCCGCCAGCTCGCCCTCTACGAAGCGAAAGTGGGGGAAGGGGGTCAGCATCGCCAGACGAGCCTCTTTGAGGCTCACCTCGTAGTAGTCGTTGAGGTTGTCCAGCCCCACCACCTGATGACCCGCCTCGCACAGCCGTCTGGCGACGTGAAAACCGATAAAACCGGCGGCGCCGGTGACCAGATACTTCATGGCTGGGGTCCTGTGCAGATCATGGGGTTCCTGATGGTGGTGCTGGAGTTGGGGCTGCGCGCGTTGTAGCAGAGCCGGCGCGTCTGTGCCATGGCAAACCGCCCTTTTCGTCAAGGTGGGGGCGGCTCAGGCGCGGCATGCTGCATCTTGGTGCAGCGGCTGTCAATGGAGAATGACAGGCACCAAAACGGGGCGTGGGCGGTGACTATTGTGATCATGGTCGCAAAAAATAGACTGAATCCCATAACGAAGCCCTGTGGACAGGGCTCGCGCCCGCCTTGCGGGCAACAGACACTCTTTTACTTCGCTATTGGATACCGGTTATGGACAACACCCCCGTCTCGGCGCAGTCCGCTCGTACTGCGCACCCCCTCTATGAAGACATCATCGCCCTGCTGACCGCCGCCGGCTTCGTCTCTCTCGGCATCTTTCTGTTTCATCAGGTGGGCCTGCTCACCGGCGGTACCGCCGGGCTGGCACTGCTGCTGCAGCAGGTGACCGGGCTGAGCTTCGGCCTGCTGTTCTTCGGCATGAATCTGCCCTTCTATGCCCTGGCCTGGCTCAGGATGGGGCCGCGCTTCACCCTCAACACCTTCGTCTCGGTGGCGACCGTCTCCTTCATGACGGATCACCTCAATGCCGTGCTGCAGATAGGCAAGATTGAGCCGGTCTACGCGGCGCTCATCGGTGGCACCCTGATCGGCATGGGGCTGCTCATCATGTTTCGCCACAAATCGAGCCTGGGCGGCTTCAACATCCTGGCGCTGTTTATCCAGGATCGCTTCGGCATCCGCGCCGGCAAGCTGCAAATGGGGCTGGATTGCACCATCGTCATCGCCTCCTTCTTCGTGGTGCAGCCCTGGATCCTGGCCCTCTCCGTGGTGGCGGCCATCATCTGTAACCTGGTGTTGACACTCAACCACAAGCCGGGTCGCTATCAGTTGGCGTGAGGCCTCTGTGAACCGGGTGGAAAAAGGGTGTGCAGCCGATGATCGGGCAGCGGTGAGGAGAGGCCCCAGTGCACCCTGTGCCGCAGCAGATTGCCCTGGGCTTCCAGCCGGATCAGGATCTGGTTGAAGGCTGCCAGCTGCGCCTCGCTCATGCGTTGGCGGTTGAAGGCGATGTAGTAGTTCGCCTCGTGACTCTTCTGCCATAGCCTGATCTTCGAGGCGCCACTGAGGTTGAGTCGATAGAGGGCCACATCCAGGTTGGAGAAGTAGAGGTTGTAGCGCCCCTGCCGCTCTATCTTGAGCAGATTCGCATAATCATCGTTGACGTTGAGTTCCAGCTGCATCGGGGGGATCCCCTGCTGGTGCAGGGTGTCGTCCAGCTGGCGCAGCAAGGTCTCGCTGAAGGAGCCTCTGGTCACCCCGATCCGTGCGTGACCAAGGCGAGCCAGAGTCAGCGGCGCGTCAATTTCATCGACGTGGGCAAAGATGCCCCAGCTCGCCTTGCACAGCGGTACCGAGTAGCTCAGCGTCTTTGCCCTGGCATCGCTCCAGGCGAGCGGAAACATGCCGTCCACTTCCCCCAGATCCAGCTCTTTTCTGGCCCGCAGATTGGGGCGCAGCGTGATCTGGCACCCCTCAGGCCAGTAGCTGCACGCCTCTTTCACCATGTCCACCATGGCGCCGGTCGGCTGGTTGTCACTGCCCATGAAGCTGTAGGGAGCAAACTCCTGGACGACCAGACGCAGGGGGGCGGCAACGCAGAGAGGGGAGAGGAGCCAGAGCAACAGCAGACGAGCAGGCATGGGGCAAGCATCCGTGATTGACACCCTTGCAGTATGAGCGAGAAATCGCCCTACAGGACGACGGTATACATCCCCTGCGGGTCTGTGATCACCCGGGCCGGGTAGTCGTAGAGCCGGTCGATGAGATCAGGCGTCAGCACCTCGCGCGGGGTGCCGTCGGCCATCACTCTGCCCTGCTCCAGCATCACCAGCCGGTCGGCGTAACGGGCCGCCAGATTGAGGTCGTGCAACACCACCAGCACGGCGGTATGGCGGGCGGCGAGGGCGCGGGCCATGGTGAGCAGCTGGTGTTGGTACTTGAGATCGAGCGCCGAGGTGGGCTCGTCGAGCAGCAACAGCCGCGCTTGTTGCGGCTCCTCCGGGGCCTGCCAGATCTGGGCCAGCACCCGGGCGAACTGCACCCGCTGGCGTTCCCCGCCGGAGAGGCCGGGATAGAGGCGGCCGGCCAGATGATCCACCCCGGCATGGGTCATGGCGGCCCGCACTATCTCGTCGCGCCGGCTGGCCGGCTCGCTGTGGGGCAGTCGGCCCATGGCCACCACCTCTTCGCACAGGAAGGGGAAATTCAGGGACGAGCTCTGCGGCAACACGCCGACACGGTGGGCCAGCTCGTTGCCGGCCCACTCCCGCCGCTCCCGGCCAAACAGATCTATCTCCCCCTCATGTTCCAGCTCGCCGGTGAGGCACTTGAGCAGCGAGCTCTTGCCGGCGCCGTTGGGGCCGAGCAGGGCGGTGAGGCTGCCCGCCTGCAGGCTGAGGTCGAGCCTGTCCAGGATGGGGCGGCCGCCCCGGCTGAGGCTGAGCTGGCGACAGTGCAGCAGGGTCGATGAAGCTGACAAGATGAGTCCTCCGGTTAAAGGGTGCGGCGGCCCTTGACCAGCAGCCAGATGAAGAAGGGGGCGCCCAGCAGGGCGGTGATAATGCCGACCGGCATCTCGGCCGGTGCCAGCAGGGTGCGGGCCAGTATGTCGGCGCCCAGCAGCAGGGCGGCCCCGAGCAGGGCGGAGAGCGGCAGCAGCCGGACATGGTTGGGGCCAGCCAGCAGCCGCACCAGGTGCGGCACCACCAGACCGACGAAACCTATCATGCCGGCCACTGCCACCGCCACGCCGACCCCGGCGGCGGTGAACAGGATCAGCCGCCGCTTGAGGGACTGTACCTGGATGCCGAGGTGGCGGGCCTCCCCTTCACCCAGCAGCAGGGCGTTGAGGGGGTTGGCATCGCGCATGAACAGAATGAGCAGGGCAACCAGGGTCAGCAGCGCCAGCGCCACGTCCACCGGCTTGCCCGCCGCCAGCGACCCCATCTGCCACAGGCTCAGGTTGCGCAGCATCTGATCGTCGGCGAGATAGGTGAGCAGGCCGATCACGGCGCCGGACAGCGCAGTGACGGCCACCCCGGCCAGCAGCATGACGGTGACCGAGGTGCCCCCCTCCCGGGTGCCGAGCAGATAGACGAGGGTGGTGGTCAGCGCGCCGCCGAGAAAGGCGAGCAGGGGCAGCAGGCCGATGCCGAGCAGGCTCTGCCACTGCTGGCCGAGGGGGGCCAGCAGCACGATGGCCAGCGCCGCGCCGAGCGCCGCCCCGCCGGAGACCCCGATGATGCCGGGGTCGGCCAGGGGGTTGCGAAACAGCCCCTGCATCACGGCGCCGCAGAGGCCGAGAATCCCCCCCACTGCGATGCAAAGCAGGGTGCGCGGCAGGCGGATCTCCTGCACGATCAGCAGCTTGTGGGCCTCAATTCCGCTCCCTTGGCCGGCGAACAGGGCACGCAGGCTCTCGCCAAAAGAGAGGGCCATGGGGCCGGTGGCCAAGGATCCGACCAGCAGCAGCGCCAGTGCGCCGCCGGTGAGGCACAGCAGCCAGGGCAGTGGCAGACGCATCATGAACCCAGCTTGATCCACTTGGCGATCTGGCTGGCCTGCTGCAGCGAGGTGAGGCTGAGCCCCCCTTGCAGGGCGTGGCCGTCGATGGCGTGGATGGCCCTGTTCTTGCCGGCCGGGGTGGCGGAAAGGGCGGGCACCTGGCTCAGCACGGTTTCAGGATCCTGATACTGCTGCCAGTCGCGGCCGCTCACCAGCACCAGATCGGGCTGCAGCTCGATCAGGGATTCGGTGGAGACGGGCTTGTAGTCTTGCAGCTGGGCCACCGGGTTGACGCCACCGGCCAGGGTGAGCAGGGCGCTGGCGGTGGTGTTGCCGCCGGCGATGCTGGTGGGCTGGCCCTTGTGCAGCAGCAGGAAGACCACCTTGAGCGGCTTGTTCTGCTTGGCCTGAGCGGCCAGCTGCTCGCTCTGGGCCTGGATCTCGGCCTTCAGGCGGGTGCCGGCGGCCGGGTCCTTGAGCAGGGCGGCCAGGGTATCGATGCGTTGATTGAGGTTGGCGAGGGTGGGGGCGGTGGGCAGTACGTCCACCGCGACCCCGGCCCGGCGCAGCTGCTCCAGGGCGGGCGGCGGTCCCATCTCGTCGCTGCCGACCAGCCGGGTCGGCGCCAGGCTCAGGATCCCTTCGGCGGCGAGGGCGCGGTGATAGCCAACCCGCGGCAGGTTCTTCGGCTCCGGGCTGCTGATGTCGGTGGCGATGAGGCTCTGCTCGCCCCCGAGAGCCAGAATGAGTTCAGTGGTGGCCGGGCCTATGCTGACGATACGTTCCTGCGCCAGAGTGGGCAGGGACAGGGCTGAGCAGCCGAGCAGGCTGAGTGCGAGGGCAAAACGACGGCCCATGCTAACCTCCGAAGGGTGAATGAAGTGGGATTGCCGCCGAGAATATCAAGCCGTCGAAAAAAATGCACTGAGAATGAAAGCGATTATCAATTGCATTGGTTTGGGGCCTTCATTACAGTATCCGCCATGACAGAACAGGGATGCCGCAGGCATCCCAAGGGAGAACCGATGAGCATTGCACAACGCATTCATGGGCTGCTGGCACAAGATCCCGGCGCTCACCCGTCCACCATCGCCGCCGAGCTGGCCGTCAGCGAATGGGAGGTGGTGCGCCACCTGCCGGCCGAGCTGGTTACCCTGGTGCCCGCCGAGCAGGCAGAAGCCCTGCTGGCGGATCTGGCCGACTGGGGCCAGGTGACCACCATCGTCGAATCCGACGGCTCCATCTTCGAGGTGAAGGCCCCCTTCCCCCGCGGCAAGAGCGCCCGTGGCTACTACAACCTGATGGGGCGTGACGGCGAGATGCACGGCCACCTCAAGCTCGACAACGTGGTCGGTATTGCCCTGGTCAGCAAGCTGTTCATGGGCAAGGAGGGACACTCCTTCCAGTTCTTCGGCCACAGCGGTCGCTGCATTTTCAAGGTCTATCTGGGGCGTGACGAGCAGCGTCAGCTGCTGCCGGCCCAGGTGGAACGCTTCATGGCCCTGCGCCACCAGTATCAAGAGGAAGTCAAAGCATGAGTGAACGTCAGGAGCGTCTGCAGAACCGCCTGCAACCGGAGATCCGCGAGTTTCGCGACGGTTGCCGCACCCTGCAGCTGGCGACGGTGGACAGTGAAGGCAACCCCAATGCCAGCTATGCCCCCTTCGTGCTGCAGGAAGATGGCTACTATGTGCTCATCTCCGAGATCGCCCGCCACGCCCGCAACCTGCAACAGGTGCCCAAGGTGTCGCTGATGCTGATCGAGGACGAGAACGGGGCCCGCGAGCTGTTTGCCCGCAAACGCCTCACCTTCGATGCGCTGGCCGAAGTGGTGGCCCGCGACGACGTGCGTTGGGAGAAGGCCGTGGCGGCGCTGGAAGGGCGCTTTGGCGAGATAGTCAAAGGGCTCTCCAACCTCAAGGATTTCGTGCTGTTTCGTCTCAAGCCCGAGCAGGGGCTGTTCGTCAAGGGCTTCGGCCAGGCGTTCCGGGTCTCCGGTGACGAACTGGTGGACTTCGTCCACCTGGTGGAAGGGCACAAGCGCATCGACAATGGCGCCGAGCTGACCAGCTCGGCCGACGCGCCGGTCTGATCCGCACGGATCGCCAGGATGACAAAACGGGCAGCCCTGGGGCTGCCCGTTTTTTTATGGACGGTTTTCCCTCAATCCTGCCAGGAGGCCTTGTTGGGAAAGGCGTCGCGGTCGGCCCGGGTGGCGGTCTCGTTGCACTCGCCCCGGATCTTCCAGGAAGTCTGGCTGAGCACTATGTAGCCTTCGCGGCAATATTTGCGCTCGGCCAGCGCCTGGGTGAGCTGGGCATCCTGCAGCGCTTCGCGCCGCTCCAGCAGGCTCTTGTTCCTGCTCAGCCTGCTGCCGTCATCGTTCTGCAGGCGGGTGGGCAGGGTATCGAGCGGGGCGGCCTCGAAGGTGAAGCGCTTGCTCCCCTCCTCGTTGATGTGGGTCCTGAACAGGGGGGCCGGGCCATCCGGCTGGCGCCCCGGCAAGCCGGAGCAGGCGGTGATTGCCGGTAACAGCAGCGTGAAGGCAACGGCAGAGAGTAGACGCACACAAGACTCCAATCGGGTGATCGCTTCAAAGCGGGCAGATTAACATGCCGGCTCGGGTTGGGTGGCGCCGAGCAGCTCATCCGTCGTGAGCAGGGTCACGCTTCTGCCTTTTGGCAGGCTGAGGTGACGCCACATCCAGTGATGGTGCTCGATGATCTGCTCCGCGCTCAGGTGGGGCCGGTCCGCCGTGGTGTGGGCGTCGGTCACCGCCACCACCTCGAAACCGCGGGCGGCGGCGCTGCGCAATGTGGTGTCGACGCAAAAATCGGTGGCACAGCCACAGACGAGCAGCCTGTCTACCGGCTGCTCCGCCAGCAGAAAACCGAGCTCGGTGTCGAGAAAGCTGTCGCAGGCGGTCTTGCGCACCCGGCTGTCATGCCCCTCTGGGGCGAGATCGGCGTGCAGCTGCCAGCCAGGACTGGCGGGATCCACTTCGGAACCAGGGGCATCGTGCTGCACATAGATGACACGACCCTGTTCTGCCCGCACGCGCTCGGCCAATCGATTGATATTGGCGATGACCTGGGCGTCCTGATGGCGAGGCTGAGTGAACAGCCCCTGTTGCATGTCGATGACCAGTAACACATCCATATGAAATCCTTGGGCAATTGTTTGTCAGGGTGGCAGCCACTGGGCTCCTCAGACGCAAGGTCAGGGTTGCAGCCACTGGCTGCAGTCACGACTGCGGGATTGATGCAGTGCGCCCATATCTTGCTTCATTTCATCGGCATTTAGCCAGCGTTCCGGCAGGGGGGCGATGCCGACCCGCACGTCGGCCACCCGGCCGGCTGCCGCTGCTTGCTCCTTGCCCGCTTGCGGCGCCGTCAGCTCAGGCACGACCAGCGCCACCTTGAGGGCCGGGTTGCGGCTGGCGATGCGGCTAGCCAGCCCCAGTCCCCCCTCCACGTGGAAGTTGCCGGCGATGTGCATGATGCGCCGGCCCGGGTGGCTGCGCAGGTAATCCACCATGCTCTCGGCCATGGTGTCGTCCCAGCTGGTCTGGGCGGCAAAGCGGCGGGCGTTGCCGTCGGCATCCCCATGATGGAGCGAGGCCATGAATTTCTGGCGATAGGGGTCATCGCCGAGGGTGAGGGTGCGGGCCAGCTGGCTGCGACGGCTGGCGGGCAGCTGATCCAGCCAGGCTGGCCCCTCCTGGCCGACACAGCTCACCAGCGGTTTGGGGGCATTGGCGGCGATGATCGGCAGGTGGTGCGCCTTGGCGAACTCCACCAGCGGGCGATAGTCGCTCGGGTAGTTGGGCCAGGCGTTGCCGTCGCGAATGAGGGCGGCCTCGCCGATGCGACCGGCGAGGTAGGCATCCAGCACCGGCTGATCGGCGCGGCTGAACTGCTCCATGGAGAGCACCAGGGGGCGGCCGTCTGCCTGCGCCGTGTCGGCCAGACCCGCCAGCATTCTGGCCTGCAGCAGGTGCACCGCCGGGTGGGTGTGCAGCTCGCCCACCAGCACTATGTCGGCATCCGCCACCCGGGTCAGGGCCTGCTCCAGGGTCAGCGCATCCCCCTGGGTGGCCTTGAGCTGATAGTGATAGAGGGTGCCGGCATCGTTGACGGGGGCCGTCGTGGCACAGGCGGCCAGCAGCAGGGGCAGGGTGAGCAGGGGCAGAAGTCGGGTCATGGGTGTCTCGCAGCGATGAGGTACCTGCACCATACAATGGCAGCATGGCGGGCGGGAAAACAGAGGGGCGTAGTGTAGAACCTAATTATGACAAAAGAAAATGAGAATGATTCCGTTTATTATTGATCTTTGTTGAGAGGTGAGTAAGATGCCTGCTGTTTGATAACAGTTCTCAATAAGGATTTGCAGTGGCCCATAACAACACCCTATCGCTGGTCGCCCTTGCCGTGGCGGCCGGCCTCGCTTCCCCGGTTTTCGCGGTGGACAAGAAAGCAGATGACGTCATGGTGGTCAGTGGCTCCCGGATGGAGCAGAAACTGGAAGATGTCTCCGGTCCCATCTCGGTCATTACCGCCGAACAGATTGAAGAGCAGGTGGTGAGCAACGTCGCCGACCTGTTCCGTTACGAGCCGGGCGTCACCGCCCTCGGCGGTGCCGGCGATGCCCAGACCTTCATCATTCGCGGCATGGGCGAGAACCGGGTCAAGATAGTGCGCGACGGCGTGCGCGAGAACGACGCCTACAAGAACGGCGGCGTGGGCCAGAGCTATTTCGACACCGACATGATCAAGCAGGTCGAGGTGGTCAAGGGGCCGGCCTCGGCCGCCTACGGCTCCGATGCGCTGGGCGGCGTCATCGCCATCACCACCAAGGATGCGGCGGATTTCCTCAAGGGGCGCGACAGCTATCTGGACGCCACCTCCGGTTATGCCTCCAGCAGCCACCAGAAGATGGCGGGCTTTACCGGTGCCCTGCGTACCGGCGAGCTGGAAAACCTGCTGCGCTACACCTGGCGTGACGGCGGGGTGACCCAGAACTACGACAGCGACAAGAACGAGTTCGACATCGTCAGTCAGGCGCTGCTGTTCAAGAGCCAGTGGAACCTGAGCGATAGCCAGTTCCTCAAGCTGACCGTCGACTACTTTACCGAGGGTCAGGACCCCGACGCGGTCGACCTCACCAAGGCCGGCTCTGTCTTCAACCAGCCGATCACCGACAAGGATACCGACAACCTGTCGCTGGTGCTGGATCACGGCATCGCCCTGCAGGCGCCCTGGGTCGATCGCATCGACAGCAAGATCTACTACGCCCGCACCAAGCAGACCATGGATCAGTACGCCTCATCCAAATACCCGGTGCGGCCGACCAACCCCTATGTGACCAAGAACTCGCTGGATCACAACGGTTTCGAGCAGAAGAGCCTGGGCGCCCAGCTGAAGTTCAGCAAGGCGCTGGATAGTCAGCGGCTGGCCTGGGGCCTGGAGTATGAGCACACCGACAACGAACGGACCCGCTTCAAGGCGCCGACCGTGCCGGGGGATTTTGAAGGCTACAGCGAGCTGAGCTTCCCCTCCACCACCACAGAGCACGGCGCCCTGTGGGCGTTTGACGAGCTGAAGTTTGGCGAGCGCTGGGTGCTGACGCCGGGGGCCCGCTATGACTACTACCGGATGAACCCGGATCAGGATCCCGCCTACACGGGCGAGAACCTCAAACGTTTCTCCGAAGGGGAGTTCTCGCCCAAGCTGGGGCTGGTATTCAAGGCGCACGAGGCGGCCAACCTGTTCGCCCAGTACAGCCACGGCTACAAGACCCCCATGTATGACAACGCCTTCTCCACCCTGAACCATCAGGCGTACGGCTATCGCATCGAGCCCAACACCAACCTCAAACCCGAGAGCAGCGACGGCATCGATCTGGGGGTGCGCGGCAGCGCCGGCGGCTTCAGCTATGAAGTGGCCACCTTCTACAACAAGTACGACGACTTCATCGAGCTGGGCCAGGTGAGCACCGAAGGGCGCACCGCCGTCTACCAGTACCAGAACCTGGACAAGGCCACCACCAAGGGGGCCGAGGCCAAGGCGGACTACTGGCTGAACGATCTGGTCAACGTCTGGGGCAACCTTTCCTACATCGAGGGCAAGGATGGCGACGGCAACTACATCAACAGCCTGAGCCCGCTCAAGGGGACCCTGGGGGTACGACTGGAGCAGCCCAACTGGAACATCAACACCGCCCTGCGCTTTGCCGACGACATGAGCAAGGTGGGCAAGGATGCCAAGGGCAACGACAACATCAAGAGCGCGGGCTGGGGCGTGGTGGACATCTACGCCCAGTTCAAGCCGGTGCAGGACCTGCAGTTCAACGTGGGCGTCTTCAACCTGTTTGACAAGGAGTACGTCAACTACGAGAGCATCACGGGGCAGAGCGCCAGTGCCAGCACCAGCAACAAGACCGAGCCGGGCCGCAACCTGAGTGCACGGGTCAAGTACGTGTTCTGATGAATACCCATCACGACAAGGGGCCTGCGGGCCCCTTTTTCATGGCGCAAGCGAACGGCCAAAAAGAAACCCGCCGGTGGCGGGTGGAAGGATTGCAACACTAACCAGGAGGAGGTGTTACTCGATAGACACCGGTCTTGCGCCAATAGTTCAATTTTATTGATGTTTTTCATTATTATCTGCGTGGCTTCCCACCCGGGATCGCAGGATCCCCACCGGCAAATCGGTTATCATTTGTGCCCCATCTTCCCCCTTGCCGAGGACCTATGCCCGCCTTCTTCTGGTTAGCCCTGTTTTTTGGTGCTTTCTACTTTGTCTATGGTGCCTATCTGCCGTTCTGGTCGCTCTGGCTGGAGGGGATCGGGGTGAGCGCCGAGATGATAGGCCTGCTGCTCGGTGCCGGCATGGCGATCCGCTTTGCCGGCAACCTGATGGTGATGGGGCAGATCAAGGGGGCGGGGCACCTGCTGCCGGTCACCCGCCTGCTCTGCCTGCTCAGTCTGCTGGCCTTCCTCGGCTTTTATCTCAGCCACAACCTCTGGTGGCTGGTGGGACTGACCCTGGTGGCGAACTTCATCTACCCGACCCTGATGCCGGTGGGGGAGGCGCTGGCCACCCGCATGGTGGTGCAGGCGCACCTCGACTACGGCAAGGTGCGCCTGTGCGGCTCCTTTGCCTTCATCGTCGCCTCGACCCTGGTGGGGGCCCTGGTGGGGAATTTTGGCAGCGAGTGGGTGCTGCACACCATGGTGGCCGGGCTGCTGCTGATGCTGCTGCTCAGCTGGCTGCCGCTGCACCCGGCGCCGCGGGACATTCAGGGCGAGCGGGCTAAGGCCTCCCTGCTCGATACCCTCAAGTCTCCCCAGGTGCGCCGCTTCCTGCTGATCTCGGCCCTGCTGCAGGGCAGTCACGCCGCCTACTACGGCTTCAGCGCCATTCACTGGAAGGCGGCGGGCTACAGCGGCACCACCATCGGCTATCTGTGGGCGCTGGGGGTGGTGGCGGAGATCGGCATGTTCGCCGCCGACAAGCGCTTCCTCAACCGCTTCGGCGCCCAGACTCTGTTTCTGGTGGGGGCGCTGGGCTGCGTGGTGCGCTGGATCCTGCTTGGAGCCTCCACCGAGATCCTGGTGCTAGTGGCGGGCCAGCTGCTGCATGCGGTTACCTTCTGCGTCAGCCACCTCGGCGCCGTGCGCTTCATGACCCGCCAGCTGCCGGCCGAGCAGCTGATCCCGACCCAGGCGCTCTATGCGGCGCTGGGGCTCGGCATGACGGTGGCCGCCCTGATGACCCTGTGCGGTCTGCTCTACGAACCGCTGGGAGGCAGCATCTTCTTCCTGATGGTGCTGGTGGTACTGCCGGTGTTCGTGCTGCGCCTGCGCCCAGCTGCGCCGTCTGGGCAGGGGCATGTCCCGGTCTGATACCGACCCGTCTGAATCATCACGCAGCAAAAGGGAGAGCCATGGCTCTCCCTTTTTCGTTGCGGCGTGCGGCGTTACCGCGCTTCGCCAAGATAGTGGCGGCTCAGGCGGCGCCAGGTATCCGAGCCTATGGTGCCAGCAAGCAGCTCATTGGATGCGGTATCAAAGCGACCATCCGGCAGCCAGCCCAGCTGGGGCAGCAGCCGGGCCAGGGTGGCGTCATTGTGCTGCAGCTCCCTGTCCAGGGTTTCCCAGAAGGCGCTCCCCTTGACGTAAAAGAGCGGGTAATAGGATCGATCCCCTGCCATCACCTCGCGGGCCGCCCGATAGAGGCCGCTCTCGCCATGGGGCAACTGCTTGCCCCGTTCGGCCAGCTCGTTGACCGCCGTGACCTGATGCAGCCGAAAGCGGCGCAGCGCCTTGATGGCAAGGTACTCGGCAAGGCTCTCGTTGACCCAGGTGGGCTGTGGCGCGGTGCTGAGGATGTGCACCGCCTCGTGGGCGGAGGTGCGCAGCAGACGCAGTGGCGCCTGTGGCGTCGGTTTGCCATCCCTGGTGGGGTAGTTGGCGACAAACACCTGATCCCCGGCGGCGCCGCCGAGGGAGCGGGTCGCCACATCCCGCCCCAGCCACACCAGCCGCCACGGGTGAGTGGGCGGGGTGACATCGAGCTGGAAGGCGAGATAGTCGATGATCTCGTTCAATTGTTGCTGCAGGGCAGGCATATCGAGCTGATTGGCCGTCTCGTCATGGCTGAGCAGCAGCCTGGGATCCCGTTCGGTGACGGGCAGTGTGGCCAGACCAAATGGCAGGATCAGCGGCGGCTGGTTGAGGTCCGGCAGCGGCTGGCAACTGCCATCCGGCAGACAGACTTCCCCTTGGCGACTCCCTTGCTGGCGCACCAGATTGCCCCATTCGGTCAATAGCCACCGATTGGGGGCAAACAGCAGCGATGCCTGGGCCGAGGCATCGGCCCCCAGGGCTGGCGCCGGAGTGAGGGTTACCTGCCAGCCGACCTCTTGGCAGGAGAAGGGCTGGTTGAGGGCCACCGGCTGGCTGTCTGCAAGACAGACCAGCTTGGGTGAAACCGGCGCGGTGCTGCCCGGCAACTGACGAGGGGGGAGCAGGGTAAAAGGGGGATTGCCCTGCATCGTGAGGCGTACCTGCAACTCATTGGCACGGCTGCCCTGCTCAATGTGGTAGCGGGGGCCGCTGGTGTCATCGGCGGCGCAGGCCCACAGCGGCAGCAACCACAGGGCACACAGGGTGAGATGGCGACTCATAGGGGATCAACGCTCCTCCTCGAAGGCCAGCAGATCCCCGGGCTGGCAGCCCAGTTCGCGGCAGATCGCCTCCAGGGTGGAGAAGCGAACCGCCTTGGCATGGCCGTTTTTCAGGATGGAGAGGTTGGCCTCTGTGATGTTGACCCGCAGGGCCAGCTCGCGGGCGGTCATCTTGCGTTCGGCCAGCAGGGCATCGAGTCGGATGATGATGGGCATGGGATCCTCACACCGTCAGTTGTTGTTCATCGGCCAGCAGTTTGGCCTCGCGCATCACCAGGGCCAGTGCCGAGACGATCAGCCCGGCCAGCAGCAGCTGGAAGTCCGACGAGCTGATGTTGATCTTGCCGTGCAGCTCGGGTCCCGGCAGGGTGAGCACTATGTCCAGCAGCGGCGTCGTGCCGATCTTGGTGACGAAGCTGACGCAGAGCAGCAGGCCGATCCACTGGTAGCGACGGATCTGGCTGAAGGTGAACAGCATGGCCTGCCGGTAGCCGCGAAACAGCTGGAGCAGCTGCCACAGCATCAGCATGAACACCAGATCCGGCAGCAGCATCACCAGGGTGCCCAGCAGGCGGGTTCCCAGGGTGAGGGGATAGTCGGCAACGGCAGGCTGGGTGCTGGCCTGCGGGAGCGATTCCGTGGTCAGGGGCACCTTGCCGAGCACCGAGCTATCTTCCACATTCAGCGCTTCTTGCAGCTCCTGCTGCAGGTAGTCGCTGCCGCCGATCAGGTGTGACCAGACCCCCATGACCGTCAGGACGGGGGTGGCCAGCAGGGTAGCCAGAAGGATCCATTCGATCAGGCTGCTCATGCGTTCGAGCTTGTTGTGTTTCATCGCTTACCTCTTTGAGTGAAAGGGTGGGCCACGCGTAGCGCCGAGTTATCGTTTATCAATAAACACAGACTGATGTTTATCGTTTTTCGATATTTATTCAACCGTTTTTTATTGAAAAACGATAAATTCTCGCCGCAATAAGGAGATGACATTTTCCGGGCAGCTCTCTAGACTGGCTGCTGCTGCGCTTGAATCTTCAACACGGACAAGAGGTTACAGATGCACCAGGGATGGTTGCTGATCGGATTGTCGCTCTCCTACCTGGGGCTGCTGTTTCTGATCGCCTACGTGGCGGACAAGAACAAACGGCGTCGCCTCCAGGGCCAGCCCCTGCTCTACAGCCTGTCGCTGGCGGTCTACTGCACCTCCTGGACCTTCTTCGGCACCGTGGGCCAGGCCAGCGAGTCGCCCTGGTCGCCCGTGCCCATCTATCTGGGCCCCATGCTGGTGTTTCTGTTCGGCTGGCGCTTGCTGGCTCGCCTCATCCTGGTGGCCAAGCGCGAGCACATCACCTCCATCGCCGACTTCATCGCCGCCCGTTACGGCAAGTCCCAGCGTCTGGCCATGGTGATCGCGCTGATCGCCATCATGGGCATACTTCCGTACCTGGTGCTGCAGCTCAAAGCCATCGTCACCGGGCTGGATCTGCTGATGGCCAACCCTGTGCCCGCCGGCCCCACCGGCAATACCGCCGGGCTGGCCCTTGGGGTGGCCCTGCTGCTGGCTCTGTTCAGCATCTTGTTTGGCACCCGCCATCTGGACGCCACCGAGCACCACCGCGGCATGGTGGTGGCCATCGCCTTCGAATCCGTGGTCAAGCTGCTCGCCTTCATGGCGGTGGGGAGCTTCGCGCTCTGGCTCATCCTCAGCAAGCCGAGCCAGGCCCGCACCCTGGTGGCCAGCGATTTTCTCGATGCGGTGGTGGCGGTGACGCCGGGCAGCCTGCTGGAGCTCGCCATCTACACCCTGGTGGCCATGTGCGCCGTCATCTGCCTGCCGCGCCAGTTTCACGTGACCGTGGTGGAGAACAACCAGGGCCAGGATCTGCACTGGGCGCGCTGGTTGTTCCCGCTCTACCTGTTCATGATGGGACTCTTCATCTGGCCGCTGGCGCTGGCGGGCAAGCAGTGGGTGGGGGCCGGCATGGCCTCGGATACCTATGTGATCAGCCTCCCCATGTCGCTCGGGTTCGACGGCATGGCGCTGCTGGCGTTTCTCGGCGGCACTTCGGCGGCCACCGGCATGGTGATCGTCTGCACTATCGCGCTGGCCATCATGGTCAGCAACGATCTGGTGCTGCCGGTGCTGCTGCGCCGCTTCTGGCAGCAGGGGCGCGATGAGCGGCTGGTGCGCCTGCTGCTGCAGGTGCGCCGCGGAGCCATCCTGCTGATCCTGCTGGCGGCCTGGGGGCTCTACCTCTGGCTCGGGGATCTCACCAGCCTGTCGCGCATCGGCTACCTGTCGTTTGGCGCGGTGGCCCAGTTCGCGCCGGCCCTGCTGCTCGGTCTCTACTGGCGGCACGGCAACCGCAAGGGGGTTTACCTTGGCCTCGCCCTCGGGGTCAGCCTCTGGTTCGCCACCCTGCTGGCGGAGAGCGGCCTGCTGGCCGGCTCGCCGCTGGCGACCCTGCTGGCGCCGCCCGACTGGCCTGCGGTGCGCGACCTGAGCCTGGGGGCCTGGTGCATCTTCCTCAGCCTGTTGCTCAACCTGGTCGGCTATGTGGCGGGCTCCCTGCTCTCCCGTCCGGCGGTCAGCGAGCGGCTGCAGGCGGCCAACTTCGTCGGCAAGCCGAGCCGCGACACCACGGCGCTCTATCAGGCGCGGGTCTCGGTCAAGGAGCTGGAGATGCTGGCGGCCCGCTTCGTCGGCTCGAGCCGGGTCAAGCGCGCCTTCGGCCGCTTCGCCGGCGAGCGGGGCGGCACCCTGGCGCCCCAGATGCAGGCCTCCGCCGAGCTGATCGCCCACACCGAGCGGCTGCTGGCCGGGGTGTTCGGCACCTCGTCCGCGCGGCTGGTGCTGGCCTCGGCCCTGCAGGGGCGCAACATGCAGCTGGAAGAGATCGCCACCATAGTGGACGAGGCCTCCGACGTGTTTCGCTTCAACCGCGGCCTGCTGCAGGGGGCCATCGAACACATGGGGCAGGGGATCTCGGTGGTGGACCGGGAACTCAAGCTGGTGGCCTGGAACCGGCGCTACATCGAGTTGTTCCACTATCCCCCCGGCCTCATCCAGGTGGGTCGCCCCATCGAGGAGATCATCCGCTACAACGCCCAGCAGGGGCTGTGCGGCCCCGGCGATGTGGAGGCCCAGGTGGCGCGGCGAGTCGCCTTCATGCAGCGGGGCAGTCAGCACATCTCGGCCCGCGAGCGCCCCGATGGCCGGGTGATCGAGATGCAGGGCAACCCCATGCCGGCGGGCGGCTTCGTGATGACCTTTACCGACATCACCCCGTTTCGCGACGCCGAGCGGGTGCTGCGCGAGGCCAACGAACACCTGGAGGCGCGGGTGGCCGAGCGCACCCACGAGCTCTCCGAGCTCAACCGTCAGCTGCTGTTGGTGAACCAGCAGGTGGAGCGGGCAAACCACTCCAAGAGCCGCTTCCTGGCGGCGGTGAGCCACGATCTGACCCAACCCCTCAACGCCGCCAAGCTGTTCACCTCCTCCCTGCTGGAGATGCTGCCGCCGGCGGACGAGCCGGCCCGCATCGCCCGCCACATCGACGATGCGTTGGGGGCGACCGAGGATCTCATCACCGATCTGCTCGACATCTCGCGCCTCGAAGCGGGCAAGTTCAAGGCCAAGAAACTGGATTTCGTCCTGCGCGACGTGTTCGACAACCTCAAGGCGGAGTTCGGGGTACTGGCGCAGGCGGGGGAGATCCAGTTCTCGGTGGTGGAGAGCAGCCTCGCGGTCTACAGCGACGTGCGCCTGCTGCGGCGGGTGCTGCAAAACTTCCTCACCAACGCGTTTCGCTACAACCCGGGCGGCCGGGTGCTGCTCGGCTGTCGCCGGCTCGGCGACAAGGTGCGCATCGAGGTGTGGGACAACGGCCCCGGCATTCCGGCCGACAAGCAGGAGGCGATCTTCGACGAGTTCTCCCGCCTCGATCACTCCCGCACCGCGCGGGAGCAGGGGCTGGGGCTCGGCCTTGCCATCGCTCGCGGCATCGCCCTGGTGCTCGGCCACAACCTGACCCTGCGCAGCTGGCCGGGGGCGGGCTCGGTGTTTGCCGTCACCCTCAACCTGGCGACCCGTCCTGTCGCAACGACGCAGGTGGCGGCCCCTGCCCAGCGCGACAGCCAGCTGGAGGGGATCCGGGTGCTCTGCATCGACAACGAGAGCGATATCCTGATCGCCATGCAGTCACTGCTGGGGCGCTGGGGCTGCGAGGTGGTGTGCGCCCAGAGCCAGGCCCAGGCGGAGGATCTTATCGCCGGCGGCTTCCTGCCGCAGCTGGTGCTCTCCGATTACCATCTGGACGACGGCAAGACCGGATTGCAGGCGCTGCACATGCTGCGTCTGGCCCACGGCAACCATATCGGCGGCATCATCATCAGCGCGGATCGCAAGAGCGAGCTGCAGGCGCAGATCCGGGAACACGGCTACGGCTACATCAGCAAACCGGTCAAACCGCTCAAGTTGCGGGCGCTGATGAACAGCATCTTGCGGCCGGCCAAACTTGATGGTGATCACGAATCCGGGAATTCGTCCGATTTTTAATCGGCGGCCCCCAAGTGGCAAGATCGGCACTTTCCGACCCGGAAATGTGCCTTTTCTTCTCGTTTGAGGCTCAAAATCGGTAAAAAGTGACTTATTAATAATCAATCAGGGGTTTGCCCTCTCTCCTTTGACTCCCTTATAGTCAGGTCGCGATTATTTTTATCGCAAATCAAGTTGTGCAAAAGGCAAACCGGACGAAAGTCCGGGACGCAAAGCTTCCGGTCTAAGGGTCAGCGGTACCTAAGATAGCGGGGCCACCACAGGTTGTTTCGTCCATGGGCCAAGCCATGGTGCGATGTTGTCTGCGTTACCTGTCAGGTTGCGTTGCCTTTTTCGTTATCTATTCCAAGAACGAAATAAGGATATTCAACTATGTTAAGTCCAAAACCCTCCGTACTGGCACTGATCGTCGGGGGGCTCTGCGCCTCCTCCGCCTTCGCTGCCGCCCCCGGCAAACCCACCATCGGCTGGGGCGAAACCAAGTTCGCCATCGTCGAAGTGGACCAGGCCGCCACCTCCTACAACAAGCTGGTGACGGTCCACAAGGATGGTGCCCCGGTCAGCGTGAGCTGGAACCTCTGGTCCGGTGATGTCGGCCAGACCGCCAAGGTGCTGCTCGACGGCAAGGAGGTGTGGTCCGGTGCCGCCTCCGCCTCCGGCACCGCCAACTTCAAGGTCACCCAGGGGGGCCGCTACCAGATGCAGGTGGCCCTGTGCAACGCCGACGGCTGTACCCTCTCCGACAAGAAAGAGATCCTGGTGGCCGACACCGACGGTAGCCACCTGCTGCCGCTCAAGGCGCCGCTCAAGGAGAACAACAAGCCCTACGTCAACAAGACCGGCAAGGTGATGGGGGCCTACTACGTGGAGTGGGGGGTCTATGGTCGCAAGTTCACCGTGGACAAGATCCCGGCCCAGAACCTGACCCACATCCTCTATGGCTTCACCCCGATCTGCGGTGGCAACGGCATCAACGACAGCCTCAAAGAGATCTCTGGCAGCTTCGAGGCGCTGCAGCGCTCCTGTGCCGGGCGCGAGGACTTCAAGGTCTCCATCCACGATCCCTGGGCCGCCATCCAGATGGGGCAGGGCAATCTCACCGCCTATGACGAACCCTACAAGGGCAACTTCGGCAACCTGATGGCGCTCAAGAAGGCCTATCCGGACCTGAAGATCCTCCCCTCCATCGGTGGCTGGACTCTCTCCGACCCCTTCTTCTTCTTCGGTGACAAGGCCAAACGCGACACCTTCGTCGGGTCGGTGAAGGAGTTCCTGCAGACCTGGAAATTCTTCGACGGGGTGGACATCGACTGGGAATTCCCGGGTGGCCTCGGGGCCAATCCCAACCTCGGCAGCCCCTCCGATGGCGAGACCTACGTTCTGCTGATGAAGGAGCTGCGCGCCATGCTCGACGAGCTGAGCGCAGAGACGGGCCGCACCTATGAGCTCACCTCCGCCATCAGTGCCGGCGGCGACAAGATTGCCAAGGTGGACTATCGCGCCGCCCAGCAATACATGAATCACATCTTCCTGATGAGCTACGACTTCAACGGCGCCTGGACCAACACTGGGTTGGGTCACCAGACCGCGCTCTACGAGTCGAGCTGGGATCCCAACACCAAGTACACCACCGACAAGGGGGTCAAGGCGCTGCTGGGTCAGGGCGTCGAGCCCGGCAAGGTGGTGGTGGGGGCCGCCATGTATGGCCGCGGCTGGACCGGCGTCAGCGGGTATCAGGGCAACAACCCCTTCACTGGCACCGCCACCGGCCCGATTGCGGGCACCGAGGCGGAAGGGATCTGGGAGAAGGGGGTCATCGATTATCGCGGCATCGCCAAGGGCAAGATGGCCGGCGACTGGCAGTACAGCTATGACGAAGTGGCCGAGGCACCGTCCGTGTTCAAGGCTGCCACCGGCGAGCTCATCACCTTCGATGACGAGCGCTCGGTCAAGGCCAAGGGGCAGTACGTGCTGGCCAACCAGCTTGGCGGCATGTTCGCCTGGGAAATCGACGCCGACAACGGCGACATTCTCAACGCCATGCACGAGGGGCTGGGCCACGGCGATAGCACACCGCCGGTCAACAAGCCGCCGGTGGCCAATGCCGGTAGCGATCTCGCGGTGACCGGGCCGGCCGAGCTGGTGCTGGACGGTTCCTCCTCCCGCGATCCGGAAGGGGCGGTGCTGAGCTACAGCTGGGCCCAGATCTCCGGTCCCAAGGCGACCCTGAGCGACGCCACCCAGGCCAAGGCCAAGGTAGCCGTCGATGCGGTGAGCCAGGACGTGAACCTGGTGTTCGAGCTGACCGTGATCGATGACCACAACCTCAGCGCCAAGGATCAGGTGGTGGTCACCAACAAGGCGCCACAGCCGAACCTGCCGCCGGTCGTCACCGTGCAGGACAAGGTCTCGGTGCAGGCCGGCAAGCAGGTGAGCATCACCGCCAACGCCAGCGATCCCAATGGCGACACCCTGAGCTATCAGTGGAGCGTGCCGGCCGGGCTCACCGCCAGCGGTCAGAACAGCAAGACCCTGGTAGTGACCGGCCCCAGCGTCACCGTGGAGACCGGTTATGACCTCACCGTCACCGTGACCGACGGCGCACTGGATGCACAGGCCGCTACCCGCCTCACCGTGACCCCGGTCAGCGGTGGTGGCGACTGCAACGCCACCGATCCGGATGCCTCCAACTGGCCGGCCTGGAAGGCCGCGACCACCTACAACGGTGGCGAGAAGGTGAGCCACAACCAGCTGGTATGGCAGGCCAAGTACTGGACCCAGGGCAATGAGCCGAGCCGCAGCGCCGATCAGTGGAAGCTGATAAGCCAGGTGCAGCTGGGTTGGGATGCCAATGTCGCCTACAACGCAGGTGACGTGACCAGCCACAACGGTCGCCAGTGGAAGGCCCAGTACTGGACCCGCGGCAACGAGCCAGGCAAGCACGACGTCTGGCAGGACATCGGCGCCGCCAGCTGCAAGTAATTCACCATCCACAGGGGCATGCCAGGCATGCCCCTCCTTTTCCCCCATAACAACAAAAGAGCACCACCATGACCACATGCACCACACGTCTTGCCTGCCTGATCGGCGCAGCCCTGGCAAGCGGCCCGCTGCTGGCCGCCGTTCAGCCACCCACGCCAATGGTCTTTGACACCACCCGGCCGCAGAACGATCTGCAGGGATCGCTGCTGGCCGGGGTCCAGTTTGCCCAGAGCCAGATCCTGCCCGCCCATCCGCGGGAGGGTGACAACCAGCCCCGTCTCACCGCCCTGCGCAAGAGCCTGCTGCTGGTGCGCCCGCTGCAGGCCGGCAACGAGGCGCCGCTGGCGCTCGAGGCCCGCGACGGCGCCGGCAAGCTGCTCGGCAGCCTCACGCTGGAGCCGCCTTCCCGCCTGCCCAAGACCGCCTACTACCTGGAGGGGACGCCGGAGGAGGGGGTCGACTTCACCCCGGGCCCCGGCACCAGTACCGTCATCAACAGCAGCAGCGAGCTGGCCAGGCTGAGCGATCCGAGCGGCGCCTTCCTGCTCGGCAAGTTGCAACCCCATGCCCTGGTCACCATCCAGACCGCCGACGGCCGCTGGGTGCGCGACATCTTCTTGCCCCGCGATGCGAGCCTGGAGGGCAAGATGGTGCGCCTTTCCTCCAATGCTGGTTACAACTCCACCGTCTACTTCAGCGGCCGTCAGGTGACCCTCTCCCGCGGCCAGAGCCAGCAGTTCAAGTTCGTGCGCGGCCAGTGGATCCGCGATGGCGAGCTGGAAAACAACGGCATCACCTATGCGAGCGACGCCTGGAGCGCCGTGTTGCCGGCCGAGTGGATCATGCCCGGCCTCACCCTGCGCCTGAGCCAGGGGGATCTGAGCGGCGAGCTGACCGACCTCAAGGTGGGGGCGCCGGGGGAGCTGCTCATTCACACCATCGACATCGGCATGCTGACCAGCCCGCGCGACCAGTTCGCCTTTGCCAAAGATAAAGAGGCCCAGCGGGAGTACTTCCAGACCATTCCCGCCAGCCGCCTCGTCGTCAGCCAGTATGCGCCGCTGGCGCTGCCGGAAGTGATGCTGCCGGATGGCACCCTGCTCACCGACTTTGATCCGAGCGAGGGGGGCTGGCACAGCGGCACCATGCGCCAGCGCATCGGCAAGGAGCTCATCTCCCTTGGCATCGACAATGCCAACTACGGCATCAACAGCACCGCCGGGGAGGGGGAGAGCAGCCACCCCTACGTGGTGGCCCAGCTGGCGGCCCACAACAGCCGCGGCAAGTACGCCAACGGGGTGCAGGTGCATGGCGGCTCCGGCGGGGGCGGCATCGTCACCCTGGACGCCTCCCTTGGCAACGAGTTCAGCCACGAGGTGGGCCACAACTACGGCCTCGGCCACTACGTGGGCGGTTTTGCCGGCTCGGTGCACCGCAGCGCCGACCAGATCAATGCCACCTGGGGCTGGGATGGCGACAAGAACCGCTTCATCCCCAACTTCTTTGCGAGCCGCAGCGGCCAGAGCGCCTGCCTCGACGGCCAGTGCCAGGCCCCGTTTGATGGCCGCAAGTTCGGCTTCGACGCCATGGCCGGCGGCGAGCCGCTCTCCGGCTTCAACCGCTTCACCCTCTACACCCCCAACTCGGCGGCCATCATCCAGCGCTTCCTCGAGAGCAAGGCGGTGTTCGATGCCAGCTCGCCCACCGGCTTCAGCAAGTGGAACGAAAGCCAGGCGAAGATGGAGCCCTACCGCCACCGGGTCACTCTCGCCGAGCAGATCACCGCGCCGGTGAGCGATCTGGGGGAGGTCAGGCTGGCCGCCCTGCTGGCCGAGTACGATCTGGTCAAGGTGGCCATGTGGGATGGCAACTGGACCCGCAACATCCAGCTGCCGGCGGCCTCGGCGGTCAATCGCGGCCGCATCGTCAGCATCGACCACAATGCCGGCTACAACAGCACCCTCTTCATCAACGGCCAGCAGATCACCGTCTCGCGCGGCTTCAAGAAGAGCTACACCTCAGACGGCAGCCGCTGGAACGAGGGGGCGCCGGCGGATCTGGCGGTAGATCGCAAGCCCGCTGCCTTCGGCGTGCCGGTGACCACCCTGGTCGGCTACTACGACCCGCAGGGTCAGCTGCCGAGCTACCTCTACCCGGCGCTGCACGGCGCCTACGGCTTTGCCTATGGCGATGACGGCGAGCGGCTCGGCAACAGCGACTGCCAGCTGCAGGTGGAGACCCGCGACGGCCTGCTGCGCTTCAAGCTGGCCAACCACAGGCTGAACGCCAGCGTGATGAACAAGTTCCATGTCAATGTGCCGACCGCGAGCGAGCCGCGCAGCGCCAGCGTGTTGTGCCGCAACCAGTCACAGGCTGAAGCCCAGCTTGCGGCTGCGCCGGCCGGGCTCGGCTACACGGTCAACGGCATGCCGCTGGCGACGCGTTGATCCCTTTTCGCCTCGCGCAACGCGAGGTGCCATGGGCGGGGGCCAAGCCCCGCCCTTCTCTAGCAAGAGGTAAATATGATGACAAGAAAGTCCTCTGTGGCCACCCTGCTGGCCGCGCTCTGTCTGAGTGGCCAGTTGTGGGCCGCCACCCCTTATGACATCAATCAGGGCTATGCCGGCGGCAGCCAGGTCAGCTTCAACGGCCAGATCTACGAGGCCAAGTGGTATGCCAATCCGGGCCAGAGCCCGGGGCTGCAGGTGGCCAACGAGTGGGACTCGCCGTGGGCGCTGATGGGGGAGGGTGAAGCGACGCCACCGGGTGACGGGGAGGGCATAGCCCCGCCCGCGCAGGGCGGCAGCGGTACCGCCGACGGCAGCCCCGTCTACCTGAGTCAGAGCGAGCTGGATGCCAGGGAGCAGGCGCTCACCGACTTCCCGGCCATGACGGCGGTCAAGGCCTCCATCGCCACCCGCGACAACGCCGTGGTCGAGGCGGTGGCCCCTGGCCTGCCGCTCAACCCCGCCAACGTCAAACGGGTGGAGGGGTTGCTCAGCGAGTCGCAGTTCAACTTCCTGTTCCCGCTGCGGGCGCCGGAGTACACCTATCGCGGCTTCCTGCAGGCGGTGGCCAAGTTCCCGGCCTTCTGTGGCGACTACAGCGACGGGCGCAACGCTGAGGCCATCTGCCGCAAGTCGCTGGCCACTATGTTCGCCCACTTCGCCCAGGAGACCGGCGGCCACGAGAACTGGCGACCCGAGCCCGAGTGGCGCCAGGGCCTGGTGTGGGTGCGCGAGATGGGCTGGACCGAGCAGATGCGCGGCGGCTACAACGCCGAGTGCAACCCCGAGGTGTGGCAGGGTCAGCAGTGGCCGTGCGGCAAGTTCGACAACGGCGAGTTCAAGAGCTACTTCGGTCGCGGTGCCAAGCAGCTGTCGTACAACTACAACTACGGCCCCTTCTCCGAGGCCATGTTCGGCACAGTGCGCACCCTGCTGGACAACCCGGAGAAAGTGGCGGACACCTGGCTCAACCTGGCCAGCGCCGTCTTCTTCTTCGTCTATCCGCAGCCGCCCAAGCCCTCCATGCTGCACGTGGTCGATGGCACCTGGCAGCCCAACGCCCACGACCGGCAGAACGGCCTGGTGCCGGGCTTCGGGGTGACCACCCAGATCATCAACGGCGGGGTAGAGTGCGGCGGTGCGGCCGAACATGCCCAGTCCCAGAACCGCATCACCTACTACCAGGCCCAGGCCCAGTATCTGGGGGTGCCTGTGCCCGCCGACGAGGTGCTCGGCTGCAAGAACATGAAGGTGTTCGACGAGGCTGGATCCGGCGCCCTGCCCATCTACTGGGAGAACGACTGGAGCTATGTACCGGGCAACCCCAATGGCGGCAAGAGCTATGCCTGCAAGCTGGTGGGCTACCAGACCCGTTTCAGCGCCTTCAAGGAGCGTGACTACAGCCGCTGCGTACAGCACTTCTTCCCCGAGGTGGTGATCGAGGACAACGGTGGTGGCACCAACCTGCCGCCGGTGGCCAGCATCAGTGGCCCGAGCGAGGCGCTGGGCGGCGCCACCGTGCTGCTCTCCGGCCAGGGCTCGAGCGATCCGGAAGGCAAGCCCCTCAGCTACGCCTGGACCCTACCGGCCGGGGCCAGCGCCCCGGACCTGACCCAGTCCACCCTGAGTGCCACCCTGCCGCCGACCCCGGCCAACGACACCCGTTACGGCTTCGTGCTCAAGGTGACCGACGACAAGGGGCTGAGCCGCAGCGCCACCCACGAGATCCTGATCAAGGGCAGCGGCGGCACCACGCCGCCGGATGGCAACCCGCCCTATAAGGAGGGCACCGCCTACAAAGCCGGTGACAAGGTGAGCAACCTGGGGGGCAACTACCAGTGCAAGCCCCATCCCTACACCGGCTGGTGTGCCGGTGCGGCCTGGGCCTATGAGCCCGGCAAGGGCACGGCCTGGAGCGATGCCTGGAGCAAGCTGTAACGGCATTTCCGCGCAATAAAAAAGGCCCGTCAGGGCCTTTTTTCATGGGGTGGGCATGCTCACAGCGGCTTTTGCCACAGGCTCAGCAGCAGATCCTGCTCCAGCGCGTCCGGTCCCTGGTGGGTGAAGGCGTGGCGCTGCTCGCCGCTGGCACGCCAGCCGAGGCGGCTGGTCTCCAGAATGTGCTCGCGCAGGCCCTGATCCATCTGCATGCTGAACTGGCAGCGCAGCTGACCCATGGGGTCGAGGCCGGCCAGGCTCGGCCAGCTCAGCGGGTGTTCCATGCTGACCGGGTTGAGGCTGACCCTCAACTGCCACTGATGGCGCGGCCCCGGCTGCAGGTAGAGCAGGTAGCCGCCTGGTGCCAGCCAGTTGACCAGCAGCTCGGTCTTGACCTTGAGATCGTTGACCAGCAACAGCTGGGCCGTGCCCGGCATGATGGGGGCGCGGGCCGGATCGGCGATGACGAACTGGCCTTCCGGCTGCGCCTTGTTGGCGGCGAAGATGGTGTTCTTGGCGATGTCGACGCCGGCAAACTGCCAGCCCGGCAGCCGTTCGGCCAGGGCGCGGCAGTAGTAGCCCTCGCCGCAGCCCAGGTGGATCAGCTCGCGCGGTTCGAGGGGGGAGAGCAGGCTGGCCATCGCCTCGACCAGCGGCAGCTGGTGGCCCTGTTCCAGGAAGTGGCGCTTGGCGCGCATCAGGGCGCGGCTGTCGCTGTCCTTGGGATTCTTCTTGCCGGGGATGAGATCCAGATAGCCTTCCGGGGCGGGATCGAAGTGGTGCTTGTTGGCGCAGTAGCGCCCCTTGGAGGCGTCATGCAGCTGAAGGGGGCTGCGGCAAATGGGGCATTGAAGGTGCATAGGATCTCTCTTGGCGAAAGCCGTGCTGGCAGGGGCGTTCGGGATTATAGGGGAGGCGATCAGAAAAGGCTGCCGTGGCAGCCTTCTTTATCCGGCGGCCCAGTGCGGGGCCGCCAGTAGCGGGGATCAGCGGGTGCCGAACACCACTATGGTCTTGCCGTGGGCGGAGATCAGCTCCTGCTCTTCGAGCATCTTGAGGATCCGGCCGACGGTCTCGCGGGAGCAGCCGACGATCTGGCCGATCTCCTGACGGGTGATCTTGATCTGCATGCCGTCCGGGTGGGTCATGGCATCCGGCTGCTTGGCCAGGTTCAGCAGGGTCTGGGCGATCCGGCCGGTCACGTCCAGGAAGGCGAGGTTGCCGACCTTCTGGCTGGTGTGCTGCAGCCGCTTGGCCATCTGGCCGGAGAGGCGCATCAGGATTTCCGGGTTGACCTGGATCAGCTGGCGGAACTTCTTGTAGGAGATCTCGGCCACTTCGCAGGAGCCCTTGGCACGCACCCAGGCGGAACGCTCGGGATTCTCGTTCTCCTCGAACATACCCATCTCACCCAGGAAGTCGCCCTGGTTCAGATAGGAGAGGATCATCTCCTTGCCTTCATCGTCCTTGATCAAGACGGCCACAGTGCCCTTGACGATGTAGTAGAGGGTTTCCGCCTTCTCACCCGCGTGGATCAGGGTGCTCTTGGCGGGATACTTATGAATGTGGCAGTGCGACAAGAACCATTCCAGGGTGGGATCGCTTTGCGGTTTGCCAATGACCATGAGAATTCCTCTGTAGTGTCTTTTTATGGACTCGTGCGTCCGGGCAAGCTGCCAACCTTGCCATTCCTTGTATTAGTCGCAGTAGGATAAGAGCCTTTGTCTGTGCTGACAAGGCTTTGAGGGCTTTTGCCAGCTCCCCTTGCAACCCCTGCTGCGCTCCGTTCGCCATTGTAAGGAAGCTGGGGGCATCAGATGTTGATTTTGATCTAGTTAGCCCGGAAGTTCGTGAAAATGGCGGATATGTGCCGCTGTCGCGCCGTCTGGGGTATGCTATGTCGGTCAGATCTGTCGTCATCAAGAGGAAAAGTGAAATGAAAGCCAAGGTCAGCTGGGTGGAAGGCATGAAGTTTGTGGGCGAGAGTGAGTCCGGTCACCAGGTGATCCTGGACGGCGCCAACCCCGGCGAGGGTGCCAGCCCGATGGAGATGATCCTGCTGGCGGTGGGTGGTTGCAGCTCGATCGATGTGGTCTCCATTCTGGAGAAGGCGCGTCAATCCGTGACCGCCTGTCATGTGGAGCTGGCCGGAGAGCGGGCTGACTCGGTACCGCGGGTGTTCGAGAAGATCCACCTCAACTTCGTGGTGACCGGCAAGGGGCTGGCCGAGAAACAGGTGGCCCGCGCGGTGGATCTGTCGATGGAAAAATATTGTTCAGTTTCCCTGATGTTGGAAAAAGCGGTAGAAATTACCCATAGTTATCAAATTGTTGAAGCCTGATAGCCGTGATTATTCCGATCGAATAACGCCATGACATAAGGAAAGTGCAATGAAAAAAATGATAGTGTTGCTCCCCCTGCTGGGACTGGCGGCCTGCAGCATGCCGCAGCCGACCCAATACCAGTTCAACCAGTATCAGTGTGGTGAAGAGATGCTGGCCGTGACCTATGACGCCCAGGCCGACATGGTGCAGTTCCCCTATGCCGGCGTCTACCACAAGCTGGGCCGGGTCGAGGCGGAGTCCGGTGCCAAGTATTCCGACGGTGTCACCACCTTCTGGAACCAGGAGAAGCAGGCCATCCTCAGCCAGAAAGGGGTAACCCTGCTGACTTGCCAGCGCAAGTGACTGTCATGGTGTGATCGCAACGGCCTGCTTGATGCAGGCCGTTTTGCATTTAAAGGAAGGGATCAGCGGGTGGGCAGGGAGTCGAGCATCTTGGCGGCCAGCTGCCGGCTCAGCTGCTGGCGATCCCCTTCGGCGATGGCCACGTCGCTGGCCAGGGAGATGGCGCTGCTCCACACCGCCTGCTGGGTACGCCGGTCGAGCAGCACGATGGCCAGGGTCCCCTTGCGGGCATCGGCCTTGGCCTGCAGCCCCGGCGTCATGCCGAGGCGGGCGAAGATCTCGCCATCGCTCAGATCCTTGCTGCCGGCCACCCCGATGGCGACCCAGAGGTCGGCCTCGTCGAGGGGCACGCTCTGCCACCCCTTGCTGCCCAGCGCCTGGTTGACCGCCTGCTGGACCGGCTCCAGCCAGCCCTCGGCGCTGTCGCCGGCATACTGGAACTGCTCGGCCAGCGCATAGCGCGGCGTCGCCCCGAACGGCCAGCTGGCCGCCGGGCGCACCACCATGGTGCCCGCCTCCAGGGTCGGTGCAGCGGGGCCGCTGCTGCAGCCGCCCAGCAGGGCGGCCAATCCCACAGAGATAAATGCTAACCGCATCGTCAGCTCCTTGGCTCAGGTGATCTTGCCGGTTTCGAGCAGTTGCTGGATCAGCGGGCGCAGGATCAGCTCCATTGCGAAGCCCATCTTGCCGCCCGGCACCACTATGGTGTTCATCCGCGACATGAAGGACCCGTCGATCATCGACAACAGGTAGGGGAAGTCCACCTGCTTGATGCCGCGAAACCGTATCACCAGCATACTCTCGTCCAGGCTCGGGATCACCTTGGCGCTGAAGGGGTTGGAGGTGTCCACCGTCGGCACCCGCTGGAAGTTGATGTGGGTGCGGGAGAACTGGGGGGTGATGAAGTTGATGTAGTCGTCCATGGAGCGGACGATGGAGTCGGTGACCGCTTCGCGGGAATGACCGCGCTCCGAGGTGTCGCGAATGAGCTTCTGGATCCACTCCAGGTTGACGATGGGCACCACCCCGATGAGAAAGTCCACGTGGCGGGCCACGTTGTGATCCTCGGTGACCACGCCGCCGTGCAGCCCCTCGTAGAACAGCAGGTCGGTGTCGTTCGGCAGGTTCTGCCAGGGGGTGAAGGTGCCCGGCATCTGGTTGAAGGGCACCGCCTCGTCGAAGCTGTGCAGGTAGCGCCGATACTGGCCGCTACCGTTCTGGCCGTACTCCTGGAAGAAGCTCTCCAGCAGGCCGAAGTCGTTCGCCTCGGGACCGAAATAGCTGATGTGGCGCCCCTGTTCGCGCGCCTTGCGGATCGCCACGTCCATTTCCGGGCGGGTGTAGCGATGAAAACTGTCCCCTTCCACCACGGCCGCCTGATATCCGAGCTGATGAAACATGGAGCGAAAGGCGATGGTGGAGGTGGAGGTGCCGGCACCGGACGAACCGGTAACCGCAATGATGGGATGCTTGGCCGACATAGAATTCTCTCTTCCTTGGGAGTTTCCGTTATAAGGGCATGTTCCGAGTACGGTCAAGTGTGCGGTCTGACAGTACCGCCGCGCAACTGCTTCGCTGGCGTGCCAGCATCGGCGGCAGACAAAAAAAGGGCTGCCATGGCAGCCCTTGCGACAAACAAGAGAAAAACTAGTCTGCCTGCTTGTTGCCGGCCGCAGGCTTGATCCCCACCAGCATGGCCCCCAGCAGGATAAACAGCACCCCGAGCGCCTTGCCCGGCTCCAGCGGCTCGGCGAAGAGCGGGATGTTGACCGCCAGCAGGTAGACCAGCGCATAGCTGGTGCTGAGCAGGGGGTAGGCGATGTTGAGCGGGGTGGAGTGCAGCGCCGCCAGCCAGCAGAGCAGCGACAGCACATAGCAGCCGATGCCGGCCAGGATCACCAGCAGCGGCAGCGGATGGGCCAGCATCAGGGCGAGATCCGGCTGCCAGGCCGGCAACTGGATCGCCCCCCACTTCATGCCGAGCTGGGCCACCGTCACCAGCACTATGCTGCCGAGCACGTAGAGATACCCCTTCAGCGCCTGCTGATGGCCGCCGCTCATAGCAAACCTCCCAGCAGCAGGGCGCCCACTATGATGGCGCCCACCCCCAGCCAGTTGTGGTAGCTGATCTGTTCGTGAAAGAACAGTCTGGAGCCCACCAGCACCAGCACCAGATTGATGCTGAGCATGGGGTAGGCCATGCCGAGCGGCAGCCGCTGCAGCAGGTAGATCCACAGCAGCATGCCGCTGCCGAGCGCCGCCACGCTGGCGATGAGCCAGGGGGAACGCAGCTTCTGCCAGTGGTTGCAGGGGCGGCGCTGCCAGCTGATGACCGCCTGCTTTTGCAGCATCTGGCCGCTGCAGGTCAGCAGGCACACCAGCAACAGCAGCAGCATGTCCATCACTGGGCCCCGTGGTAGATGAGCAGGGTCAGCCGGTGGCTGACGATGGTCTCGTCGGCGGGGGGTACGGGCCCGGTGTTGCCGTCGCGATCCGTCTTCATCAACAGGGCCACCTGGCCATTTTTACGCGCCTGTGCCAGCCAGGCCGGGAAGTCGGCGCGGGCCACGTAGCGCCCCGCTGCATCCGGGTAGCCGAGGCCGTAATGGACCTCCCCCTTGCTGTCGAACAGGTTGATTTCGCTGCGCCGGGTGCCCCAGGCGAGGGAGGAGGCTAGCCCGACGTCGTTGGCCAGCAGGGTGCCTGACTTCATCAGCACGGCCTGGTTGGCCTCGATGAAGCGCTCCGGCAGCTTGGAGTCGATCAGCGATTGCGGCAGCGCCCAGGGCAGGCCGATGGCCAGCACCATGGGGCAGAGCGCGCTCAGGGTCCAACGCTGGCTGATGGCCTTGAGCTGAACGAAGCCGAGCAGACTCCAGCCGGCGAAGATGACCATGGCCACCGCCAGCGCACCGTGATCCTCCTCGCCGTAGACGGCGTGGCGGGGGGAGAAGGCCAGCACCGCCAGCACGATCAGGCAGATGAGGCCGAACAGGCCGTTCAGCCAGGCGTTGACCTTGAAGGCCCGCTCTTTCCCCTCCTTGAGCAGGTCGACGGCGCTGGCGGCCATCAGCATGGCCAGCGGGGCGAAGCAGGGCAGGATGTAGGTGAGCAGCTTGCCCTTGGCCACGCTGAAGAAGAGGAAGGGCAACACCACCCAGGCCAGCAGGTAGAGGGTCTCCGGGTTTATCTTGCGCTCCTGCCAGCCCTTGCGCAGGGCGCCGGGCAGCAGGCCGAGCCAGGGCAGGGTACCAAGCAGCCCCATGGGCAGGTAGTACCAGAAGGGGGCCTTGTGCTGGGCGTTGTCGGCGGCGAAGCGCTGGATGTGCTCAACCCAGAAGAAGTAGTGCCAGTAGTCCGGCTCGCGCAGGTGCACGGCGATGGCCCAGGGGGCCGCCAGCAGGGCCGCGCTCAGGATGGCCAGCGGCCCGAAGCGCACCAGTTCGAGCAGACGGCGTTGATAGATGACGTAGGGCACTATGACCACCACGGGCACCGCCAGGGCGATGAAGCCCTTGGTGAGAAAGCCCATGCCGCAGGCGAGGCCGAACAGCAGATAGCCGCCGATCCGGCTGGCAAGGGAGCCCTCCTTGCGGATGATGTAGAAGCTCACCATGGCGGCGTTGAGCCAGAGGGTCACCATGGCGTCCAGCACGCTGTAGGTGCCGATGCCGTAGACGATCAGTAGCGACAGATAGATGAGTCCGGCGAGGAACGCCTTGCGCCGGCACTGCCACAGCTGCAGGGCAAACCAGCAGATCAGCAGGGCGCTCAGACCGGTGGCGGCGGCCGAGGCGAAGCGCACGGCGAAGTTGGTGTCACCGAACAGCTGCTGGCTGATGCTGTTGAACCAGTAGCCGGCGATGGGCTTCTCGAAGTAGCGCAAGCCCAGGAAGTGGGGGACGACCCAGTCTCCGGTGCTCACCATCTCCCGGCTTATCTCGGCGTAGCGGTTTTCGTCCGGACTCCAGAGCGGCCGCTGGTCGAGCGGCAGCAGGTAAAAGAAGAGAAAGAACAGGGGCAGGGCCCACTTGGTCAACGTCATGACATCCTCTGTTGCATGGTGTGATTAGCGCTATGGTTAGTCCTGCCACCCGAGGTGGCGTCATTCATTTCAGGCCTCGGCCTTGCAGCCGAGCCAGCCCTCCCGCCCGGGCAGGGTGCCGCGGACCAGCCGGCCGGTAGGTAAGCCGGTCGGGTCCGATGGTAACAGATCCCCGAGCGGCACGAAGCGGATGCCGCGCGCCCTGGCTTCGCCGAGCAGGGCATCGAACTGATCCGCCATCACGATCCCTTCCACTTCGGCATGGATGGTGTAGACGTGAGGGCCCTGCACCGGCGGGGTCGCCAGCTGATCCAGCAGAAAACGGTTGAAGCCGTCGACCGTCACCTGATGGCCCACCACCTCGTCGAAGGTGGGCAGGTTGACCGGGATCTGCGGGGTGCCGGGGAGACCGTCCTGCAGCAGGGGCCGGAACAGGCCGCTGCCGCGACAGTCGCTGTTGTAGCGAAAGCCGAACTGCTCCTTGGCCTGGGTGGTGAGCGGGTCGGCCCGCCAGCCGGCGGCGGCGGAGCAGTCCACTTCGCGCCCCAGGATCTGGTTGAGCGCATCCACCCCGAGCCGGGTCTGACGAATCAGCTCGGCTTCGTCCCAGCGGCCGGTGTTGGCCTGCCAGCCGTGGTGATCCCAGGCGTGCAGCCCCACCTCGTGATGGGCGCTGTCGGTGTCGCGCATCAGGGAGCCGAGCTGCTTGCCGATGGACTTGCCGGGCCAGGCGGTGCCGGCCAGCAGGATGTCCAGCCCATAGAGGGATGCTGCGTTGGAGCGCAGCATCTTGAGCAGAAAGCGGGGTTTTAGCAGGCGCCACAAGTGGCGCCCCATGTTGTCCGGTCCGACCGAGAAGAAGAAGCTCCCCTTGACCTGATGCTTGTCGAGCAGTTGCAGCAGGCGGGGCACCCCGTCACGGGTCCCCCTGAAGGTATCGACGTCGATCCGCAGACCTACCTCAGTCATGCTCGACTCCCGTGGTGACCGCCCCTTGCAGGAAGAAGTCCAGGGTGTTGCCTATGGTCTGTTCCATCTCGATGGTCGGTTCCCAGTCCAGCAGGCGGCGGGCATTGGCGATGCTCGGCCGGCGGTGGGAGACGTCCTGATAGCCATCGCCGTAGAAGGATTTGCTCTCCACCAGCTTGAAGCCGGCAAACGGCGGGAACTGGTCACGCAGCGGGTGAGCCTCGAACTTGGCGAGCAGGATCTCGGCCATCTGCTGGATGCTGGCCTCGTTGTCCGGGTTGCCGATGTTGATGATCTGGCCGTCGCAGCGGTTCCCCTTGTTCTCGATGATGCGGAACAGGGCCTCGATGCCGTCCTCGATGTCGGTGAAGCAGCGCTTCTGGGCGCCACCGTCCACCAGCTGGATCGGGGTGCCGTCCACCAGGTTGAGGATCAGCTGGGTGATGGCGCGGGAGCTGCCGATGCGGGCGGAGTCCAGGCTGTCCAGACGTGGCCCCATCCAGTTGAAGGGACGGAACAGTGTGAAGTTGAGCCCCTCTTTCTTGCCGTAGGCCCAGATGACGCGGTCCAGCAGCTGCTTGGAGACCGAGTAGATCCAGCGCTGCTTGTTGATGGGGCCGACGATGAGGCGGGAGCTGTCTTCATCGAAGCTGTGATCGTCGCACATCCCGTACACCTCGGAGGTGGAGGGGAAGATGATGCGCTTGTGGTACTTCACGCAGTAGCGGACGATCTTGAGGTTCTCCTCGAAGTCGAGCTCGAACACGCGCAGCGGGTTGCGGGTGTACTCGATGGGGGTGGCGATGGCCACCAGCGGCAGGATCACGTCGCACTTCTTGATATGGTACTCGATCCACTCGGTGTGGATGCTGATGTCCCCCTCCACGAAGTGGAAGTTGGGGTGGCCGATGAAACGATCCACCGCACTGGAGCCGATGTCGAGGCCATAGACCTCGTAGCCGCCATCCTGGAGCAGGCGCTCGGTCAGGTGGTTGCCGATGAAGCCGTTGACGCCGAGGATCAGCACCCGGGTCAGCCGCGCCTTGCGCAGGGCATTGCTCGCCTTGGCGCCGATCTTCATCCCTTCCACCAGCCCCAGTTCGCGGGCCAGCTGGGCGCCGCGCACATAGAGTCCGCCTTCGGCCTGACCGGCCACGATCTCCAGCACCCCTTCACCACAGGCGATGCGCAGCGGCTCCTGGCTCAGGATGGTGCCCGGCTGCTTGTCGCTCTGCTGGGCCAGCCAGTGGCTCTTCCACACCGTCAGCTTGCGATCACCGGCGAAGCTGAAGGCGCCCGGGTAGGGCTGGGTGACGGCGCGGACCAGGTTGTGCAGTTCGCGGGCCGGGCGGTGCCAGTGCAGCTCGCCATCGGCCGGGGTGCGGCGGCCATAGTAGCTGGCCTTGCTCTCATCCTGCGGGGTGAGGCGGATGTCGCCGGCGCGCAGCTTGGGCAGCTCTTGCTCCAGCAGCGCCCGGGCGGCGAGGCGCACCTTGCCGTGCAGGGTCAGCGCGGTGTCGTCGTCGGCAATGGTCACCGCCTGCTGGGCGACGATGGCGCCGGCGTCGGGTTTGGCGGTCATCTGGTGCAGGGTGATGCCGGTCTGGGTCTCGCCGTTGACCAGGCACCAGTTGATGGGGGCGCGGCCGCGGTAGGCGGGCAGTAGGGAGCCGTGCAGGTTGAAGGCGCCGACGGTCGGGATGTCGAGGATCGCCTGCTTGAGCATGTTGCGGTAGTAGAAGGAGAAGAGGGCCTGGGGCGCCATCTCCTGAATGCGCTCGATCCAGAGCGGGTGGTTCACGTCCTCGGGGGAGTAGACCGGCAGGTTGTGCTCAGCGCAGAGCTGGGCGACCGAGCCGAAGAAGCGGTTCTCGCCCGGATCGTCGGCGTGGGTGAAGACGGCCTGGATCTCGTAGCCTGCCTCGAGCAGGGCCTCGATGCCGGTGCAACCGATATCGTGATAAGCAAAGACGACGACTTTCATTGTTCAGCTTCCTGTTGCGAAGGGGTGGTGGCGGTGCGCACGATCCGGTGGATGAAGTAGCGGGGACGGGCGCGCACGTCGGTGTACATGCGGCCTATGTACTCTCCCAGCAGCCCCATGCCCAGCAGCTGCACGCCGACAAAGGTGAAGAGAATGGCAAAGAGGGTGAAGACGCCATCGGCGGCCCAGTCGGCGCCCAGAATGAGGCGCATCAGGATCAGCAGGATGGAGAAGGTAAAGCCGATGCCCGCCACTACGCTGCCGACGATGCTGAGCAGCCGCAGCGGGGTGGTGGTCATGCAGGTGACCAGGTCATACATCAGGTTGATGAGGTGCATCAGCCCGTATTTGGACTCGCCGTGGGCCCGCTCGGCGTGGCCCACTTCCAGCTCTATGGTGCGGCGGGCGAAGCTGTTGGCCAGGATGGGGATGAAGGTGCTGCGCTCCTGGCAGCAGAGCATGGCGTCGATGATGTGGCGGCGATAGGCGCGCAGCATGCAGCCATAGTCGCTCATGTGCACGCCGGTGGCCTTTTGCACCGACTTGTTGATGAGCTTGGAGGCGGTTTTGCGAAACCAGGAGTCCTGGCGGTTGCGGCGCATGGTGCCCACCACGTCGTAGCCCTGCATGGCGGCCTCCACCAGGCGGGGGATCTCCTCCGGCGGGTTCTGCAGATCCGCATCCAGGGTGATCACCAGATCCCCCTTGGCGGTCTCGAAGCCGGCCATGATGGCGGCGTGCTGACCATAGTTGCGGTTGAGCAGCACCCCGACCAGCTTGCTGCCCTCAATGGCGGCGGCTTCGCTGATGAGCTCGGTGGAGCCGTCATGGCTGCCGTCGTCGATCAGGATCACCTCGTAATCCTGCGACAGCTGATCGCAGGCGGCGGTGACCCGGCTCAGCAGCACGGGCAGGCTGGCCTCCTCGTTGTAGACGGGGATGACCACCGAAACCAGCTTGATGTCAGTGTTGTTCACGTTTGGTTACTCCAATATGTCGATAAGGGCCGCGACCACGCGGTCAACGTCGGCCAGCGTCATGTCCGGGAAGAGTGGCAGGGTGCACAGGCGTGAGGAGTTCCACTCGGTATGAGGCAGGCTGAGGGTCGGGTAGCGTTCGCGGTAGTACTTCTGGGTATGGGCTGCCCGAAAGTGCAGACCGGTGCCGATGCCACGCTCCTGCAGCGCCTGCATCAGCTGATCCCGATCGAGGCCGCAGCGCTCGGGGTCGACCCGCACCATGAACAGGTGCCAGGCGTGCAGGTGGGGGTAGCCCGGCACGGCGAGCGGTGCCAGCGGCAGGCCGGCCAGTCGCTCCTGATAGCGGGCCACTAGTTCGGCCCGCTTGGCGTTGAGCTCGGGCAGGCGCGCCAGCTGCACCAGGGCGATGGCGGCGTTGATGTCGGCCAGGTTGTACTTGAAGCCCGGGGTGATCACCTCCGCCTGCGGCTTGCGGCCCAGGCTCATGCGATCAAAGGCATCCACGCCCAGGCCGTGGAATTTGAGCATCCGCACCTTGTCCGCCAATGCCTTGTCGTCGGTCACCAGCATGCCCCCTTCGGCGCAGGTCATGTTCTTGATGGCGTGGAAGGAGAAGATGGCGGTGCCGCTGGCGCCGATCCAGCGCTCCCGGTAGCGGGTGCCGACCGCGTGGGCGGCATCCTCGATGACCGGAATACCGTGCCGGCCGGCCAGCTCGAGGATGGGGTCCAGGTCGAGGGGGGCACCGGCATAGTGCACCGGGATGATGGCCTTGGTCCTGGCGGTGATGAGCGGGGCGATCAGCTCGGCGCTGGTCATCAGGGTATCCGGATCCACGTCGACGAAGACCGGCTCGGCCCCCAGCAGGGTGATGATGTTGATGGTGGAGACCCAGGTCTGGGAGGGGGTGATCACCTCGTCTCCCGGGCCTATGCCCAGCGCCATCAGGGTGACGTGCATACCGGCGGTGGCGGAGCAGAGGGCAACGGCATGCTGGCAGCCGAAGGTATGGCAGAATTGCTGCTCCAGTTCATGATTCTTCGGGCCCGTGGTGATCCAGCCCGATTTCAATACATCACAGACAGCACTTATCTCGGCATCGCCCATGGCTGGCCGTGAAAATGGCAGAAAATCTTGCATATGAGATCCAACAAAGAATATTAATCAGCGCCCATTAAATTGGGCTCCCCCAAACGGTTTTACTCAACATACGGATATAAAAGCGGGCCTGCAATGGTCCAGAAACAGCTGGTAACAATTAACTGGTGCGGACATCTTAGGTAATGTGATAAATATTTATAACCCCCCAAACTCTTTGTTTTTCCAAATTACAAATTCTCTGACATTCTGGTTGTATCAATATGAACATTACTGTATTTGGAAGTGGCTACGTGGGCCTGGTTCAGGCCACCGTGCTGGCCGACGTCGGTCACCAGGTCATCTGTGTCGATGTCGATGAACAGCGGGTGGCTGCCCTGATGGACGGTCATGTCCCTATCTATGAACCCGGGCTCGACACCCTGCTGCAACGCAACATCAAGAGCGGCGCCCTGGTGTTCACCACGGATGCCGTACAGGCCGTCGAACACGGTGATGTGCAGTTTCTGGCGGTGGGGACGCCACCGGGGGAAGATGGCTCCGCCGATCTCAGCCACGTGCTGACGGTGGCCGAAACCATCGCCCGGCATCGTGACCGGCCCGTCATCATCGTCAACAAGTCGACCGTGCCGGTGGGCACCGCCGACAAGGTGACCGCCAGGGTGAAGAGTATCCTGCAGCAGCGGGATCAGTCGTTCGCCTTCGACGTGGTCTCCAACCCCGAATTCCTGAAAGAGGGCTCCGCCATCCAGGACTGCCTGCGGCCGGATCGCATCGTGGTGGGCACCGCCAATGAGGCCTCCCGCCAGCTGATGCGCGAGCTCTACGAGCCGTTCAACCGCAACCATGACCGCATCCTGTTCATGGATGTGCGCAGCGCCGAGCTGACCAAGTACGCCGCCAACTGCATGCTGGCCACCAAGATAAGCTTCATCAACGAGATGGCCGGACTGGCCGAGCGGGTCGGCGCCGACATCGAGATGGTGCGCCAGGGGATAGGCTCGGATCAGCGCATCGGCTATCAGTTCATCTACCCGGGTTGTGGTTATGGCGGCTCCTGTTTTCCCAAGGATGTCAAAGCCTTGCTGGCCACGGCCCAGGAGCTGGAGTACGACACGCCGCTGATCCGGGCGGTGGAGCGGGTCAATGAATTGCAAAAATCGCGGCTGTTTCAGCTGCTGTCAGCGTTCTTCCGCTCCGAAGGGGAGACCCTGGCCGGCAAGACCATCGCCCTGTGGGGTCTGGCGTTCAAGCCCAACACCGACGACATGCGCGAGGCGCCGAGCCGGGCCCTGATGGAGGCGTTGTGGCAGGCCGGTGCGACCGTGCAGGCCTATGATCCCGAGGCGATGCAGGAGGCCCAGCAGATCTACGGCAACTGCGACAAGCTGCGCTTGATGGGCACCAAGGAGGCCGCATTGTTTGGGGCCGATGCCCTGGTGATCTGCACCGAGTGGAACCACTTCAAGGCCCCCAACTTTGCTGCTATCAAGCAGGCGTTGAAGCGACCCCTGATCGTGGATGGTCGCAATCTGTTTGATCCGGGCCGCATGAAAGATCATGGGTTCCATTATTACGCCATCGGCCGGGGCGAATCGGTAATGAAATAACATCTTGTCATATTGGGCCGCCATCAATAATCAGCTGTGTGGCGGATTAATCTGCTGGATATTGGCTGCAGCGAGATATTGCTCTCACTATTTTTATGGTGAGGGCGAGTTTTGTCATCATAATTTAATATTGTGAACCGCTTCACTTTATTTATTCTATTTTGTCGATATGACCCGGCGCTTAATTATTGCGGTCAACCTTGTCGTTATCCGCTATCGGGGAGAGAGGACAGGCCGCGCCAGGGGCGCAGGGTGTTTGCAGAACCGGCATGAACAAGATCCGGCAAGATGGCAGCAATGCCAGTCAACATGGCCCTGCGCAGTTGCGCAGGGCCATGTTGTTTTATCGGGTGCAGGGAGATCCGGCGGGAACAGACAGGGGGAAGGGCGGCCAGGGTGGCAGGCCCGCAACGGCGAAGGGCAGGCTATTGCGGTAGGTCGTCCACCTGCGCCCTGTCGAGGGTCGCCTTGGGCACTATGTTCACGCTTTCGTGCAGCTCGCTGTACACGATCACCGCCACGCCCTGCTGCAGCTGAGCTCTGACATCGTCGACCTTGTCGGCCAGACTGACATCCTGTTCGCCATACTCGGTGCCTTCCTGCAGCACGAAGTGCTCGAGCAGGTTGTTGAGGGTGTCTGCATCCAGCTCTTGCCAGGGGATTATCATGGTTTCATCTTCCGTTACCAGAGAGCGGGTATTGTCTATCTGTGGTCGGCCAGCGCAAGGGATTTATCTGGCCGCCCGCCGATGAGGTGAGAGAGCGGCCGCCATGGCTACCGGCCCGTACCTTGAGTCTGCTCCTGCAGCCACTGGCTGATCCGCTCCTCCAACCAGAATCTTGGCCGCCAAGGGGTACCGTGCAGGAAGCCCACGTGGCCGCCCCGCCGGCTCAGCTCGTAACGCACCATGGGGGAGAGCTGCTCCGCCTGCGGGATCACCGCCTCGGTCATGAAGGGGTCGTCGGCGGCGTGGATCATCAGGGTGGGGATGGGGATCTGCGCCAGCATCCCCAGGCCCGAGCAGCGCTGGTAGTAGTGATCGGCGCTGTCAAAACCGTGCAGCGGCGCCGTGACCTGCTCGTCGAAGTCGCGCAGGGTGGCGATGGCGCACACCTGCTGCGGCTGCCAGCGGGCGCTGGCTGCCGCCTGCCGCCGGATCTTCTGCTGCAGGTTGTGGCGCATGGTGCCCAGCAGATAACGCTGATAGACCCGCGAGAAGCCCTGATTGACCCGATCGGCGCAGCTGTCCAGCCGCAGCGGCGCCGAGATCACCACCGCCGCCTTCAGCTCGCTCGGGCAGGCGCGCGCCAGCAGATTGACCAGCATGTTGCCCCCCAGCGAATAGCCGATGGCGATGAGCGGCTTGCCGGGAAAGCGGCGGCCGAGCTCGGCGATCACCGCCTGGGCATCCTCGATGGCACCGGAGTGATAGGCCTGCAGCAGTCGGTTCGGCTCGCCGCTGCAGCCGCGAAAGTGCATCAGTACCGCCTCGTTACCCTGGCGTTGCAGGTGGGCGAACAGTCCCTTGGCATAGTGGGAGTGAATGCTTCCCTCCAGCCCGTGAAACAGCACGATGAGCGGTCGCTCATCCTGGCTTGTCTCGCCGCTCCAGGCAAGATCGACGAAGTCGCCGTCCGCCAGCTCGAAGCGCTCGGCCACGAAGCGGGCCGGTTGGCGGCGCAGCCACTTGGGCAGGATGGTTTGCAGGTGGGGATTGCGCGCCCACCAGGGGGCGTGGAAGTGGCTCTCGATCAGCATGCTGGGTCCGGGACAGAAAAGGAAACGGCGAGCAGCCGGGCTGCTCGCCGTCGGGATCAGGCCGGCAGGCTGTCGTGGTGCTCGGCACCGCGCAGCATGGCCTGGATCAGCTCGTTGGCTTCAAACTTGGTCAGCGCCTCGTGGGCACCCACCTGGTGGGCCCGCTCCACGCTGATCTCGCTCGAGAGCGAGGTGTGCAGGATGATGTAGGCCCCCGCCAGCTTGGCGTCGCTCTGCACCTCGAAGGCCAGCTCGTAGCCGTCCAGCCCCGGCATCTCGATGTCGCTCACCAGGATGTCTATGGGGGTCTTCTGGGCGGCACGGGTCTGCATCAGGGTCAGCGCATCCTTGCCGTTGGTGCACACCTCGTAGGGGATGTTGATGTAATCGAGTGCCGCCATCAGCTGGCGGCGGGCGACCGAGGAGTCATCCACCAGCAGGATCCGCATCGGCTTGATCCGCTCACGCTGTACGTCGGTCAGCACCGGGTAGAGGTGGCTGGGGTCGTCCGGGTAGACCCGGGAGAGGATCAGCTCCACGTCCAGCAGCTGGATCAGCTGGTCATTGACCCGGGTCACGCCGGTCACGAACACGTTGTGGCCGAGGGAGGCGGGGGGCGGCGCTATGTCGCGCCAGTTGCATTCGGTGATCTTGTCGATGCCGCGCACCAGAAAGCCCACCAGGGTGCGGCGGCAGTCGGTGATGATGATGAAGCAGTGCGGCATCTCTTCCTGGCTGATCGGGCGATAACCCACCGCCATGGCCATGTCGATCACCGGGATGGTTGTGCCACGCATGCTGGCGGCGCCGAGCACGGTCGGGTGCGAGTGCGGCATGGCCGTCAGCTGGGTGTAGGGCACTATCTCTTTTACCTTGAGGGTGCCGATGGCGAAGGATTGCTTGGCCGAGAGATGAAACAGCAACATGCCCTGGGATTGGTTGGCCTTGCTTTTCATGGCAGATGTCCTGTGAGTCAAAACGGTATCAGTCGATTCAGGCCCCTAGCATAAAGGATTATAGGAGAAATGGCCCTTCCGTTATTAACGACCGTTTGCCGTAAAACTGGACTCATTTCATCCATTTATTGCGGCGATCCGCCCTGGTGCGAACCGCCGGGGGCCGAGCTGCGAGAGGGCGGTCAGACCGCGAGCAGGGTTGCCAGCGGGCAGCCGAGCCACTGCTGGCAGGCGTGATCGAGGGCGCGCTCATCCTCGTAACCGAGCTTGCTCGCCACCTGAGGAGCCTTGCTGCCGCTCTTGAGCAGACGCACCGCCTGCAGCAGCTGCCACTGCGCCCGCAGGGCATCGGCCGCCAGTGCCGGTTCGCTGAGACCGCGCTGCGCCAGCGCCTGCTGCCATGCCTCGTTGCCGCCAGCCTGGCCAGCGGCCAACCCCTGCCAGGCGGTCTGCAGCGCAACATCTGCTTGCGGCTGGATGGGGCAGCCCTGCAGCTCGTCGAGCAGCACCTGCAGCCGGTGACCGTAGGCGCCGTGCCAGTCGCGGGGGCGCTGCCAGTCGGCCAGGCTGTCGAACAGGGGATCCAGCAGCGGGCCGGGTTGCAGCCAGCCCGCCTGGGCGGGCTGGTCGACACGCACCGAGCAGGTCAGCAGATCGTAACGGCAGCCGGCCAGCGGGCTAAACGCGGCAAGGGCATCGGCACAGAGCCAGAAGTGGCTTCCCGCCGTCAGCAGCAGCTCATGGGCGCCGAGTCGCAGCAGCGCCGCACCCCGTGCAATCCGCAGCAGTTGCCCTGCCGGCACGCGTTTGCGAACGCCGACTTGCAGATGGGGGGTGAAAAAATGCTGATGTTCGATGGCGTGATGCATGTAAAAACCCTGATATGATGCTGCCCGGAGGTAACGAAAATGGAAACCAGACGTAAAAAACGCTTCATTGCCGGGGCTGTCTGCCCGGCGTGCGGCAAAATGGACACCATGATGCTGTATATGGAGCATGGAGTCGAGAAGGTGACCTGCGTCGAGTGCGGGGACACCCAGGTGCAGACCGAGGCCGAGGTGGCCAAGGTAACCCGCGAGACCGAGCAGGTGATCGGGGTGTTTCGCCCGGAATAATGGAGGGGCAGAGCGCGGACTGTGCCTCTCCCTCGGGCTGATGGCGGTCGCCGGCCTGCACGGGCCAGCGCGCCGCTCACTCCCATGAGCGCCGGCCAACGGGATGGCGGGCGGCTTTGCATTGCCATCCCCTGCTGGCTTTTTCATCACGACTGAGCCGGGCCCACCATATGCTTGTCTGCCTTTTTGAGGTATTCTGGGCCCGTTTTTTTCTATCCGCAGGATCCCTGACATGAAAGTAGCTCCCCTGAGCGTGGTTACGCTGGAATACACGGTCACCGACGAACACGGTGAAGTCATCGACACCACTGTCGGTAAAGAGCCTCTGGTGTATCTGCACGGTACCCGTTATCTGGTCTCCGGCCTCGAAGCCGAGCTGGAAGGGCGCAGCGTGGGCGAGGCGTTCGACGTCACCCTGACGCCGAGCCAGGCCTATGGCGAGTACGACGAGAACCTGGTGCAAGAAGTGCCGGGCGAGCTGTTCGACGGCATGGAAGTGTCTGAAGGGGATACTTTTGTGGCCGAGACCGACGAAGGTCACCGTCCGGTGACTGTGGTCGAAGTGTCCGAAGAGTTCGTCAAGGTGGATGGCAACCATCCGCTGGCCGGCGTGACCCTGGGCTTCAAGGTCGAGATCAAGGACGTGCGCGCTGCCACTGCCGAAGAGCTGGCCCACGGCCACGTGCACGGTGCCGGTGGTTGCGGTCACGATCATGGCCACGACCACGATCATGGTCACGACCATGAGCACGGCGGTTGCTGCGGCGGTGGCCATCACGGCCACGATCATGATCATGACCACGGCGACGACCATGGTCACGGCGGCTGCTGCGGTGGCGGCGGTTGCGGTGGCAAGGGCCATCAGCACTGATCACGGCATGGCCGATGATAAAAAAACCCGCGCCAGGCGCGGGTTTTTTTATGGCTGCGTACTCAGTAGTGCGGCGGCGGGGTCTCTTCGGCCATGCTGGCGATCTGGCTTGGCTGCACGCTCTGCAGCTTGTCCACCAGCAGCTGGATCCGATGCTTGAGCCGATCCAGCTCGCGCCCCTGGGTGGTGACCTCCTCGTTGAGTTGCTCCACCGTGTATTCGGCGAAGGCGAGGCGGCTTTCCAGGGTTTCGAGGCGATCGTTTAATTGCTGACTCATGGGCCTTTTGGTCCTTACTTGATAGTCCAGATTTCGGCCAGGCCGCTGGAGCTGGCGCTGACAAGGTGGCTATTGTCGCGCAAAGCCACGCCGTAGACCACTGCGCTCGGTGGTTTCACCTTGGGATGGGGCGAGACGCGCCAGCTCTGCAGCAGGCTGCCGTCGCTCACCTGCCACAGGGAGAGCTGGCGGGAGGGGGCGCCGGTGATGAGCCACTTGCCGTCGTTGGCAAAGCGCGCCGTGGTGTAGACCTCGAAGCGGTGGTCGAATTGCAGCCGGCTCAGCTCCTTACCGGTTTTCAGATCCCAGATGCTGGCCTGGCGGCTGTCGGCGGTGAAGGCTAGCCGTCCGCTCGGATCGAGCCGGGCCAGCACCACCCGGCCGGCGTGGTTGAAGCGCCACACCACCTGGCCGCTGCGGGTATCCCACAGGTAGGCGCTGTAGTCGTTGCCGCCGGTGAGGGCGTAACGGCCGTTGGGGGAGATGTCGACTGTGTTGACCTGCTCGGTGTGGCCGAGGAATTGCAATCTGCGGCCGGTGCGGGTGTCCACCACCTCCGCCTTGCCGTCTTCCCGGCCGATCAGCACCTGGCGACCGTCGGCGGAGAGGGCGATGTCCCTCAGCCTGGATTCAGGAAGCGAATAGTAGCCTTGGGACTGGCCATCCTTGAGGCGCCAGATCCCGAAGGTATTCAGGCTGGCGGTCACGGCGTGGCTGTTGTCCGCCGAGAAGCGGGTAATGATGACGAAGTCGTCCGGATTGTCGGACTGGCGCCAGCGCCAGCGCTCCTTGTCCTGCTCCAGGTCCCACACTACCGTGCCCTGGCCCAGGCTGGAGACGATGGCCTGCTTGCCGTCACTGGCCAGATCGGCGCTCAGCAGCCCCTGGCTGGCGAGGGTCAGTTGCCGGTCCGGCGATGAGCTCTGTTCGCAGCCTGTCAGTATCAGGCAAACCGCGACGAGATAAATGGCACTTTTTATCATTTTTCCTGTCTCATGCTTTCGTTACCTGCGATCACGGCGTTAGTATAAGGCGCTTATCACGATAAACCTCTCATTTCACGAAGGAACCGAGAGCGGTATTTAGAGTTTTGGAGAAACTGATGAACAATTTTCTGAAGGTGTCCCTGTTGGCTGCGGCGGTTGCCGTAGGTCTGACTGCTTGCCAAAAAGACGAGAAGACTGCTGCGAATACCGCAGAGGTCAAGGCAGAAGCCAGCAAGCCGGCAGAGGCCCCCAAGGCTGAAGCCAAGAGCTTTGAAGAGCAATCCGGCTATGCAATTGGCCTCTCCATGGGTCGTTATATCGCCAATACCCTGGAGCGCCAGCAGGAGCTCGGCATCAAGCTGGACAATGCCGTGATCCTGAAGGGCGTCACCGACGGTCTGGGCAAAGAAGCCAAGATGACCGACGAGGATATCCAGAAGGTTCTGCAGCAATACGATGCCAAGATCAACGAGCTGACCAAGGCCAAGGCTGACAAGGATGCGGTGGAAAACCTGAAGAAGGGTGAAGAGTACCTGGCCGCCAACGCCAAGAAAGAGGGCGTGAAGAGCACCGAATCCGGCCTGCAATACCAGGTCGAGAAGATGGGTACCGGCGCCAAGCCGAAGGCCACCGACATCGTCAAGGTACACTACACCGGTACCCTGACCGACGGCACCAAGTTTGACAGCTCCGTCGATCGCGGCGAGCCGGCCACCTTCCCGCTCAACCAGGTGATCCCGGGTTGGACCGAAGGCGTGCAGCTGATGCCGGTTGGTTCCAAGTTCAAGTTCTTCCTGCCGTCCAAGCTGGCCTATGGCGAGCACGGTGCAGGCTCCATCCCGGCCAACGCCGTGCTGGTGTTCGACGTTGAGCTGCTGGCCATCGAGAAGCCGGCTGCCGATGGCGAGAACGCCAAGAAGTAAACGGCCCGCGTTGAAAAAACGGCTCCTTAGGGAGCCGTTTTTGCTTGTATATCCTGCCGAATGGCGGGATAAAAGAGAGAGTCGCCAACTGTGCTAAGATGGCGAAATAGACAACAAAATCAATTGCAAGGATGGCGCCGTGGCGGAAAGCAAACCCCGAGCCCTGCTGGTGGAAGATACCCGCAGTCTGGCAGTGGTCTATGAACAGTATCTGGCCCAGGATGGTTATGAGGTGCTGCGGGCCGACTGTGGCCAGCAGGCCCTGGCCCAGCTGCTGAGCAGCCCGCCCCCCGTGGTGCTGCTGGATCTCGAGCTGCCCGACATGTCTGGCATGGACATTCTGCAGCAGATCACCGAACAGCAGCTGCCCTGCTCGGTGGTGGTGATCACCGCCCACGGCTCGGTGGATGTGGCGGTGGAGGCGATGCGGCTCGGTGCCTTCGACTTTCTGACCAAGCCGTTCGATGGCAAGCGGCTGTGCGCCACCGTTCGCAACGCCTTCAAGCACCAGCAGCTCAGCTCGCTGGTGGCCCAGTACCGGGAGAACTTCGAGCGCAGCTCGTTTGCCGGTTTCATCGGCGCCTCCATGCCGATGCAGGCGGTCTATCGCATCATAGAGAGCGCGGCGCCGAGCAAGGCGACCGTGTTCATCACCGGCGAGAGCGGTACCGGCAAGGAGGTGTGCGCCGAGGCCATCCACCAGTGCAGCCCGCGTCGGGAGCAACCCTTCATCGCCCTCAACTGCGCCGCCATTCCCCATGACCTGATGGAGAGCGAGATCTTCGGTCACGTGAAGGGGTCATTCACCGGCGCCCAGGGGGATCGCAAGGGGGCGGCCAGCCTGGCTGACGGCGGCACCCTGTTTCTGGACGAGATCTGCGAGATGGATCTCGACCTGCAGAGCAAGCTGCTGCGCTTCATCCAGACCGGCACCCTGCAGCGGGTCGGCAGCGGCAAGCTGGAGACGGTGGACGTGCGCTTCGTCTGCGCCACCAACCGGGATCCCCTAGTGGAGGTGAAAGCAGGGCGTTTTCGCGAGGATCTCTACTACCGGCTGCACGTGATCCCGCTGAGCCTGCCGCCGCTGCGCGAGCGGGGCGAGGACATACTGCTGCTGGCGCGCAACCTGTTGCAGAGTTACGCGAAGGAAGAGAGCAAGCGTTTCAAGGATTTCGATGCCGAGGCGGCGCGGGTGCTGCTCGACTACCCCTGGCCCGGCAACGTGCGCGAGCTGCAGAACGTGGTGCGCAACATAGTGGTGCTCAACGACCGCGAGCTGGTGAGCCCTGACATCTTGCCGCCGCCCCTCAACGGCAGCCGGGGGGGCCTGCCGCTGGCGGTATCCACCCCGGCGCCGGTCGGCAGCACCGAGCCTGTGATGTCCAATGCCCCGATCCGCCCGCTCTGGCTGGTGGAAAAAGAGACCATAGAGCAGGCCATCGCCAGCTGTGACGGCAATATTCCCAAGGCGGCGGCCCTGCTGGAGATCAGCCCCTCCACCATCTATCGCAAGAAACAGAGCTGGGAGGAGGCGAGCCTGGTCTGACGTCCTGGGGCTACCCCCTCGGGGGATGAAGCATGCGGGGCGGCCCATTGGCCGCCCCGCTGCGTTTCTGACGATGGTTGACTAGAGCTTGCCCAGCGCCTTGAGTCTGGCCAGCCGCTCTGCCTCGTTGGCCTTGAGCCAGCGATCCTGCGACAGCAGAAACCAGGCACGGGCGAAGTATTCGGCGGCGGCCGGCTCATCCAGCACCAGCGCATTCTCCCCCAGCTCTTCGAACACATAGCCATCCTCGGGCGCGCCGGCGGCAGCCATGTCGTCCTTCAGCTGGGTCAGCTCGGCCCGGGCCTGCTCGTGTTGTCCCTGGGCCCGGCTCAGGCGGGCCAGACTCCAGCGGGCGATAAAGGCCTTGGCCTGATTGTTATGCTGCTCGTGCCAGGCCAGGCATTTTTGCTGACATTGGCGGGCCTCTTCCAGCCGGCCCAGTTCGAACAGGGTCCAGCCCTGATTGTTGTAGAGGGTGGCGAGCCAGCCGCGTACCTTTGGATCCTGACTGCGCTCCGCCAGCTCCATCGCCAGCTGATGCCAGCGGCTCTGCTCCTCCAGCGGGGCGGCGATGGCCACCATGTGGGCCGCATCGATGGCGAGATAGAGCTCCTTGTGCTTGAGCCCAAGCTGCCACGCCTGTTCAAACAGCGTCCTGGCGCTGGCCTTGTCGCCGGCGGAGTTGAAGGTGCGGCCGCGCTCCAGCAAGGCGCGCAGGCGGGCCCGCGGGGTTGCCTCGGTGAGGCGGGGCTCTATCTCGTCGAGCAGCTGGTGTGCCTCGGCAAACTGGCGTTGCAGCGAATGGGTGCGGGCTATCTGGGTGAGCAGCTCCAGCTCGTATTGCAGGTCGGCGGCAGCGCGCGCCTCGGGCAGCAGAGCATGAAAACGCAGGGCGGTGGCGGCGGGGTCCTTGTAATCCCACTGCGCCATGAAATCAGGCGGATTGTCCATCTGGCCTCCTTGCTGGCGATCCTTTCACCAAGATGCCTGCAAGCCATTGTTTGTACAAGGGGCCCTCGTCACAGAGCGCCCCTTGAGTCATGGCAACGGCAGCGGCCAGCCGGTCAGTAGACCATGGCCAGGCTCATCAGCATCAGGCCGAGGGCGGCGAAGGCTCCCTCCTTGATGGCGAGGCGCGGCACCAGTGCCTTGGGCAGGGCCGGAAACAGGCTGAGGGCAAAGCCGAGCCCCGGCATCAGCCAGTGGAAGGCCGGGTTGCGCAGGCTAGGGTCTGCCGCACCATTGATGATGATGAGCAGAATGAAGAGGGTGAAGGCGGGCAGGATGAACCAGCGGGCGCTGCCGGCCGCGACCGCTCGCAGCGGCGAGATGCGATAGAGCAGCAGGGTCACGATAAACAGCACCAGGGGGGCCAACAGGTAGAGGGGAGCCGGGTTCATAACGGATATCCTGAAAAAGGGGGTAAACAGCAGTGGCGGGATTTAATCAGCCCGCAGCCGGGATGACCAGCCACAAGGGCCCGGGCTGTGAAGAAGATCCCAGGCAAAGGTTTGCCGGCGGCGTCTCAGCGCAGCCAGTACCAGGCGGCAAAGCCGAGCCAGCTCAATCCCAGCAGCAGCCAGGGCAGGGGATGCTGGCGGGTCACTTCCACCAGTTCGACGATGTCGTCCTGCTCCTCATCCTGCTGCGCTGGGTGAGACTGTTTGGCCTTGGCCTGCAGTTTTTTCTGGCGATTGGCCTCGCGGGCCCGCGCCTTTATCTGCTTCTTGTATTCGTCTATGCCTTTCTGGATCCCCTGGGCGATCAGCTGGGTCTGCTCCTTGGTCTGTCCCGGTTTCTGGTTGGCGCGGGCAATTTTCATCGCCTCCTGCTGGGTCTCGGGGGAAATCTTGTCGTACTTCGCCATCAAAGGGTCTCCTCGGCATCGATTGGCGGGGAGTATGCCATAAAAACGGCGCCCTCAGGCGCCGTTGCAACAGCTTGTGAGCCGGATCAGGGCTTGTAGTAGGTCACGGTCGCATAGGGCAGCGGATTGAGGGTGCCCTGGGACTCGGCGTACTCCATGAACATCTCGTTCTCGCCCACGCCGGAGTCGACGTAGTCACCCTTGTTGGGCAGCTCTTCGCGCTTGAGCAGACCGCTGTAGCCATCCTTGCCGGAAGCGATGTAGGTGTTGGCACCAACGCGGTAGACCTTCTCATCATCCAGCGGCAGCCACTGGCCGTTGACGTCCAACATCTCCAGCTTGGTGATGCGGGAGCCCTTGGCCAGCTTGCCGTCATAGGTGTAGCTCAGGTGGCCGACGTAGGGGAAGGCACCGCTGGAGGCGGCGATCCCGGTCTCCAGACCGATGGAGTAGTCAACGGCGTACTCCAGGGTGGCACGCACGTCCTTGCCCTTGAGGTTGAAGGCGGCGATCTTGTTGCCAAACGGCAGCAGGGTCCCCATCACGTAACCGACCGAGAGCGGGCCCGCGTTCACGTCGGCACGCACACCACCGGCGTTCTGGATGGTGAAGTCCACCTTGGTGTTGAGCTTGTTGAGCTTCCAGTAGAGCGATTCGGCCACCAGGGGATCGATGAGGCCAGCGCCGTCCGGGGTGGTCGGCACGCGCACGTGGGGCAGCTTGGTCGGCACGTCGGCGATGATCTTGGCCTCGAGCTCGGCCACGGCCGGCTTGTACTCGGTGTCGATCACGTCGCGCATGGCAGTGTCTTCCGGCACGATCTCGATGACCGGAGACTTGCTGATGAAGTCGACCACGTTGGTCTGCTCGGTGCCGCTCAGCGGAACCTTCTTCTTGGCCACTTCCTTGGTGAAGTCGTCGCCGGTCATCAGGGTGTTGCGCCCTTCACACTTGGTGAGCTCGCCTTCCTTGCTCAGGGAGACGTTGACCAGGCCGTAGCCCTTGGCCCATTCGCCGGCCTGCACGATACAGGTCTTGCCGCCGTCCGGGTTGTTGACGATCTGGGCATAGGTGTTGTCGTCGGCCGGGTTCTGGTTGTGGGCGGTGTAGCCGATGCTGTTGAGCTCGGTGATGTCGCCGAGGAAAGTCTGGGAGTGACCGCCGACGATCAGGTCGATGCCGTTGACAGCCCTGGCGACCGCCTGGTCATTTTGCAGGCCGATATGGGTGACCATGATGATCTTGTTGGCACCCTTGGACTTGAGGGTGTCGACCATTTTCTGGGCGGTCTCAATCATCGGCAGGAATTGGGTGTCTTTGTCCGGTGAGGAAATATCATGCATATTTTCCAGCACCAGTCCGAAAATACCCACGCTCTCGCCATTGACTTCCTTAATGACATATTCGTGAATATTCTCGCTGTCCTTCAGGGTGGCGCTACTGGATTTCACCATATTGGAAGCCAATACCGGGAAATTCACCCGTGAGACGAAGTCTTTAATTGCTTGGTTGCCCAGATCGAATTCATGGTTGCCGAGCACCATGGCATCGATACCCATGTCGGAGAGCAGTCGGGACTCCTCTTCCCCCTTGAACTGGGTGAAGTAGAGGGTGCCCTGGAAGGCGTCACCACCGTTGAGCACCATGAAGTTGCGGCCTTCGCTGGCCGCCTGGCTGCGCAGCTCGTCCAGCTTGAACTTCAGACGCGGATAGCCGCCCAGCTTGGCGTTGAACTTGAACAGCTCCTGCCCGCTCGGCTGGATCGCCAGGGCATTTTCGGTCGGGTCGAGGTGGGCGTGGGTATCATTGATGTGGGCAATGGTCAGATCCAGCGGAATATGTTCCTTGCTGCTGTTTTCTGAATTGCAGGCGGTCAGCCCGAACAGGGTAATTGAGACGGTGACGGCCAGTAGCGTCTTCTTCATCGGTAATATTCCTCTTGTTGTTATAGTCCTGTATATCGTTCCTGCATGACAGGAGTGTGGCGATTCTAGGCAAAAAGTAATAATTGGAAATAAACAGAGCTGATTCCTTTGAGCTACTGCACATTAATAAAGCAAATAAACGTTTGCGTGATTTTGCGCAGCAGGACAGGGGCGCGGCGGGGATTTTCCATCAGCACGGCGGGTGATGCAACCCTGCCGTGCCCGGGCGGGATTCAGGGCGTTGAAATGATGTTCAGCCGCTGCAGAAATTGTTGCGGGGTGAGCGGGCGGCCATAGAGATAACCCTGCAGATAGTCGACGTGACGCTCGGTGAGAAAGTCGGCCTGCTCCCGGGTCTCGACCCCCTCGGCGATGGTTTTCAACCCCAGCCGGGTCGCCAGATTGATGGTGCTGTCGAGAATGTGGCGGGAGAGGGCGTTGGTGCCGATCATGGCGACGAAGCTCTGGTCGATCTTGAGATAGTCCACGTGAAACTGCTGCAGATAGGTGAGGCTGGAGTGACCGGTACCAAAGTCATCCAGCCCTATCCTGACCCCCATCTGCCGCAGCTCGTCAAACAGCTGCCCGGTGAGCTGGTTGGGGGTGATGAGCTCGCGCTCGGTCAGCTCCAGCACCAGGGTGACCTCGTTGGCGGCGAAGGCGGCGAGAAAGGTGCGGCAGTCATCCACCAGGCTCAGCTGCTGGCAGTGACGGGCACAGATGTTGAAGCTGAAGTGGAAGCGGGGTGGCAGCGCCGCCGCATGGGGGGCGAACTGCAGCCGCACCTGCTGCATCAGGGTCTGGGTCATCAGGATGATGAGGCCGCTCTCCTCCGCCAGCGGGATGAAGAGATCCGGCCGGATCAGCCCCTGGCTGTGATGCTGCCAGCGCATCAGCACCTCGCAGCCGTGCAGCTGGCCACTCTGGCTGACAACGATGGGTTGCAGATAGGGGATGAACTCCTGCTTGATGATGGCGCGTCTGAGCTCCTGGGTCGGGGTCGAGATATGGCTCCACCAGCGGTAGGTGGCGAGGCCGGCCAGCCCTCCCAGGAGCAGGATCAGCAGTATGATGGTGCTCTGTTTTTGCAGGGTGGTGGTCAGCACGGCGCTCAGCGGAAATCCCTGATTGAGGCTGTAGTTGAATGCCGCCGAGTCGAGTCGGTAGTTGAAGCCCCGCAGCCTGGGCGGTTGGCCATCGTGCACCTTGCCACGCAGGTCGAGCCACTGCTCGCCTATCTGTACCCAGCTGTGCGCCCCGGCGAGGCGCCACTGCAGCGGCTTGCTCAGGTGATAGGGGTTGATGGCGACCACCACGGCGTTGTTCCCCTCGCTCAGGTGATAAAACAGCAGCGACGGCTTGCGTCCGAGCCGGGTCACGGCCTCCAGCCTGAGCCGCTCGTGGCGATCGTCCTGCAGCCGGTCCTCGAGATCGATTTCGTCGAAGATGGAGGAGCAGTAGAGGCGGCCGTTGCGGGAGAGGTTGATCGAGCGCACATAGGGGGAGGTGGCGACCAGCACCCGCAGCTCGCGGGCCACCTCGCGACAGGGGCGGCTGGCCAGCGGCAGGGCCGCCCTGGCTGCCTGGGTCGAATGGGAGAGGGCGCTGTCGATCTGCGTGATGGCGCGTTCGGCGGCGGTCTGGGCCTGCTGCCGGGTCATCGACCAGGTTTGCCAGTAGAGGGTGGCAAGGGAGATGAGGATCAGGATGGCGCAGCAGAGCAGGCTGGCCAGGAGACGAGGCATGTTGCTGCTACGCAGAAAGGGGAACACCATGTACCACGCCTCGTGAAGGTTCAATTGAACAAAAAAAGGTCGGACATACTACACAATCACACCTCAATCTCCTAGCCACCACAAGGGGCTTCAGCGACCTCCAAAAAGCAAAGGCGGCCCGCAGGCCGCCTTTATCCGTCATCTCTGGCTGGTCGAGCTTACAGCTGCTCGATGCCGACGATGTGCCAGGGTGCATTGTCCTTGGCCAGGTTGCGCTCGAGGTGCCACACCTCCTTGATGTCCTCCTCGACCTGCTCCTGGCGATCCATGTAGCGGCCGCTGAAGCGCACGCTCACCTGGGCCCAGTCGCTGCCGTAGTCGGCGCGCACCAGCTGGGTATCCACATACATCACCTCGGTGTGCTGCTCACCGGTCAGCTCGGCGCGGTCGGCCTTGAGCTGCTCGAACAGCTCGGGGCTGACGTATTCGCGGATCTTCTCCAGATCGTTCTTGTTCCAGGCTTCCTGCAGGGTGCGGTAGTGATCGCGGGCGCCGGCCAGGAAACCGTTCATGTCAAAACCTGGCGGCAGGCGGAACGGCACGTCGCTGTCGGCGAAACCGGTGGCCTGCGGGGCGCTGTGGTTCTGCTCGAACTGCTGGGGAGCCGCACTCTGGGGCGGCTGATAGCCGGCATAGGCCGTCTGTTGCTGCTGCGATGCCGCCATCTTGCCCTTGCGCAGGGTGCGGAACAGGAATACGCCGCCCAGTGCCAGCAGGGCGATCAGCAGGAAGTCCATCCCTTGCAGCCCTTCGAAGGCACCGCTGCCCAGCAGGTAGGCGAACAGGCCGCCGGCCAGCAGACCACCCAGCAGGCCGCCCATCATGCCCCCTTTCTTGGGTGCCTGGGCGCCCACGGTCGGGTTCTTGGTGTCGACCGGCTTGGCGGCGGGCTGGGCCGGCGCCGTCTTGTAGCTCTTGCCGAAGGATTTGCCGCCGCCAAACTTCTTGGCTTCGGCGTGAGGTGCCCCCAGGCCAATGGCCAGGATCACGGCAAACAGGGTCAGCATCTTTTTCATTTTGACTCTTTTCACTCTCATCAGTGGGTGGGGCATGCTCTGCTTTGGCAAGCTCAGCGAGGCGCATGGCAGGCTGCATGTCCCTAAATGTGTCGCAGCTTGGGCCAATATGTACCATGATTGGCATGAATTATTCATGAACGAAGAACCACGTCGTGTGGGTGTCAATGGCAGGAGTATGTCCCATGAAAAACAGACGGTTGAGCCGCAAGGAGCGCAAACTGCGCAGCAAAACCAGACAGAGCAAGGGTGAACTGACCCTGGTCTGGCCCTTTATCGTGGTTTGAGCCCCGTTTTGCGCGGCAACGGACATCAGGAGGCGATGGCAGCAACCAACAGGAGGGCGGTTGGGCCACAGAGAAGTGAATAGCGCGTATTTGCGCTCGCGATGGCGGGGTTTCTTTTGTAAAATTCCCGTCCCCTTCCCGCTGCGGTTTTTATGTGTATGGCAGAGCAAGTGACGGCGAAAAAAGACGCCAAGACACAACAGCTGAAAGTACCTCCCCACTCTTTTGAGGCCGAACAGTCCGTACTGGGCGGCCTGATGCTGGACAACGAGGCCTGGGATCGGGTCGCCGAACGGGTGATCGACAAGGATTTCTACAGCCGCCCGCACCGCCTGATCTTCCAGGCCATGACCCGGCTCTCCAATGCGGGCAACCCCATCGACCTCATCACCCTGCAGGAGGAGCTCGAGCGCTCCGAGCAGCTCGAAGAGGCCGGTGGCTTCGCCTATCTGGTGGAGATCGCCAAGAACACCCCGAGTGCCGCCAACATCAACGCCTACGCCGAAATCGTGCGCGAGCGGGCGGTGGTGCGGGAGATGATCTCGGTCGCCAACGAGATAGTCGAAGCGGGCTACGAGCCCCAGGGTCGCACCTCCAACGATCTGCTGGATCTTGCCGAGAGCAAGGTATTCCAGATCGCCGAGCAGCGCACCAGCGCCAACGAGGGCCCTCAGCCGCTCAAGCTCATCCTCGAGCAGACCGTCGACAAGATTGAAGAGCTGTTCAAGACCCCCCACAACGGGGTGACCGGCGTCTCGTCGGGCTACAACGATCTGGACAAGATGACCGCCGGTTTGCAGCGTTCGGACCTGGTCATCGTCGCGGCCCGTCCCTCCATGGGCAAGACCACCTTTGCCATGAACCTGTGCGAGCACGCGGCGCTCACCGCCGACAAGCCGGTGCTGATCTTCTCCCTCGAGATGCCCTCCGAGCAGATCATCATGCGTATGCTCGCCTCGGTGGGGCGCATTGACCAGACCAAGGTGCGGACCGGTCAGCTCGACGACGAGGACTGGGCACGGCTCTCCTCCACCATGGGGCTGCTGCTCGAGAAGGGCAAGATGTACATCGACGACTCCTCCGGCCTGACCCCGACCGAAGTGCGCTCGCGCGCCCGTCGGGTGGCGCGGGACAACGGCGGCATCAGCATGATCATGGTGGACTACCTGCAGCTGATGCGGGTGCCGAGCCTCTCCGACAACCGTACCCTTGAGATCGGTGAAATCTCTCGCTCCCTCAAGGCGCTGGCGAAAGAGCTGCAGTGCCCTGTAGTGGCGCTCTCCCAGCTGAACCGAAGCCTGGAACAGCGCGCCGACAAGCGCCCGGTCAACTCGGATCTGCGGGAATCGGGCTCCATCGAGCAGGATGCGGACTTGATCATGTTCATCTACCGCGACGAGGTCTATCACGACGACAGCCCCGACAAGGGGATCGCCGAGATCATCATCGGCAAACAGCGTAACGGCCCCATCGGCCGGGTGCGGCTCACCTTCCAGGGGCAGTTCTCGCGCTTTGACAACTACGCGGGTCCGGCGTTTGATGATGACTACTGATCATCAGGTGACCCGCTCTGCGTGCGTCACCCTGATGATGGTAAAGAGAGTTCCATAAACAGTTTTCCCGGTTCGACAATTCTGCCGGTCCGGCCTTAGACGATGACATTTGAGGGCTGACACCACCCGGTGCCTGACGCGTTGGCGCGTTATCATGCCCTCGTAAGGGAAAACAGATGAAAGCGGCTATCGCCCAAATCAATACAGCGGCCCTGCGCCACAACCTCGCCGTGGTCAAACGCCACGCCCCCGAATGCAAGATCATCGCCGTGGTCAAGGCCAACGCCTATGGCCACGGCCTGCTGCCGGTCGCCCGCACCCTGGTGGATGCGGACGCCTACGCGGTGGCCCGCATCGAAGAGGCGCTGATGCTGCGCTCCTGCGCCGTGGTCAAGCCCATCGTGCTGCTGGAGGGTTTCTTCAGCGCCGCCGACCTGCCGGTGCTGGCGGCCAACAACCTGCAGACCGCGGTGCACACCTGGGAGCAGCTCGAGGCGCTGGAGCAGGCCGAGCTGCCCGCCCCCGTGGTGGCCTGGCTCAAGCTCGACACCGGCATGCACCGGCTCGGCGTGCGGGCCGACGAGATGCCTGCCTTTATCGAGCGGCTCGGCAAGTGCAAGAACGTGGTGCAGCCGTTCAATATCATGACTCACTTCAGCCGCTCCGATGAGCTGGAACAGCCCACCACCCGCGAACAGATCGACCTGTTCAGCCAGCTGACCGCGCCGCTTTTGGGCGAGCGGGCCATGGCCAACTCGGCGGGCATCCTGGCCTGGCCGGATTCCCACTGCGACTGGGTGCGCCCAGGGGTGATCCTCTACGGCGTATCGCCCTTCCCCAATACGGTGGCGGCGGATTACGACCTGCAGCCGGTGATGACCCTCAAGACACAACTGATTGCGGTGCGGGATCACAAGGCGGGCGAGCCGGTGGGCTATGGCGCCAACTGGGTGTCGGATCGCGATACCCGGCTCGGGGTCATCGCCATCGGTTACGGCGACGGTTATCCACGGATGGCCCCCAACGGCACGCCTGTGCTGGTCAATGGCCGCATCGTGCCCCTGGTGGGGCGCGTCTCCATGGACATGACCACGGTGGACCTGGGGCCTGGCGCCACCGACAAGGCGGGCGACGAGGCGGTGCTCTGGGGTGAAGGGCTGCCGGTGGAGCGGGTGGCCGACCAGATCGGCACCATCCCCTACGAGCTCATCACCAAGCTCACCTCCCGCGTCTTTATGGAATACGTCTAGCTGCCGTGAGCGCCAAACGTGAAAAAGCCCCGCATGCGGGGCTTTTTTATACCTGTGGATTACCGATGTTACTGCCGGTGCATCCGCACGAACTTCTCCATCAGCTGCTCTTCGGTTTCCACCATATGGAGGGGATCCCGGAGGATGCAGTCCATGTAGAGCTGACGCTGATGCCAGTGTTACTGCCTGTGCATCCGCACGAACTTTTCCATCAGCTGCTCTTCGGTCTCCACATGGGCGGGATCCCAGATGATGCAGTCGATAGGGCAGACGCTGATGCAGGTCGGCTTCTCGTAGTGACCGACGCACTCGGTGCAGCGATTGGGGTCGATCTCGTAGATCTCCTCGCCGAGGCTGATGGCCTGGTTAGGACACTCGGGATCGCACATGTCACAGTTGATGCACTTGTCGGTGATGAGCAGGGACATCTCAGGCGGCCGAGTGGGGCTGGCGGGTGTCCTCGCGCTCGCCGAGGTTGCGCAGCAGGATGCCGTAGTTAACGTCCACTTCCTTCGGTACCGGCACGTAGACCACGTGGCCGTTGCCCGGCGCGGTATCGATGAGCTCGCCCTTGCGGTTCTGCATCTGCTCCAGATTGAAGCTGAGGTTGCCCTGCGGGGTCATCAGCTCCAGGCTGTTGCCCACCAGGAACTTGTTCTTCACCTCGACTTCCACCATGTCGCCGTTGCGACCGGTGATCTCGCCGACGAACTGCTGGGTGTCGGAGACAGAGTAGCCGTAGTCGTAGTTCTGGTATTCGCTGTGGTTGTGACGGCGCAGGAAGCCCTCGGTGTAACCGCGGTGGGCCAGATTTTCGAGGGTGCCCATCAGGCTGCGGTCAAACGGCCGGCCGGCTACCGCATCGTCGATCGCCTTGCGATAGACCTGGGCGGTGCGCGCACAGTAGTAGAAGGACTTGGTACGGCCTTCGATCTTCAGCGAATGGACGCCCATCCTGGTCAGCCGCTCCACGTGCTCGACGGCGCGCAGATCCTTGGAGTTCATGATGTAGGTGCCGTGCTCGTCCTCGAACGCGCTCATGTACTCGCCCGGACGGTTGGACTCTTCCAGCAGCACCAGCGCATCGGTCGGCTTGCCGGCACCCAGGGTCGGGTCGACCTTCTGCACGGCGATGGGCTCCTGACGATGGACGATCTGGCCCACCTCGTCCTCTTTACCCTCGTGCACTTTGTACTCCCAGCGGCAGGAGTTGGTGCAGGTGCCCTGGTTGGGGTCGCGCTTGTTGATGTAGCCGGAGAGCAGGCAGCGGCCGGAGTAGGCCATGCACAACGCCCCATGGACAAACACTTCCAGCTCCATCTCAGGGACCTGCATGCGGATCTCTTCGATTTCGTCCAGCGACAGCTCGCGAGAGAGGATGGCACGGGTCAGACCCATCTGATGCCAGAACTTCACCGTGGCCCAGTTGACCGCGTTGGCCTGCACCGAGAGGTGAATGGGCATGTCCGGGAAGGCTTCACGCATCATCATGATGAGACCGGGGTCGGACATGATCAGCGCATCCGGGTTCATCTCCACCACGGGGCGCATGTCGCGGATGAAGGTCTTGAGCTTGGAGTTGTGGGGCTGGATGTTGGCCACCACGTAGAACTGCTTGCCGAGGGCATGGGCTTCGTTGATGCCGAGCTGCAGGTTCTCGTGATCGAATTCGTTGTTGCGCACCCGCAGGCTGTAGCGGGGCTGGCCGGCATAGACGGCATCGGCGCCATAGGCGTAGGCGTAACGCATGTTCTTGAGGGAACCTGCGGGGGAGAGCAATTCTGGTTTAAACATGTCGGACTCTTATGTCTGATTGCAAATCAGGACGGCGCCACCTGATGGCGTCGTATGGGTTGAGCTGTGCCGGGAGTGGATACTCACACCGCACACCCGGTCACGGCATACCCGGCATCGGCCGGATAAACGGGGTGCGAGATTGTACTCGCCCTCACCGTATCATGCAATTTGGCAGGGAATCATCCCCGGCGCGAGTCGACGGGTAAAATGGGCCGCTCAGGCCCAGCGGGAGAGGGGGGAAGGCATGGCGTAGGCGTAGCCCTGCTGATAGTCACAGCAGAGCCGGTTGGCTGTCTCGATGTGCTGCAGGGTTTCGACCCCTTCGCACACCACCTTGATGCCAAGCCGCTGCAGGTACTCCACCAGACCGGTCAGCATGCGCAGGGCATGGGGTGTCTTGCTGGCTTGCAGCAGCAGGGAGCGATCCAGCTTGATGATCTCGTAGGGTAGCGCCATCACTCGCTGGAAGTTGCAGGCCTGGGTGCCAAAATCGTCGCAGGCGATGTGGGCACCGTGCTCGCGCAGCACCTCGATCAGCGCCCGATGCGGAGGGTGCAGCGGGGCGTGCTCCAGCACCTCGAACCAGATCTCGATCCCCAGCTTGCGCGCCTGCATCAGCACCAGCAACAACAGGTTCTGATAGGTGGGGCTGCTCAGGGTCGGGTTGAGGTTGATGGAGAGCAGATAGGAGCCCGCCTTTGCCAGGGTCGGCAGATCCCGCATGACGGCTCTGAGCATGACGATGTCCAGATGCAGTGACTGCTCCTCACTGAGGGAGGCAAAGTCGATGCCCTGATAACTCAGCTGAGCCGGATCCCAGCGTCTGGCCAGCACCTCATAGCCCTTGACCTGATGATCCCGCCCTATGATCGGCTGATAGAAGGGCACAGCAAGCTCGGCCACCGGGATGCTTGCCATGTCACTCATTGGGTACTCTTCTTGAAATGCAAACACGGCACTCACCTGTTGACGGATATGGCCGTGGATAATAGCGGAGGGAGCGCGGAATGTTCTGTAGGAACTCTCTGATAATATGGGTGAGTTAGCCGGGTGGATATATTTATGTGCCTCGATGAAATATATTTTTTATATAAAATTAATACTTCCTGACTGCATGTGATAATGCAGAGAAGCTAACCGGTTGCTGGCATTAAATAACAGCGCCTAAATTTCGGCTTGAACAAGTATGTCAACGCTGTATGGCAGGTCAGCATGATTTGGTAAAAATTGGGCGCTCAAACTGCTGATGCCAAGGTGTTGGTGAGGGTTGCCATTCATTGGATTACCCGCTAACTGGCCTGCCTTGCTCACCACCTTAGCAGAGCAAAGTCGGCAGGGCTTGGGTGGCGTTCCCTCTGGGGTCATCAACCAGGCCAGCAGGGGAGGGGAAAATAGAATGTTTATGAGAAACAGACTTGGTGACTGACCAAAAATATTGATGGCGAGCTTTCGATGTATTTTATCAAGATTGTTTTCATTGGTTCATAGTTTGGCGGGATATTTCGCAGGGGGCATGATGAGTGGGGGGGATGATGGTTGGAATTAAAGAAATGTGCTGCTTGGTTGAGAAGATATATCCCGCCGCATGGCCAGCTATAGTGAGTAGCTTGTGGTAAAAGTCTTGGAGAGAATTTTTAAAATAAATACCGATATTGAGTTCATTTCTACATGTAACGGTATCGCGGGCGCTGACTATCAGCGGGCAACGGCCTCAAGCGGCAGCAATGGGGTTTTGCGCTGTTCTGGCTCTATGGCCTGTGCCAGCCAGTCCCAGTCGAGCAGGGGGGTGTCTGCCTTGAAACGCTGATAGGCGAGACCCTTGTCGACGGTCAGAAACAGGGTGGTCGGCAAACCGATGCGGTTGATATAACGCACCATCACCTCACCCCGGTAGCTGGTCAGCCGCTGTTGCAATTGCTGCAGGTTCAATCCTTTCGCCTGCCCTGCTTCATCCCAGATCTCAAACATGGTCATGTCCTTGAACGATATGGCAATACTGTTTCCAAAAGCGGGCCCACAGGCAATTGTCAGATCTGACAGTGTCAAATGGATAGATGCGTGAAAAGCGAAAACCCGGCACTAGGCCGGGTTTTCTTGAATGATGGTGGAGGGAGAAGGATTCGAACCTTCGAAGGCAGAGCCGTCAGATTTACAGTCTGATCCCTTTGGCCGCTCGGGAACCCCTCCACAGGGGTACTACACAAATTGTTCAGGAAGATGGTGGAGGGAGAAGGATTCGAACCTTCGAAGGCAGAGCCGTCAGATTTACAGTCTGATCCCTTTGGCCGCTCGGGAACCCCTCCACGGGGTATTTTCCTGATTGTTGCACTTGAATGGTGGAGGGAGAAGGATTCGAACCTTCGAAGGCAGAGCCGTCAGATTTACAGTCTGATCCCTTTGGCCGCTCGGGAACCCCTCCCCAAGTGCGAGGCGCATACTATCAGATCTTCGCCCTTTGTGAACCCCTTGCGGGCATATCTGGCGACAAAAAAGTATCATTCGGTCATTTTTTGATATTTATCGCTCATTTTTCACGCTTATCAACGACTTCCCTGCTGCTGTCTGGCATTGATCAGGATGGTGGCGAGGCGAGGTGTCGCACTAGCCGGTTGCCATCAGGCAGCGTTTTATACTGAAAAATTCACCTTATTTTGTAAGTGTGATGGCTGACCGCTTCGCTGATGGACATTGCTGCTGCCGCATTTTACTCTCGCCATGTTATTCAACTGTTAACATGGATTGTGGACTTCTCCTATGCAGGCTCTCGATATCGCTGTGTTGCGCGGCCAGTTCCCCGCTCTCAATCAGTTGGTTGAAGGCAAAACCCCCGTTTTTTTTGACGGCCCCGGCGGGGCCCAGGTACCACACGCCGTGCTCACGGCCATGACAGATTACCTCGGCCGCTTCAACGCCAATCTGGGCGGCCCCTTTTTCTCGGCCAGGGCGACCGAGCAGCAGGCCCTGCGGGCCAGGCTGGCGGTGGCTGCCTTGCTGGGGGCGGAGCGGGCTGAAGAGATAGTGTTCGGCGCCAACTTCACCACCCTGACCTTTGCGCTGAGTCGTGCCTTGGCCAGAGAGTGGCAGGCGGGGGACGAGATCATCGTCAGCGCGCTCGATCACTACTCCAACGTCTCCAGCTGGCAGCAAGCGGCAGCGGATCGTGGCGTGGTAGTGCATCAGGCAAGAGTCGATGTGACGACCGGGGGGTTGGACTATGCGCATCTGTTCAGCCTGCTCGGACCCAAAACCCGGCTGGTGGCGGTAACAGCGGCCTCCAACACCACGGGCACTCTGGTCGATATTCCGCGTATCGCCGATGCGGTGCACGGGGTGGGGGCCCTGCTCTACGTAGATGCGGTGCACTTTGCGCCCCACGAGCGCATCGACGTGCAGGCCTGGGATTGCGACTTCCTCGGTTGTTCCGCCTACAAGTTTTTCGGCCCGCACCTCGGCATCCTCTTCGGCAAGCATCGCCACCTGGCGCATTTCACCCCCTACAAGGTTGAACCGGCCAAAGATGTGGCGCCCTACAAGTGGGAAACCGGTACCCAGAGCTGGGAGGCGCTGGCGGGAGTAGAAGCGACCGTAGAGTATCTGGCCTCCCTGTCCGGGCTGGACGGCGCCGAGCATGAGCTGGAAGCTCGCCTCGATCTGGCGTTTGCCCGCAGCCAGGCCCATGAGCGGCAGCTCAGCGAGCATCTGCTGGCCAGGCTGGCCGAGCGCCCCTGGTTCACCCTGCACGGCATTCAGGGCAGCAAGGGGCGCACTCCTACCTTCGCCCTCACCTCAAGCCGTCATAGTCCCGCCGAGATGGCCGAGTATCTGGGGCAACATCAGGTGTGCAGCTGGGCCGGCCACTTCTATGCGCTGGCGCTGGTGGAACAGTTGGGGGTGAGCGACGGTGTGCTGCGAATAGGCTGCATGCACTACAACACCTCGGCGGAGATTGATCGCCTGTTCGCCCTGCTCGACGACATGCCGCATTGAAACAACACAGCCCGGTCAGGCCGGGCTGTGTCACCTCATCTGTCTGCTAGCGGCCCACGATGGCGTGATGGATATCCTGCAGCGGCAGGACATGGCGGGCGGCGCCGAGCTTGATGGCCTCCTTGGGCATGCCGAAGACCACGCAGGAGGCCTCATCTTGGGCAAAGGTATTGGCGCCTGCTTCCAGCATCTCGCGCAGCCCGCGCGCACCGTCATCCCCCATCCCGGTCATGATGATGCCGGTGGCATTGCTGCCGGCAAACTTGGCCACCGAGCGAAACAGCACGTCCACCGAAGGGCGGTGGCGGTTGATGAGGGGGCCGTCCATCACGTCGACGTGATAGTAGGCGCCGCTGCGCTTGAGCAGCATGTGCTTGCCGCCCGGGGCGATGAGCGCGAGCCCGGGGATCACCCGATCGTTGCTTCTGGCTTCCCGCACCTCTATCTGGCACAGGTTGTTGAGCCGCTCGGCAAAGGAGGCGGTGAACTTCTCCGGCATGTGCTGCACGATGACGATGCCGGGGCAGACCCGGGGCAGGGTAGTCAGCACGGCCTCCAGTGCCTGGGTGCCGCCGGTGGAGGTGCCGATCGCCACGATCCGCTCCGTGGTCTGGGCCATGGCATGCTGGCTGGCTGGCGCAATGATGGCATCGGCATTGAGCTTGGGGGCGACCGTGGTGGACTGGGTTCTGACTTGGCGTCTGACATTGGCCTGGGCGGCGGCGCGTACCGCCATGGCCAGCTCTTGTGCTGACTCCTGCAGGAAGCTTTTCAGACCGACCGTGGGCTTGGTGATGATGTCGACGGCGCCGGCGGCCATCGCCTGCAGCGTGGTTTCCGCCCCCTTCTCGGTCAGGGATGAGCAGATCACCACTGGGGTGGGGTGCTCGGCCATGATCTTGGTGAGAAAGGTGATGCCATCCATGCGTGGCATCTCCACGTCCAGCACGATCACGTCTGGCCACTCCTTCTTCAGTTTCTCTTGTGCAAACAGCGGGTCGGAGGCGGTGGCAATCACCTTGATATCGGGCTCCTGCTCGAGAATGGCCTGCAACACCTGCCTCACCACGGCGGAATCATCCACCAGCATGACTCTTATCTGTTTCATTCCCGTCCCCTTAGCGGTGTGGCAAGCGATGATGACGTACCCAGACATTGCCGTTGGCCAGCTCGAAAATCAGACTTCTGTGTCCCGCATGGCCAAGATGATGGGCCTTGATGGTCAGGCCCAGGTGCTGGGTCAGCTGCCAGGCCGCCTTGATGTTCTTGATGGCCACATTCATGGTGTTGAGCGTTTGCTGTTCTATAAACATGTTGCCGCCGCCAAACAGCTTGACCTCGTATTCGTGGATGGGGGCGGGGTGCTTGCCTATTTCGTGGATAAAAAGCTGGATTGCCTCATCGGCATAACGACCGTCCAGACCCGGTGCGCTGTGGCCGCGGCTGGGCAGCATGTAATGGCACATGCCACCTCGCTTCTGCTCCGGATGCCACATGGTAATGGCCACGCAGGAGCCAAGATGGGTGCGGATGATGGCGTCATCCTGCCCAAAGAAGAACTCGCCCGGTTGCAGCATGACCTCTTTCATACTGAAAAAACTCAAGGTTTCAAATAGATGGAAGGGGATACCAGTTGCAGGCCGTGGGGCAGGCCGTTCAGGCTCTCGGCGTGACTGACGATGAGGTAGCCCCCTTTTCTCAGGCGCGGCACCAGCCGCTGCAGTACCTGTCCCTTGGTTTCCCGGTTGAAATAGATCATCACGTTGCGGATCAGGATGACATCGAACAGCCCGATGTCAGGCAACTCCTGATTCAGGTTGATATGGTAAAACTGCACTTTCTCGCGCAGCTTGCGATCGATGATGAAGGTGCCCTCCTGAAAGCCGACCCCCTTCAGGCAGTACTTCATCAACAATGGCAGCGGGATGTTGTGGGCCCGTTCGATGGGATAGAGCCCCGTTCTCGCCTGCTCCAGCACCCGGGTCGAGATATCCGAGGCGATCACTTCCCAATTACCCAGCTCCAGATGGTCGGCCAGGGTCATGGCCAGGCTGTAGGGCTCTTCGCCGGAAGAGCTGGCCGCGCTCCAGATCCGAACCATCCGCTCTTTTGGCAACTGGCGCAGCACCTTGTTACCGAGAAATTCGAAGTGCTTGGGTTCGCGAAAAAAGTAGGTCTCGTTGGTGGTGAGCAGATCGAGCGCAATCTGCAGTTCACTGCCGCGGTTGTGCATGATCAGGCTGAAATAGTCGCCATAGCTCTCCAGCTCATAGTAACAGAGCCGTTTTGACAATCGGCTGGCGACCAGGGCCTTCTTGGCCGGTGACAGATCGATCCCCGCCGTCTGGTGGATCCAGCGTTGAAACTGCGCAAATTCATCATCATGCAACTGGGTCTGATACACGGAAGGACTCCCGAAACAAACGGGGTGCGGGTGAGCTCCACTCACCCGCATCCGGGTTAGAAGCGAACAAAATCACCGTCATTGTGGGGTCGGGGCAGGTTGCCATTACCTTCTGCGGCACTGTTCTCGAGCATGAAGCGGCCGCGGGGGCCGGTGCGGGTGGCTGCCACCTTCTGGCCGGCATTGAGCTTGTGCCGCTCAAGGGTGAAGAACTCCATCGCCAGTTGCAGCTGTTCGGCCTGGCTGCTCATCTCCTCGGCGGTGGCGGCCAGCTCTTCGCTGCAGGATGCGTTCTGCTGGGTCACCTGGCTCAGCTGGTTCATGGCGATGTTGATCTGGCTGACGCCGGTTGACTGCTCTGCGGAGGCGGCGCTGATCTCCTGCACCAGATCCGAGGTCTTGTTGATGGAGGGCACCATCTGATCGAGCAGACGGCCCGCTTTCTCCGCCATGTCGACACTGCTTGAGGCCAGCTCGCCAATCTCCTGGGCCGCTACCTGGCTGCGCTCCGCCAGCTTGCGTACCTCGGCAGCCACCACGGCGAAACCCTTGCCGTGATCGCCGGCCCGGGCCGCCTCGATGGCGGCGTTGAGGGCCAGCAGATTGGTCTGGTAGGCGATGTCATCTATGATGCCGATGCGCTTGGCAATCTGCTTCATGGCATCGACCGTGAGCTTGACCGCCTCGCCGCCTTCTACCGCCTCCTTGGCAGCCTTGCTGGCCATGCCATCGGTAACCTGGGCGTTGTCGGTGTTCTGGTTGATGCTGGCGCTCATCTGCTCGATGGAGGCGCTGGTCTCCTCCATGCTGGAAGCCTGCTCGCTGCTGGACTGGCTGATGGACTGGGCGGTGGCGCTGACCTGCTCGGCGGCGCTGGAGAGGTTGTCGGATGCCCCCAGCACCTCGGTAACAATGTTGGTGAGCGAGACGATGGTCTGGTTGAGGGAGTCCTTGGTCGTGCCGAATACGCCGGGGTAATCGGCCTCTATGTGCTGGGTCAGATCCCCGCGCGCCAGTGACTGAACCACCCTGATCACGTCGTTGAGACTGGTGTCGATCACCTCGGCGATACGATTTATCCCCTCCCCAAGGTTCTGGAAGAAGCCGCTCTTGCCGGTGAGGTCCATGCGGCGGTGCAGTTCGCCATTGATGACGGACTGGACGATTTCCGACATCTCTCGCTCGATGGCGACCTCCTTGGTGCGATCCGACCATTCGACCACGGAGCCCAGCCGCTCGCCATCGTCGCCGAATACCGGGTTGGCGATGAGGGCGAAAGTGCGTCCCCCCAGCATGATCTGGGTACGGTAGGTGTTGTTCAGCTTGGCCAGCATGCTGCGTTGATGGCCTGGATTCTTGTGAAAGCTGTCGATGTTGGCGCCCATCAGGTTGGCCGAGTTGAAGTGGTGCAGCTCCTTGCGGATGTCGGTTTCAGCCTGGCCCAGCATTTCCCTGACCGCTTCGTTCATGTAGATGATGTTGAGATCGGTATCGGCGATCATCACGTTGGTGCTGGCCCCGTCGAGCGCCTTCTTGACTCGCAGACTTTCGGCGGCCGCCTGCTTGGCGGCGGCATTGGCAGCTTTCACTTCATTCTCGATGGCGATCTCCTTGGTACGGTCGGCCCACTCCACCACGGAGCCGAGCCGCTCGCCACCGTCATTGAAAACGGGGTTGGCGATCAGGGAGAAGGTGCGGCCTCCGACCGTGATCTGGGTGCGGTAGGTCTTGTCCAGCTTGGCCAGCATGTTGCGCTGGTGGGAGGGCTCCTTGTGGAAAGTATCGATGTTCTTGCCCATCAGATGCCTGACGTCGAAGCTCGGCAGATCCTTGCGAATATCCGACTCTGCCAGTCCCAGCATGGCCAGCACGGCTTCATTCATGTAGACAATGTTCAAATTGGTATCGGCGATCATCACATTGGTCGAGGCACCATCCAGCGCCTTGCGCACTCGCAGGTTTTCTTCGTAGAGCGCCTGGTTGGCCTCGCGGGCGGCGAGCGCACTGCCAAGGCGATCTCCCAGCAGCCCCAGTACGGCATTGAACTCCTGGCAGAGCTCCTTGAGAGGGCCGGTGAGCGTGTCCAGCTCTAGCTGGGCGGGCTGTTTGCCTTGCTGGATCCCCTGAGCTAGGTTGCGGGTTGCACCAGTCAACTGGCGCAGTTGTTCCTGCAGCAAGGCATGAGCATTGCCGTTGCCAAACAGATTGCCAAAGAGTGATTGAGTCATGGGCCTTATCCTTGTGCGACATGTCATTGCTGTGTGGTGGAGCGAAACGCTGATTTATGTTGTTGTCATGGCGTTTGTGGTTTTTGTTCCAGCAGCCGTTCCTGCTGCTGGGTCAGTTCGCTGAGCTGGGCCATCTCGTCGATGGAGAGCACCTTCTCGGTATTGATGAGAATGACGAACTTGCCGTTGACCTTGCCCATGCCGCTGATGAAGTCTGCCCGGATGCGGGCCCCGAAGCTTGGTGGCGGCTCAATCTCGTTGCAGGGGATGGTCAGTACCTCGGAAACGGAGTCCACCACCACGCCTATGTCCTGATTGCCGTGTTCCGGGTCGTCCGGGTGCACGTTCTCGATGATCACGATGCAACTGCGGCGAGTGATGCTGGAGGGGGCATTGCCAAAACGGGCGTTGAGATCCACCACAGAGACGACGGCTCCCCTCAGGTTGATCACGCCTCGAATAAAACTCGGCATCATGGGGATGGGGGTGATGTTGCCGTATTCGATGATCTCCTTGACCCCGAGAATGTTGATGGCAAACATCTCGCCGTTGATGAGAAAAGTCAGGTACTGGGCATCACCCTGATTGTCATGTACCAGCGTGCCAGGCTGGGCGACCACTTCGGTAGACATGCTCATGAGGCTCTCCGGTTAAAAGCGGACAAAATCGGTTTCGTCAACCTGCGGTTGCGCAGCCACATTGCCATGCAACGGGGGCTGGGCCGGCATCACAAACTTGCCTCTGGGAGACACCCCCTTGTGCAGGTTTTCGACCTGTCTGGGTGAGCGGCCGCTGCCTTGCAGGGAGAAAAAGTCCATGGTCTGCTGCAGCTCGTTGGCCTGGGAGCTCATCTCTTCTGCAGTGGCGGCCAGTTCCTCGCTGCTGGCAGCATTTTGCTGGGTCACCTGATTGAGCTGGCTCATGGCAAGGCTTATCTGGTTGGCGGCGCTGGCCTGCTCCCCGGAGGCAGCGTTGATCTCCTGTACCAGATCGGAGGTCTTGCGAATGGAGGGCACTATCTTGTCGAGCAGACTGCCCGCCTTCTCGGCGGTATCGACGCTGCTTGACGAGAGTTCGCCTATCTCCTGCGCCGCGATCTGGCTGCGTTCGGCCAGCTTGCGGACCTCGGCGGCGACCACAGCAAAGCCTTTGCCATGTTCACCGGCCCTGGCCGCCTCGATAGCGGCATTGAGCGCCAGCAGATTGGTCTGGTAGGCGATGTCGTCGATGATGCTGACCTTGCGGGCGATCTGCTGCATCGCTGCAACCGTCTGCTGTACCGAACGGCCCCCTTCGGTGGCCTCCAGTACGGCGCTGCTCGCCATGTTGTCGGTCACCTTGGCGTTGTCCGTGTTCTGGTTGATGCTGGCGCTCATCTGTTCAATGGAGGCGCTGGTCTCTTCCACGCTGGCTGCTTGCTCACTGGTGGCTTGGCTGAGGGACTGGGCCGTGGTGCTGACCTGGTTGGAGGCGTTGGTCAGGTTGTCGGCGGCGTTGCGAACTTCCTCGATGATGGCGGTCAGCGCGGCGATGGTGCTGTTGAGGCCATCCTTGGTCTGACCGAAAATTCCCGGGTAGGGCTGCTCAATCTTCTGGGTGAGGTCACCCTGCGACAGGGCGGTGGCAATGCGCATCACGTCGTTGAGGCTGGTGTCGGTCACGTTGGAGAGACGATTGAGCAGTTCGGAGAGGCGCTTGATGTAACCCTGCCGTCCGTCCAGTTCAATCTTGTAGCTGAAATCCCCCTGTTCGACGGCGGCGGTCACCAGCGTTTCTATGTCGGTAATGAGGGACGTCAGCTTGTTGACCATGTTCTGCATGGCCAGCAACAGCTGGCCGGCTTCATCGTGGGCTCCGATGTCGATGGTGACGTCGAGATTGCCGTCCGCCAGGTGGTTGGCAACCTGCAGGGCCTGGTTGATGGGAGAGATGATGCTGCGAATGAGGACGATGCCAAACCAGGCTGCAGCCACCATGCCGGCGGCGACCACAGCCATCATGGTAAGCAGCATGACGTCATACCAGGCCTGGGCCTGTTCGTATTCTGATTTGGCAACGTCGAGCTGCAGGCTGACCAGCTCGGTTATCTTGCTGCCGATGGGGTCGATGGAGCTATATAGCTTGCCGTCAAACTCATTGAGCGTATCCGCAATGACACCATGCTGATTTGAGAGAAAGGCCTCCAGCCTGGTGATGTCTCGATCCGCGGTATTGAACAGGCTGTTGGCCTCGGCCGACAGCTTCTGTTCGGCTGCGGTCAGCTTGGTGGCCTGATAGTGTTGCCACTCCAGCTTGATCTGCTGCTGGGCATGCTGGATCTGCTGCAACGCCTCCTCGGCGCCGACGAGACCGGCATTGGCCTTGTTGACATTGTCTATGATGGCGACGGCGTAGTTGTCCGAGATGGTTTTGAGCTGCTTGAGCGGCACCACCCGGTCGTTGTAGACCCGCTGCAGCCCTTTGTTGCTGCTATGCATGTTGTAGAGCCCGAGCACACCTACGCCAAACAGCAGTACGCAGAGCAGACAGAGCAGAATGGTGAGTCGTAGTTTGATGGTGGAGTTTTTGAACATGTCAGGCTCCTGATGTTAATTGACTCTTGGTTGGGATTGCAGACGTGGAATGGCGTACTGGCTCAGCTGGCCCAGCTCCTGGTCGATGGCATGCTGGATCAGAGAGGGAATATCCAGAATGAGGGCTACCTCGCCGCCACCCAGAATGGTGGAGCCGCTGATCCCCTGCAGGCGCTGGAACAGCTTGCCGAGCGGTTTGATGACGGTCTGGAACTCCCCCAGCAGCTCGTCGACCACCAATCCTGACTTCTTGCCGCCATGGCTGACGACCACGATATTTTCCCGGCGGCCACGGGTTCCCTCGACATCGAAGTAGTGCTGCAACCGGACGAATGGCAGCACTTCACCACGCAGATTGATGTAGTTGCGCCCCTGGGTATCGTCCAGCGCGCTCTGGGTCAGTTCCACGCACTCGATCACCATATCGAGGGGGATGACGTAGTAAGTGGTGCTGACGCGCACCAGAAAGCCATCGATGATGGCCAGAGTCAGCGGCAGCCGGATCTGTACCCGGGTGCCAAGGCCGGGCTTGCTGTCCAGCTCGACACTGCCACGCAGGGCCTGGATATTGCGTTTGACCACATCCATGCCCACCCCGCGTCCGGAGAGATTGGTGATGGCCTCCGCGGTGGAGAAGCCGGGCTCGAAGATTAGCTGGTAGATCTCCTGATCCGACAGGGTGGCATTGGCTGCTGCCAGCCCCCGCTCCTGCGCTTTTTGCAGGATCCTGGCTTTGTTGAGGCCGGCGCCATCGTCCTGGATCTCGATGACAATGCTGCCGGAGTCGTGATAGGCGTTGAGGGTCAGGGTGCCCCGTGCCGGCTTGCCGGCCGCCAGCCGTTTCTCGGCCGCTTCTATGCCGTGATCCATGGCATTGCGCACCAGATGCATCAAGGGATCGCCGATCTTCTCCACCACCGATTTGTCCAGCTCGGTGTCGCCGCCGGTGATCACCAGCGCTATGTCCTTGTTCAGCTCGTGGCTGACATCCCGCACCACCCGCTGGAAGCGGTTGAAGGTATCGCCGATGGGCACCATGCGCAGGCGCAGGGCACCATCGCGGATCTCCTCGACCAGCATGGCAATGGTGGAATTGGCCTCCTGCAACTGGCTATCCCGGGAACGCTGGGCCAGCAGGTTGGCGCCGGAGCTGGCCACGACCAGTTCTCCCACCAGATTGATCAACTCATCCAGCTTGTCGGCGTGGACCCGGACATAACGTCCTTCCTTGTTCTTGTTCTCCTTGCTCTGATTCTGTTTCTTGAGCGCGGCGTCCACCACCACTTCGTTGACGGCACCCTGGGCTATCAGGATCTCCCCCAGCTTGTTGGTGTCGGCCTGCGGCTGCTCATGTTGGGCTTGCAGGCCGAGCGCGAGCTCGCTGGCCGTCAGTGCGCCGGTCTTGACCAGCAGTTGCCCCAGCATCTCGTTGTCTTCCGGCAGGGCGTTGATGAGCGCTATGTACTCGGCGATCTTGCTGTGGGGCGGCAAGATGCTGATGAGACAGTCGTCTCGCACGAATTCGAACACATCGCTCAGGGCACTCTTGTCGGCCTGGGAGTCCAGATCGATCTCGTAGCCGAGGTAACAGCTCTCAGGATCGAAGTGTTCCCACTCCGGCAGGGCATGGTGAATGGTCTCGATGGCGCAGAGGGTGCCCATGGTACCGAGGTAGCGCAGGAAAGAGGTGGGATCCATGCCGTTGCGCAGCACGTCAAGACCAAAGCGCAGGGAGATGTGCCACAGGGAGGTAGCGCTGACATGACCCTCCTCCTTGCTGACCGGATCGGCATCGGCAGGCTGGGTCCGCTCCGGCAGCGTGGTCTGGTTGCCGCTTTGGTGACGAGCCAGATTGCGCCGCAGCAACTCATCCTGAGCCTGTTCATCCGCACCAAGGGCTTCCCCCTGTTCAGCTACCAGGCTGACCAGGCGTTCGATGTGATCCCGACTCTCCAGCAGATCCTTGATGAGCGCTTCACTGATCGCCAGCTGCTGGTTGCGCACCTGATCGAGCAGGTCCTCGACGATGTGGGTGAAGCTGACGATGGGTTGCAGGCCGAACAAGCCGGCGGAACCCTTGATGGTGTGCGCCGCCCGGAAGATGGCGCCGATGAGCTCGCCATTGTCCGGGTCGTTCTCCAGGGTCAGCAGCGCGGACTCCATCTCCTCCAGCAGCTCGCGCGCCTCGGCGATATAGGTTTGCAGGGCCTGATCAAGATTGATGCTCACGAATGACTCCTTGTCCGCAGAACCGGTTAGGCGTGATCGGCGTGGGGAATGAGGGTGGGATCACCGAAGAAGGCCGCCAGCTGGCACAGCTCAAGGGCATCTAGCACGGCATGGCTGTGCATGACCAGATGCAGCGGATAGCCTCCCTGCTGCGCCGTCTTCTTGGCCGCCAGCAGCAGCTGCAAACCGGCGCTGTCCATTTCGCTGACCTGGGAGAGATCCAGTTCCAGCTCCTGCTGGCGATAGAGCAGGGGTGTTAGCGCCTGTTTCAGCTCGGCTGCTGTGTAGATGGTCATCTCGCCCGAGATGGTCACGACACACTTGTGCTCACCCGTTTCGATTTGCAGCGGCATGAACGCCTCCCGGCTCAGGGCATGATGAGCTTGGCCACGGCAGCCAGCATCTGATCCGGCTGGAACGGCTTGACTACCCAGGCCTTGGCTCCCGCGGCCTGTCCCTCCTGCTTCTTGCTGTCCTGGGACTCTGTCGTCAGCATGATCACCGGAGTGAACTTGTAGCTGGCCAGCTTCTTGGCCTCCTTGACGAAACTGATGCCGTCCATGTTCGGCATGTTGACGTCGCTGATGATGAGGTTGATCTTCTTGCCATCGAGCTTTTTGAGGGCATCCTTGCCGTCACTGGCCTCCATCACCTCGTAACCGGCACCCTTGAGCGTCATGCCGACGACCTGGCGTATGGTGGCCGAGTCATCCACTATCAGGACTGTTTTGGGCATATCTCTCTCCTAGAAAAAAGTGACATCCGCATTGCTGGAAGGGGTTGCCGCCTGGTGCTGGCGACCGTGATGAATGTTGCGTTGTTCATCGGTGGCGTATGAGAGCTCCATGTCCGCCAACCAGCTCTCCGCATCGATCCGGATGGGGCCTGACTGGTGTGTTCTGTTGCGAGACGAGACCAGGTGGTCGTTGAGGCTGTCCATGTTTTGACGCACATGGCTGAGGATTTGACTGACCCTATCCTGGAACTGTAACGAAACGATGACATCGGAGATTTCGCGGTGAATACCCGTACTCTCGCTCTGCAGCAGAGCAGCGGATTCCGCCAGGCTGGTAGTGGCCATCCGAAAGCGTTCCAGTACCTGCTCGATGGCGTGCTCGGCGTCGCTGACGGCAACCTGGTCGCGCCCGGCCGCGCTCTCGGCAATCTGGAAGGCGCGGCCGATGCCGGCATTGATGGTGTCGACCTTGTCGGTCATCTTCTGGGCGGTCTCGCTGGAGAGGCGCGACAGGGTGCGCACCTCGTCAGCCACCACGGCGAAGCCACGACCAGCCTCACCGGCCCGGGCCGCTTCGATGGCGGCGTTGAGGGCCAGCAGGTTGGTTTGGGAGGCAATCTTGGCCACGTCGAGCGCCATGGTGTTGAGCTCTATGGTGTAGGCGGTGAGCGTCTTGATCTCAGCCAGCATGGCATCGCGGTTGGCCTGGGTGGAGTGCATGATGGTGATGACCTGATTGAGCTGGGCCTGACTCTGGGCCAGCACGGCGGCCATGCCGGCCGATTTTTCACCACCCAGATCGCCGGCGGCATTGTGGGAGGCGGCGACCGCCTCTTCCAGTTTGGTGGTCAGGCCGGCGAAGCGCTGGGTGAGATCGATCATGGCTCCTTCGGTTTGCTGGCGAGAATTTTCAATCTGTTGCGACCAGATAGGCACCGCTTTTTCACATACCTGCTCGAGCCCGATGATGGAGTGGTTGAGTCCGTTATCGGCAAATGGGGGGGTCTGCTTCTCCTCACTCTCTTTGTCGGCGGGTTTGGCGTGGTAGTGGCGGGCGCTCCAGAGAGTGGCGGCCAGTGCAGCCGCCAGGTTGGCCAGCAGATAAGGAAGGGGGCTGCCCGCGAGCAGCAACAGCAGGGTGCTGAACAGGCCCAGGCCAAGGCCGCAAGCCCAGCTGACCGGCTCCCAGAAGGCTAAGGTGTGTGCCCGTGTGTTGTCTGTCATACGCAAACTCGCCCCTGCTCTTGAATGTGAAGAGGGTGAGCCGTCATTTCAGTCAGACCGAATGAGCCAAGCACAACCCGCTAATTATCAATAACTCAGTAAGGTTAGCGCAAAAAAATCGCCTGGTTACAAATTGCTCTTTCTTGATTGGGGTTACTGAGAAAAATGGAATATGGAGGGGACGCTTGGCAGCTTGCAGCCCCTTGCTGGCGGGGAATGGCGTATCTGCACAATAAGGAAGGAGGGGAGAACGAAAAAGAGCCTGCATATGGCAGGCTCTCGGCGTTGTGCGGGCGGCTTTATGCCTCGTTGGCGTGGGCTTTTTGGCACCCTTCCACGGCATGGGCGATGAGTTCGAGCGCGCTCTTGTCGCACGGCGGCAGTTCGGCCTCGCACGCCTTGATGGGGGTAACACGCTCGCCCCACTTGATGATGGCTGCGCCCCAGGTCAGGCCGGCACCGAAGGCGGCGGTCAGCAGATAGCTGTTCGGCTGGACGCGGCCCTGCTCCAGTGCCTCGCACAGGGCGATGGGCACGGTGGCGGCGGAGGTGTTGCCGTAGTGCTCGATGTTGACCATCACCTTCTCCATCGGCGCGTTCATGCGCTTGGCGAGGGTCTCGATGATGCGGATGTTGGCCTGGTGCGGCACGATCAGATCGATCTGCTCCGGTGCGATGCCGGCCTGTGCCAGTACCGTGTTGGTGGCTTCGCCCATGCCGCGTACGGCCCGCTTGAAGATCTCCTGGCCTTCGAAGTTGAAGGTGAAGAGGCCGTCGATGTCGGCAAAACGCACCCGGTCGGTACCGAAGTTCGGCACGTGCAGGATCTCGCGCGCCTCGCTGTCACAGCCCAGCTTGTTGGCGATCAGGCCGCTCTCCTGCTCGCTCGCCTCGATCACCACGGCGCCGGCGCCGTCGCCAAACAGCACGGCGGTATCGCGACGGGCCCAGTCCAGCAGATAGGTGAGTCGCTCGGCGCCGATCACCAGCACCTTCTTCATCATGCCGGTCTGTACCAGCGAGGTGGCGACCGAGAGGGAGTAGACGAAACCGGTGCAGGCGGCGTTGAGGTCGAACACGGCGGCATTGGTGGCGCCCAGCTTCTTCTGCACCGCGGAGGCGGCGCTCGGCAGCAGGTTGTCCGGCGTGGCGGTGGCCAGGATGATGCCGTCGAGGTCGCTGGCTTCCAGCCCGGCGCAGGCCAGTGCGCGACGGCCGGCCAGGGTGGCCAGATCGGAGGTGCTGACGTGGGAGATGCGGCGAGCCTTGATGCCGGTGCGCGGGTAGATCCACTCATCCGACGTATCCATGATGGTGCTGAGGTCGTCGTTGGTCAGTACGGAGGGAGGCAGGCATTTGCCCCAGCCTGTGATATTGGCGTATTTCATCTTGTTACCGCTTCTCAAGTGGATCGCCCGCGGGCGGAAAATCGCGCAATTATGCCGCACGGGGCAACCACTGTCATCTTGTGGTCATGGTTATCTGGCTGCAGGGTCACGCCAGGTTGCGGGGGCCGGCGGGAAATTTCGCTTAAACCGCGGAGCTTGGCTGCCCTAAGATAGGGCTTTCGTCACTGGATGGAACCACCCCTTGCACAAAGCCAACCTCAACCTGCTGCCGACCCTCAAGGTGCTGCTGGAGACCCGCAACATCAGCCGGGCGGCGGAGCTGCTGCACCTGAGCCAGCCTTCCATCAGCAAGCAGCTCGGCCAGCTGCGCAGCGAGTTTGGCGACGAGTTGCTGGTGCGGGAGGGGCAGCGCTGGCTGCTGACACCGCGGGCCGAGGCGCTGGCCGCCCAGCTGGCGGACTCCCTCGGTGCGCTGGAGCGACTCTACGAGGCTCCCGGTTTTGACCCGAGCCGCTGCGAGCGGGTGTTCCGGCTCGCCTCTTCCGATTACGTGGCCCAGCATATCCTGCCGGACATCTGCGCGGCGCTGGCCAGGGAGGCGCCGCTGGCGGCGCTGGAGTACAGCCTGTGGGACAAGCGTCTGCTGCCGCAGCTGTGGCAATCCGAGCTGGACATGGTCTCCACCATCACCGAACTGGTGCCGGATCAGATCCGCGGCCTGCATCAGGGGGAAGATCGGCTGGTGGTGTTGATGGGTAGCCACCATCCGTTGGCGGGGCGCTCGCTCAGTCTCGATGACTACCTCGCCTGGCCCCACCTGCAGGTGAGTGGCGGGGGCGACAAGGACAGCCCGGTGGAGCAGGTGCTGGCACCCCAGGGGTTGAGTCGGCGTTGGTTTGCCCGGGTGCCCTTCTTTCAGGCGGCGGTGGAGGTGTTGCTGCGCACCGACTGCCTGCTGACCACCCCGGCTCACATCGCCTGGCAGCTATCCTGTGAGCACGCCCTGCATTTTTGCGATCTGCCGTTTGTCAGCCGCACCCAGCAGTATCATCTGCTGTGGCATCAGCGCCACCATCAGGATCCGGCCCACAAGTGGTTTCGCGAACTGGCCTATCCCTACCTGCGCGAGCACCTGCAGCGCACGGTGGCGGCGAGCCGCAAGGTGTTGAACCCGCCCCGCTAGCAACAGACGCTTGTGTTGGCCTATAGCCATTGGCTATGGGTTCTATTCCCAACTTTCACTTCTGGCATAACCAGGGGCCCTTTACCCTGAGCGCAGACATTCATCTTCCGCTTGAGACAAGGAACACCATGGAATTGACGAGTTGGCTGGCTCTGGCCGCAATCTGCGTGATGGGCGCCATCAGCCCGGGGCCGAGCCTGGCACTGATCATCCGCAACACGGTGCAGGGTGGACAGGGGCACGGCGTGGCCACCGCCCTTGGCCACGGCCTCGGGGTGGGCATCTATGCGCTGATAACGGCTTTGGGCCTCGCCATCCTGATCACTCAAACCCCGCTGTTGTTTGACGTAATTCGCTACGGTGGCGCCGCGTTTCTCGCCTGGCTCGGGGTCAAGGCGCTGCTGGCCAAGCCCGCCAAGGGGGAGGCGAGTGAAGAGGTGCATCAGCTGCGCGGTCGGCAAGGCGCCTTTGAAGGCTTTATGGTGGCCTTTCTCAACCCCCAGCTCGCGGTCTTCTTCATCGCTCTGTTCAGCCAGTTTGTGCATGCCGATACCGGCTGGCGCGAGGGGGGCATCATGATGCTGACCGCCGGCGGGATCGACGCCGTCTGGTATGTGCTGGTGGCGCTGGTTCTCTCTCGTGGTCCCGTGCTGGCCTGGCTCAAGGCAAAATCCTTCGTCATCGACAAGGTGAGCGGTCTGGTGCTGCTGGGGCTGGCCTTGAAGGTGGTGCTCTGATCCAATCCTGTATTTTGCGGTGATCTTAAGCGGGATCAAGGCGGGGAGGGTGGCAATGCCCTAGAGTGGCGCCCATTTGCTGTCCGCCCTGACTCCGAGACCATGCACCAGAACAAGCACCCGTTAAGCCACCACAATCGGTTGGAGCTGCTGGCTCCGGCCAAGAACCTCACCTACGGCATCGAAGCCATCAATCACGGTGCCGATGCCATCTACATGGGCGGCCCCGCCTTTGGTGCCCGCAGCGCGGCAGGCAACAGCATAGAGGATATCGAAGCGCTGGCGCGCCATGCCCACCGCTTCGGCGCCCAGGTCTTCGTCGCCTTCAACACCCTGTTGCACGATCACGAGCTGGAGCAGGCCCGGCGGCTGACCCACCAAATATATGAAGCGGGGGCCGATGCGCTGATCGTGCAGGACATGGGGTTGCTGGCGCTCGATTTGCCCCCCATCGCGCTGCATGCCAGTACCCAGACCGATAACCGCACCCCGGAGAAGGTGAAGTTTCTGCAGGATGTGGGCTTCTCCCAGGTGGTGCTGGCGCGCGAGTTGTCCCTTGCGCAGATCCGCGAGATCAGCGCGGCCACCAATGTGCAGCTGGAGTTCTTTATCCACGGTGCGCTCTGCGTCTCTTACAGCGGTCAGTGCAACATCAGCCATGCCCGGACCGGCCGTAGCGCCAACCGTGGCGAATGTGCCCAGCTCTGCCGTTTGCCCTGCTCGCTGCAAAAGCCGGATGGCGAGGTGCTGGTGGCCGACAGCCACCTGCTCTCCCTCAAGGACATGGATCAGACCGACAACCTAGAGGCGCTGATCGAAGCGGGGATCCGCTCGTTCAAGATTGAGGGGCGCCTCAAGGGACTCGACTACGTCAAGAACGTCACCGCCTGGTATCGCCAGAAGCTCGACGCCATTCTGGAACGCCGCGGCGATCTGGTGGCCTCCTCGGCCGGCCGCTGCAGCTACAGCTTCACGCCTGATCCGAAGAAGAGCTTCAACCGCGGCAGCACCGATTACTTCCTCCATGGTCGCCAACCCGGGATCGACTCCACCAAGAGCCCGAAATACGTGGGCGAGCCGCTGGGCCGGGTCACCAGCGTCACCAGGGACGGCATCGAGATCGACGGCAAGCAGGTCACCCTCAACAACGGCGACGGTCTCGGCTTCTTCAAGCCGAACAACGAGCTGGTGGGGATGCGCCTGAACAAAGTAGAAGGTAAGCAGTTACTCCTGTCAGAGCGTATGCCTGGCTTGAAGGTGGGCACAGAAATCTACCGCAACCACGATCAGGCATTCAGCAAGGTGCTGGAGAAGGCGAGCGCCGATCGCCGCATCCGGGTCGATATGGTGCTGGCAGAGTGTGATGAGGGATTGCGCCTCACGCTCACCGATGAGCAGGGCATCAGTGCCACCGTCACGCTCCCCTGTGACAAACAGCCGGCCGACAACCCGGAACGGGCACTGCAACAGGCGCGGGATCAGCTCGGCAAACTCGGCAATACCCTGTTCGTGGCGCGCAAGGTTGAGTTGGCGTTTACTCACCCGCTATTCATTGCCGCATCCATGCTCAACGGTTTGCGCCGGGATGGCATCGCCGCGCTGGAGGCTGCCCGTCTGGCCGGCTACCAGCGCCCCGAGCGGCGCATCGCGCTGCGGGATATCCACTATCCCCTGCACCGTCTCTCCTACCTTGGCAACGTGCTCAACAGCGCGGCCGAGCAGTTCTTCCGCGAGCACGGGGTGGAGCGCATCGCCCCCGCCTATGAGGCGAACAAGGAGGAGCGGGAAGTGGTGCTGATGATCACCAAACACTGTATCCGTTACAGCCAGAACCTCTGCCCGAACGAGGTGCCCGGTCTCAAGGCCGAGCCGCTGGAACTCAAGATGGGCAAGGAGACCTTCCGCCTGCGCTTTGATTGTCACCGCTGTGAAATGCATGTGATGGGGAGTTTGAAGCGCTGAGGAGCACGATGCCGCCAGGTTCCATGCACATGGCTGGGTTTGTGTGACCCGTTTTGCCTTGAGGTATCATCCTGTGCCAGGGATCCCCAGCAAGCTGCAAGGAAGGATCTATGCTCGCACTCTCCATCGTGGCGCCCCATGGTGCCAATATTGCTTCGGGCAAGAAGACGCTCGAGGTTCGCTCGTGGTTGCCTCCCTCACTGCCCATTCGCGACCTGCTGATCGTTGAAAATGGCCGATACCTCAGCGCCGATCATCCTGTGGATCCGGCCGGTCGAGCGGTCGCCCTGGTTGATATCGAGGAGGCCCATGAGTGGCAACCCGATGAGGTGTTGGCCGCCTGCTCCGGGGGCTGGGAGCCGGGTTACTTTGCATGGCGGCTGTCCAACGTGCGCCCTGTGGTCGATGGGCCCGTCTTGCCGGCGCAGAGGAAGTTGTATGAGGTAGACGGCTCGGGCGTTCTGGGCGCACATTGCGGCTAAAACAGGGCTGGGCAGAGGAACAGGCATCGGCTTGTGGGGTGATCCCCATGGAGAGTGTTATCGGAGGTGGTGAGGTGGCCGCACAGCCCCTTCGATACTGCACAGAGCAAGCCTGGTGCGGGGAGGTGCCTTCAAGATTTTCAATTATTGGAATTTATTCAGAAACGCCTCTAATGCCTCTCCTGGGTTCTCTTTTTCAGATGAGATCATGCTGATCCCCCATTGCTCAAGGACGGCCTCTTGTACCGGATTCGACTTGGCCGAGAAAATATACGATTTCGGCTGGGCATCACCCGCCCGGTTGGCTTTCCATAATTTGGAAAGTTTGTAAAATAAAAGCCTCAGGTTGATATCGGCCAAGCTATACCCGATAAACAACACTGATTTACCCAGCACATCCGAACGCAGTTTTATATCCAGTGGTGTTTCGAATTCAAGCCGCTCAAAATAGCTGGTCTCATCAATGACAATGGACTTGTCATCATCAAAATCACCATGGAATTTTACAACTTGTACCTTGTCACTTTTTATTCTGGTAAAGTCTGATACCGATGCGATTTTGGTAAATGGCTTGCCGTAATATGCGAGGGCATGCTCTATCCAGCGGTCATAGTTGGTGGTGTATATTATCGGAAAGTTAGCTTTGGCAATGTATTCATGGACTTTGGATGTTGAAATATCGATGTCAGGTGAATGCCAAACTCTGTCCATCCAGCTTCTTAAAGGGCCTATGCTGCCTTTTTGTAAACGATAATATTCTGCCAGCGCATAGTGATCGCCAAAAGATTTGTATATTTCAGGCTCATAGCCAAGATCCTTGGCGATCTTGTCGAGCAGGGTTGACCATGATGGAAGGCCAAGGTTCATCGATACCCCGGCCCCAACAAAAAGAATGACGTTGCCTTGTCTAAAGGCCGATAGTAGCTGCTCCATATTTAATCTCTCCTTAATAAATATGGTTCTGCCACTATACTCGGGTTAGAAAAATCGATGAAATCGTAAATCTGTGGTGGATATTATTTTATGATAGATAGTGTCTATGGCTTATAGGCATTACATTATCTTTCACTGATATTCTCCAGTTGCAACAACGCCTTTTTAATCTCCAATCCCCCCGCATAGCCGGTCAGGCTGCCATTCTGGCCGATCACCCGATGGCACGGAATGATAATCGAGAGCGGGTTGCGGCCGTTCGCGGCGCCCACCGCCCGCACCGCATTGGGCTTGCCGATGGCGCGGGCGATGTCGCCGTAACTGCGGGTCTCGCCGTAGGGGATGTCGCACAGCGCCTGCCAGACCGCTTGCTGAAACGCCGTGCCTCTTGGTGCGAGCGGCAGGGTGAAGCGTTGCAGGCGGCCGGCAAAATAGGCCTCAAATTGCGCGAGAAAAGGGGCCAGCGCCACCTTGTCCTGTCGCCAGCCACTCATGTCGGGCAGCGCGCGCAGCCCCGCCACGAAGTCCACGTGCAGCAGGCCGCGCTCGTCGATGGCCACCAGCAGATCGCCGCAGCGGCTGGGCAAGATATCGTAGCGGATCATGGGGTTGTCTCCTCTGCTTGGTTGTCGCTTGCTGCGCAGCCTGGTGCCGACTCGGTCAGCAGGGCCGGCTCTTCACTCATGGCATGCCACAGCCAGCTCGCCGCGTAGCCGCGCCAGGGCCGCCACCTTTCGCTGTGGGCCAATACCGCTTTTACCGGCAACTTGGTGCCGCCCCCCAGCGCCTTCAGTAGCACCAGATCCGAGGCGGGGAAGGCATCCGGGTCCAGTCCGCAGCGCAGCCGCCAGTAGGCGACCGTCCAGGGGCCGATGCCGGGCAGTGCCAGCAGTTGCTCATCGCTGGCGCTGATCAAGCTCAACTCGCCGCTGGCCAGCGCCTGCGCCAGCCCCTGCAGCGTTCTGATCCGGCTGCCGGGCATGCCGATACCGTCCAGATTGAGCTCGCACAGCTGGGCAGGGGTGGGCAACTGCGCCACCCCGAATTGCGCCTCGGTGCGCGCCACCAGCCGCCCGAGTATGGTGATGGCCCCCTTGACCGACACCTGCTGGCCGACGATGGCGCGCAGCATCACCTCGTACTCATCCCAGCCGGCGGGCAGCCTAACTCCCGGCCAGCGCGCCTGCAGGCTCGCCAGCAGCGGATCCTGCCCGAGCCGCGCGCCGATGCGCTGCATGTCGGCATCGAGATCCCACATCCGGCGCACCCGATACAGCAGATCCGGCAGCGCGGCGGGCGGCAGATCATGGATGCTGAGCTGCAGGCTGTGCCCCTTGCCCTGGCTGATGCGCACCCGCGCGAGCCGATCGCCGACCCGGTGCCAGCGTTCATACCCCTCGCCATCTACCCGCTCCAGCCCCGGAATGGCGCGCAGCCGGTAGAACGCCAGCATGGCCGCCACGTCGTACGGGGGGCGGTAGGGCAGTTGCAGCGTGATCATCGCCCCCTCCTCGGTCTGCGGTGCAGCCTGCGTCAGGGCGGCGTCGCCGCCGGTTGGCTCGCTCTGACGGCGCAGCGCCCGCGGCGCCAGCCCGTATGCCTGCTGCCAGGCATCGTTGAAGCGGCGAATGCTGGCAAAGCCCGCCGCAAACGCGATGTCGGTGATGGGCAGCCGGGTTTCGGTCAGCAGCCGTTTGGCGAGCAGCAGCCGGCGCGTCTGCTCCACCTGTTTTGGCGAAGCGCCGAGGTGCTGCTCGAACTGGCGGCGCAGCGTGCGCTCACTGATGCCTGCCTGTTTCGCCAACGCGGTGAGCGAGCGTTCCGCCAGCTCGCCGCGATCGATCCGGGCCAGCAGGCGTGCCAGTGTCGGCGGCAGATCGCCGGGGGCGGCGGGCGCGAGCTCAGGCCGGCAGCGCAGGCAGGGGCGCAGGCCATGCTGCTCCGCTGCGGCGGCTCTTTGGAAGTAGCGCACGTTGTGCTCGTGCGGTGGCCGCGCCGGACAGACAGGCCGGCAGTAGATGCCGGTGGAGAGCACGCCGGTAAAGAAGCGACCGTCGAAACGTGCATCGCGGGCTAGGCGGGCGGCATGGCACTGCTCGGCGCTGAGCGGCAGGTCTGCCTCATCCTCTGGGGCCGGCGGCATCGTCATGACGTGATCTGTTGGCATCGGTGGCTCCTTGCGCCGAAAACGGGGTGGGCACGGCGGCCCGGATGAGTGAGAGACTAAGCAGGAACGGGGGCTATGACTAGCCAGAAACGGACAGCAATTGAAATAAAGCCGATGCCGTGTGCACGGTATGAAAAACAGATCGGTTTGATGTGGCAAGTGTGCGAATCTGGGCTGACAACATCCAAGGAGGAGAGAGCCATGCCAGGACCCGCACGTGCCGGCGCCCTGATCTATGCCAGGGATCCCGGCCTGCTGAGCCACTTTTATCGCACCCTGCTGCAGATGGAGATCCGCAGCCAGAGTGGCGAGCTGATCGTGCAGGAAAACGCCGACATCCAGCTGTTGCTGCACGCCATCCCAGCCCCCTATGCGGAACAGGTGGTCATCACCACGCCGCCGCAGCTGCGCGAGCAGGGCGCCATCAAGCTGTTCTTTACCGTGCCTAGCCTCGCCTGGGCGGAAGCGAAAGCGGCCGATCTCGGTGGCGGCCTGCTGCCGCAGCAGTGGTCAGGGCCAGGTTTCGTGGTGCGCAATGCGTTTGACCCCGAGGGCAACATACTGCAGCTGCGCGAGTTCACCGGCGTGCCGGACGGGCGCTGAGGCGCCACGCCGCCATGAAAAACGGGGCCGCGAGGCCCCGTTTGTTATCTGCTGGTGGGCACGCTGGCCCTACTTCAGATAGCGCTGCTCGAGGTGTTTGCGCAGCCAGTGCGGATTCAGTGCCTCGCCAGTGGCACGGCTGACCAGTTCGTCGGTACTGTAGCGGCTGCCCTGGGACCAGATGTGGCGACCCAGCCAGGCGAAGATCTCCGGCAGGCGGCCCGCCGTGATCAGCTCGCCCATGCTGCCGAGCTCCCGCTCGAGCGCGAAGCGCAGCTGCGCCGCATACATGGCACCGAGCGTGTAGCTCGGGAAGTAGCCGAACGAGCCGTCGGTCCAGTGAATGTCCTGCATGCAGCCATTCTGGTAGTTGCCCTTTGTTGAGAGCCCCAGCCACTGCTGCATCTTGGTGTCCCACAGCGCGGGGATGTCCGCCACCTCGATGCGACCTTCCATCAGATCGCGCTCCAGCTCGTAGCGCAGGATGACGTGGGCCGGGTAGGTCACCTCGTCCGCATCGACCCGGATAAAGCCGGGCTCGACCCGGTTGTAGAGCTTGACCAGGTTTGCCGGCGCCAACGCCGCCTGCTCGCCGAAGTGGGCGCGAATGTGCGGCGCCAGCAGCGCCAGGAAGGCGGGATCATGGCCGAGCTGCATCTCGCAGAACAGGCTCTGGCTCTCGTGAATGCCCATGGAGCGCGCCTCGGCCACCGGCTGGCCCAGCAACTGGCGCGGCAAGCCTTGCTCGTAACGGGCGTGGCCGGTTTCGTGGACGATGCCCATCAGGCTGGAGACGAACTCCTGCTCGTTGTAGCGGGTGGTGATGCGCACGTCGGTCGGCACCCCGCCGCAGAACGGGTGGCTGCTCACATCGAGCCGGCCATGGGCAAAATCGAAGCCGAGCAGCCCCATCACCTGTTGGCCGAGCGCCTGCTGGGCGGCGATGGGGAAGGGGCCTTGCGGGATCAGGATGGTTTCGCTCTTTTGCTGCTCACTCACTTGTTGGATGAGGGAGGGCAGCCAGCCGGTCAGATCGCCGAAGATCTCGTCGAGCCGGGCGCTGGTCATGCCCGGCTCATAGAGCGCCAGCATGGCATCGTAGGGGCGTACCCCCAGCGCGTCGGCACGCAGGTGAGCCACCTCGCGCGAGAGCGTCACCACCTCGGTGAGGTTGGGGGCAAAGCCCGCCCAGTCGTTCTCCTTGCGCTGGCGGCGCCAGGCGTGCTCGCACTTGCTGCCGGCGAGCGACAGCGCCTCCACGAGATCCCCGGGCAGCAGGCTTGCATCCTGCCAGTGGCGCTTGATTTCGCGCAGGTTGGCACGCTGGATCTCGTCCAGCGGCTCGCTCTCGGCCTTGGCAATCCAGTCGCCCAGTTCGGGGGCGGTGCGCTTGTGGTGGATCAGCAGTCCCAGTTCGGCCATGGCCTCGGCGCGGGCTTCGTTGCCCCCCTCCGGCATCATGGCGGCCTGATCCCAGCCACAGATGGCCGAGAGGTGGGAGAGCCGGTGCAGCTGCTGCTGATGTTGTTCAAGTTTCTGATATGACATGGGATTGTCCTTGTTATCGTCCCTGATGGCGTGCACCCCGTACCTGGCATGCTCGGGGCCGATCGATGCTAACACTGCCCTCGTGCGTTTTACCACCCTGGCTTAGGATGACTGACCAGATGACGGGCGCTGGCTAGCCGAGCCGCTTCTGGTGGCGTTCGCGGTTCTCCGCCTTCTTACGCTCGCTCTTGCGTAGCAGCACGTAGAGGGCACCACCGCCGCCGTGACGACGCTCGGCGCTGTGCATGGCCATCACCGCCGGCAGTTGCGGCAACCAGGCGCTGACATAGCTTTTGAGCAGGGCGCGCGGCGTGCTGCGCTCTCCCTTGCCGTGCAGGATCAGCAGGCAACGGATGTCGCGCAGCTCGCAATCCGCAATGAACTGCACCAGGTTCTGGCGCGCTTCGTTCAGGGTCTTCTGGTGCAGATCCAGGCTCGCCTGCAGCTCGTACTTGCCGAGCCGCAGCTTCTTGTAGACCCCCTCCTGCACCCCGTCGCGCTTGAAGCCGACGATGGCGTGGGGGTCGAGCATCTCGACCGCTTCCATGCTGAGGTGATCCAGGGCGAGTTGTTCGGCGGTGGCGGCCTGGCGCCGCGCCAGCTGGGCGTCGGTCGGGCTGCTGGCCGTCTGGAGGCGGACATGGTCGTTGCGAATGGGGCGCACATCGGCCACTTCATTGCGAAACAGTGAGAGTTCGTCGTTTTGAGACACGGCAGGCTCCCCGCAGGTGGAATGAGCGGCCATTATAGCGGGCGGGGGCGGATCTGAAAGTGGCGGGCGCGGCAGTGGCGCGGGTCTGCTCAGACCCTGAGCAAAGGGGGAGGCGAGGGCGGGATCAGGCGATCGGGGATCGCCTGACGCAGGCTTATTGGCCCTCTTTCGGCGGCTTGGCGTTCATCACCTTGTAGATGAAATAAGCCGCGTAGGAACTGATCAGCAGGAAGGTACCGATAATCACCAACATGGACATCAGTCCCACGCTGTTGCCGAACATCAGGTTCATCCAAAAATCCATCTCGTGCACTCCTGTCATCCCATTGATGACAGGCATGATAGATACCTCTTTGGGAGCAAAGAGATGATCTCGATCAAGTCCCCTTGTGGTTATTAAATCGGCAGCCGGATCTGTGAGCGCCCTCCCATATAAAGACCCTGACGGGGCCGGTGTGGCCCCGCCTGCGCCTTATTGGCGGGCCGGCTTGCGTGGACCCGGCTCGGTGAGCGGGGTGATGCGCCAGCCCTGTTGTTCCAGCAGGGCGAGCAGCCCCTGGTCGCCGTAAAGATGCAGCGCCCCTACCACGATGAAACTCTCGTTGGGCAGGGTGGACCACTTCTTCAGCCAGTTGTGGTTGCGCTCCGCCAGCAGGGTCTGTTCCAGCCAGGCCTGCAGTTTGGGCGGCGCCATCTCCGACTTGAGCAGGTCGATGAGGGTCGCCTCGTCCCCCTCTTCCCACGCCTTCATCACTTCGCCAAAGCCGCGCTCGAGCTCGGGCAGTTCGTCCAGGGTGCTCTCCAGCATCAGGGTCTGGTTGTCACCGACGCTGGCGAGGTAGCCGAGCTGCTCGAGCAGGGTCTCGAAGCCGATGATGGGCTTGCCGCCGTCGGTGGCCTGTTTGGCGAAGTGCTGATCCACCCCGAGCGCGCTGCGAAAATCGGTGCGCTCCAGTGCCGCCTGGGTGAGGGTGATGGCGGCGAACCAGGGGCGCAGCGGGGCCAGCATGTTCTCGGTCAGGCCGTTCTGGCCGGCGGCGATGATGGTGCGCCGGTAGAGGTCGAGCGGTATGTGCTCCTTGAGGGTCTTGCCGTCCACCAGCCGGGTGATGGCCCCCATCTCCTGCCACTGCTGCTGGCTGATGTGGGTCAGATCGACCTCCAGCACCAGGGCGCGGCTCTGCAGCCAGGCCCGCTCTATGGGGTCGGGCAGCGGATAGAGCGAGGGCTTGCCCGCGTGGATGGAGCCCAGCAGCCAGTGCTGCTGATCGCCCTTGCTGACCCGATAGAAGGCGGGGTCGGCAAGGGCGCTCAGCGGCAGCAGCAGGCAGAGCAGGAAGGGGAGCAGCAGGCGATGGAGTCTCATGGGGCACCTTATGTCAGCGGATGGCTTCTCTTCGTCACAATAACCCCTATGATAAGTCCTCATTTGTCACAGCCAAGAGGTTTTCCCATGCCCCACCTTCGTTTCCGGGCCGTCACCGTCGACACCCTCAAGCAGATAAGTACCCCCCTGCTGACGGATCTCTGTGCCCTCACCGGGGGCAAACCGGAGTTCGTCACCCTGGAGTGCATCGACAGTCACTGGGTGCGCGAAGGGGAGCGCGAGGCTGGCTTTCCGTTCGTCGAGCTGGTCTGGTTCGAACGCCCGCAGGAGCTGCAGGACGCGGCCGCGGCACTGATCACCCGCCACCTGAAAGCGGTGCTGGGGGAGCAGACCTATGTGGTGGTGCAGGTGCTGCCCATCGTCAAGAGCTGCTATTACAGCAACGGCCAGCACTACTGAGCGGGGACGGCCAGGGATGGCGGCTTGGCTGATTCAAGCCACTCTGGCGCTGCACTCTGATGCCGGTTGGTGGAGATGAGACGAGAGGCGACGATGCGCGTCGTCGCCTCTGGTTGCCAGTAGTGTGCGGGCGTGCCGGGGGGCGAAGCGGTTGCCGTCAGGCCGACTTGGCGAGGATCCGGTCGAGCAGGCGGCTTGGCAACAGGCGGCGCAGCACCCCGAACAGCCGGGTCGGGAAGGTGACCGGGTAGCGGTGTTTTGGGCGCGGGCTGCCGAGTGCATGCAGCAGCGGTGCGATGCAGGCTTCGCTTGGCAGGGTAAAACCGCGGGCACCCCCTTCGCGCTCCAGCCGGCTCAGGGTCTGCTGATAGGCTGCCTGATGGCGGCTGGCGACGGGATCTATGTGGCGCAGGAAGGCGGCGCGGGCATTGGCCCGAAAGCGGGTGTCGATGGGACCGGGCTCGATCAGGCTGATCTGCACGCCGCTGCCGGCCAGCTCCAGGCGCAGGGTATCGGTGTACCCTTCCAGCGCGAACTTGCTGGCGTTGTAGGCGCCGCGATATTTCATGGCCACCAGCCCCAGCACCGAGCTGTTCTGCACGATGCGCCCCTCGCCGGCCGCCAGCATGGCCGGCAGCAGCTGGCGAATGAGGTGGTGCCAGCCGAACAGGTTGGTGCCGAACTGCTCGCGCAGCGCCTGGGTGGGCAGATCCTCCAGCGCGCCGGGCTGGCCGTAGGCGCCGTTGTTGAACAGGCCATACAGGCGGCCACCGGCCAGTGTCTGCGCCTCGGCCGCGCCCCTCTCTATGCTGGCCTCGTTGGCCAAGTCCAGCTCGACGGCCAGCAAACCCAGCTGGCGCAGCTGCTCCACGTCCTCGGCCTTGCGGGCGGAGGCGATGACGGTGTAGCCGTGCTGGCCGAGCGCCTTGGCGGCGGCCAGGCCGATGCCGCTGGAGCAGCCGGTGATCAGAACGAAGCGGGACATGGGCGCATCCTTGTGGTGACGGTGCAGGCATAAGCGCCTGCGGCTTTGCATGTTAACCCGCTGATCAGAAAAAAGAAAACCGGGCCAATCGGCCCGGTTTGCTAACTTCAACCACCTGCTTACAGGATGGTGAACGGCATGATGATGTGGAACTTGACGTCTTTCTCGGAGGCGAAGATGTTGGGGTATTCGGTCCAACCGCCGCCCTGGCTGATGTCGTTGTTGTAATCGGTGTAGTGCAGCTTGAACAGGGTGCCCTTCAGCTTGCCATCCTGCACTGTGTACATGACGTCGAAGTTGGCTGCCCATTCGGTATCTTCACCGTTGGTGGCCTTGGTGCCGTCGCCTTTCTGGATATCCCAGCCGTAGGCACCGGAGACACCGACGGACCAGCCAGGTGCGCCCACCAGGTCATCCAGGGAGCGGGTCACGCCGAAGAACAGCGCTTTTTCGTTGTTGGCGTTCCAGTCGGAGCGGGAGTCCCACCAGATCTCGTTCGCGCCCTGGGAGTTGCCGTAGCCACGGGTCAGACGGGGCAGGTAGTTGCCTTCGTTACCCTCGGCCTTGGTCCACAGACCTTCCAGACGGAAGCCGTACGGACCCATGCCCCAGGCGGCGGTCAGCGCTTGCTGCCATGCCAGGCCGTCGTAAGTCTCGATGTCGGCACCGCCCTTCTGATAGGTCTCGGTGTCGGAGCCGTAGAACTGGTAGCTGGTGGAGAGGCCGCCCAGCACGTCAAACTTGTGGGCCAGCTTGAAGTGGTAGCTGTCCATGTAGTTTTCGGAGTTACCGTAAGAACCGGTAATGGAGGTGCCGTTTTCGAAGGTGTAACGCGCCGCTACACCCTGGATGTAGTCGATGACGTTTTCATCGGCGAACGGATCCATCCATGCCTTGGCGCGGGAGAACTTCTGGGTCTCCTTGTACCAGGGAGATTTGTACTCGTCGGCGATGGCGTAGGTCAGGTAGAGGCCACCGAAGTTACCCTCGATCTGGCCACCACGGTAGGTACCCGGCTGATAGGACCAGTTCACGCCGATCACGCCCGGTACGTAGAGTTGGGTCAGGCCGCCCTTGGCGGTGAGGGCACCGTCCAGCGCCTTGAATTTCAGCGAGGCGTTGGCCAGGCTGAAGCCGCCTTCCGGGGAACCGTCCTTGTAGTTTTCGCCCCATTTGTTGCCGGCGAAGGAGAATTCGTTCTCCTGGTTGACCGGGTGGTTCTCGGTCACGGCCAGGTCATAGGCACCGAAACCGCCCACATCGATACCCACCACGTCCCAGGCGTAGCCGGAGTTGAAGTTCAGGGAGGCCTGGGTGGTGGCGTGGCTCAGGTTGGACTGGTACTTGCCTTCTTTGTTCTTGGCAGTGGGGTCGCCGTCTATACGCTGACGATCACGCTGGAAGTAGAAGAGGCCACCGTTGAGTTTGCCTTCTTCATAGAATTTGCTGGCGGCGGCTGCATAGGCGGGACCTGCTTCGTCGGCAGCCAACACCATACCGGGGGCGAGCATGGCAGCAACGACGGCTGCGCTCAATGCGGCACGTTTGAAGATCACTTTTTCCATTTTGTATTGCTCCTGATTTTATGGACTTAGCTTTTTTTGTCCGGCAGTCAGGCAGGTGCCCGCCGCTCGGTATTGGCATTGCAATCAAGACCCCGAAGGGCAAAAAGTTCGAGTATGTCGGCTGCGGCCGCGACGTCTTGGCACATCTGCGGTGGGTGCAGTTCTGTTCATCACATATTTTGTTTTTTTGTGTTCCGATACTTGGCTATCGGACAGCTCAAGAGTACGTTCGCGGTGCGAAATATCAATGGAAAGTTCCCACCAAGTTTCAAAAATATGACCGAGTGCAAATAATCATGACGCTCGTTGTGGACACTCCCAGCCCGCTCATAACGGCGATGACAACGTTTTCAGATGAAATTGCCGGCCGATCCGGACGGATCGCACTGTGCAGAGGGATCTTTCCTCGTTAACCTGCGGATAACAGATAATTTTGTGCCACAAAAAAAGATAAGCCCCTGCGCGATGGCAGGGGCCGGGTTGGGGGCGCCGGCTGAACCGGCGCGGATCAGGCCTGGTGGCCGAGGATGCGCGGGATCTGGCTGGCTTGGTGGTGGATGTGCTCCGACACCTGCACCGAGAGGCGGCTGCCCTGGCGGGCGTGCTGGCTGATGCGGCCGATGAGATCGGCAAAACTGGCCAGCTTGTGCTCCTGGCTCTTGGCGTTGTCGGCCCCCTGCAGGGCGATGACCGCCGTGCTGCGCGCCATCTCCCGCACCGCCTGGGTGGTCTGGCGCAGCTGCTCCGCCTGTTGACGCTGGGCGGCGGCCTCTGCGGTGATCCGCGCCAGTACTGTGCCGAGCTGATCCCCCGCCTGGGTCAGTCTGGTCAGGATCTCGGTGATCTGGCCAAGGGAGCGCTGGGTATCGGCGGAGAGGTGGCGCACCTCGTCGGCCACCACCGCGAAACCGCGCCCCTGTTCCCCGGCCCGCGCCGCCTCGATGGCGGCGTTGAGCGCCAGCAGGTTGGTCTGCTGGGAGATGTGGCCGATCACGTCGACGATGGCGGTCACATCTTCCACCGAGCGCTTGAGCTGGGCCAGGGCGCCACCACTCTCGTCGATGGCGAGCCCGGTCTGGGCGGTGGCCTGCAACATGCCCCCCACCAGCTGCTCGCTCTGGCTCATGGAGTGCTCGTTGTGCTGGGCGTGCTGCGCTATCTCGGCGGCCACCTGGTGCACCTCGCCGGCCAGCTGGTTCAGCTCGCTCATCATCAGATCGCTCTCGTCCACCGCCTGCTCCGTGGTGCGGGTGCTGTGATGGATCTCCTGCACCTGGTTGACCATTCCCTGCAGGCTTTGCGACACCGCCGACAGCTGGCCCTCTTTCTGCTGCTGATCCTGTTGCAGGCGCAGGATGAGGCGGTTGTAGCTGGCGACGATGTCGGCCAGCTCGTTGCGCTCGCGCCCCTCTGGCAGGGTCTCGGCCTGCCCGGTCTCGTCGAGCTGCAGGAAGGCCGCGCGCAGGCGTAGCAGCGGCCTGACCAGCCAGCGGCGCTGCACCAGCGCAAACAGCAGGGCCACCAGCACCAGACAGAGCGCCAGGCTGCCGAGGATGGCGGCCAGCCGCTGGTTGACCGCCTGGCGGGCGGCGGCCAGTTCGCTGCCCATCTGGCCGGTGGCCTGCAGCATCTGGTCAATGTCCTGCTGCACCGCCTGGCGTGCCTGCTGCTGCTGTTGCAGCGCCTTGCGGCTGTTCTCCAGCTCCTGCGGGTAGCGCTTGAGCAGCGAGATCAGCTCGGCCTTGGGGAGATCCCCCAGTTCCTTGCGCTCCGGCTCCCCCAGGGTGAACTCGTCGGCGGGAGGCGCCTCGAAAAGCGCCAGACTCGGCAGGGCCGCCAGCTGCTCGGCCTGTTTTTGCAGGGCCGCCAGCTCGAATTGCAACCCTTCCAGCAGCTTGGGGCTGGCCTGCTCCATGTAGTTCTGGCGCAGGTGAGCGAGCGCCGGCAGGGCCGCCAGCAGGTCGCCTGCCAGCTGGCGATAGCGCTCGGCGCTGGCCGGGTCGCTCCCCGTCGCCCCTTGCTGACCGTATCGCAGCAGCGCCCTGGCCTGATCGGTCAGCTCGTTCTCGGCATTTTGCAGCAGCCACTGGCTGTTGCCGGAGAGCTTGCCCGCCGCCAGATAGTTGCTGTCGATGCGCGCTCCCATCTGCTCGAGCAAGGTGCGCAGCGAGGTGGTGAGCGCCTCATCCTGTTGGGAGAGCTGGGCGAGCGCCTGCTTGCGCACCCCTTCGGCTTCGGTCAGCCGCAGCGGATCGCCGCTGGCGAGGTAGTCTCGCAGGGTGCCCTGCAGGGTACCGGTGAGCCGCTGCTGCAGTCGTTCGTGCTGGTGCTGGGCCAGCTCGGCCTGGTTGAGCTGTTGCCAGCCGTGCCAGAGGGCAGCGACCTGCACGGCGGCGACCAGCAGCAGAGCGAGAGAAGAGAGGGAGGCATAATGGGCAATTTTCACGGCAGCATTCCTGCTTGTTGAACCACGGCGATGGGCGTCGGCGTGAGCTTAAGCAGCAGAGATGGCGCTTTTATGACAGTCAGCCAGACGACCCGACTGACTGTCGAGAGGGCTGGCTTACGGCCGCAGGGCGGGGGCCTCCTGCTGGTGGCGGGCCGGGGGTTTGCCCAGCATGCCTAGCAGGGCGCCGCCCATGATAAGGGCGCCGGCCAGCAGGTGGCGGGGGGTCAGCTGCTCACCGTTGAGCAGCACCAGCAGCAGGGTGCTCAGCAGCGGCGTCAGATAGGACAGCGCCCCGATCCGGCGCGGATCCCCGTCCCGCAGCGCCAGATACCAGGTGACGAACGCCGCCCCCATGGGGCCGAGTGCCAACCCTATGATGAGGCCCCAGTCACCGGCCGGAATTTGAGCCACCGGCAGCGGTCCCTCCAGCAGCCAGGCCAGCAGCAGCGCCAGCAACCCGGCGGGCAGGCAGGCCGCCGCCGTCATCACCGCCGGGGCCGGCGGCAGCCGGCGCGAGAGCACCGAGTAGGCGCCCCAGACGATGGCGGCCCCCAGCGCCAGCAGATAGCCCGGCAGATAGGCCTGTTGCAGCTGCAGCTCGCCGTTCACCATCACCAGCACCGAGCCGGCCAGACCCAGGGCGCCGGCCAGCAGGTGACGGCCGTGCAGCGGGTGACCCGGCAGCAGCAAGGGGGTGAACAGAATGATGAACAGCGGCCAGAGGTAGTTGATGAGGTTCGCCTCCAGCACGGGGGCGTGGCGAAAGCTCATGAACAGCAGCAGGTGATAGAGCAGCAGGGCGCTGATGGTCACCAGCCAGTTGACCGGACGAGCCCGCCACTGACGCCAGAACGGCAGGGCGCCCGCCCCGCAGAAAAACAGCACCAGCCCCACCAGCACCAGCGGTGACACGCTGGTGACCCGGGAGGTGAGCGCCGCCAGCGAGGCCCACAGCACTATGGTCAGCAGCGCCAGCCCGGTGGACTTGTCCCACCACGAAGTAGCAGACATCCGACACTCCTTTGCAGATGAATGGACAAAAAGAGGGCCAGTCTAGCAGACCGGCCCTCCCTGGTGGCCATACCTCGGTGGTATGGCAGTGCGATTATTTGCTGTCGGCCACCGCGCTGCTGATGGCGGGCAACTGCTGGCGACGCACGCCCCAGATGATGAGCGCCAGCACCAGCAGGGGCAGCAAGGGATCCAGCCAGGTGCCGCCGGAGCCGAACAGCAGGTTGAGCAGGGCGACGCCGGTGCCGCCGATGGCCCAGGCGATGGTGGTCGGGATGGACCAGACGATCATCTGCTGTTTCACGTCCGAGATCCCCATCATGCGGTTGACCACCCAGAACAGGCTGTCGTTGAAGTAGCCGAAGAAGAGCGACCCCATGGTGGCGGCCTGGGCGGCCAGCAGCATGTTGACCCCGGGGATCTGCGCCAGGATGGGGGCGGAGATGGAGGCCGCCGTCACCATGGCCACGGTGCCGGATCCCTGGATGAGGCGCACCAGGGTCGCCACGATGAAGGGGATCAGGATGGGGGAGATGGGCAGCAGGGCGATTTGCTCGGCCAGTTGCTGACCCGCGCCGCTGTCGCGCAGCACGGCCCCCAGCGCCCCGCCGGCCCCCGTCACCAGCAGTATGATGCCGGCGGATTGCAGCCCCTCCTCGAGGCGAGCGGCGGTGGCGTGCCTGTCCATGTGCGGCACCAGGGTGTAGACCGCCAGCAGCACGCTGATGGCCAGCGCTATGATGGGGGTACCGATGAAGTTGATGCCCTGCACCAGCGGGTTCGCCATCAGGCCGTCCATCCCCTCCAGGGTGGCGAGGGTGGTGAAGATGGCCTTGAGGAAGATGAGCACGATGGGAACCAGGATCGGCAGCAGCGACAGGGTCAGGCTCGGCAAGGTCTTGCCCTCCTTCTCCTTGAGGTACTGCTCATAGGTGACCTGCAGCTCGTCCGGGGTCTTTTGCACCTGCTGGGCAAATTCGGGATATTTCTTGTCGAGCCACTGGGCGTAGAAGACGATGCCCACCACGCAGGGGATGGCCAAGGCCATGCCCATCAGCAGCATGGCGCCTATGTCCACCCCAAACAGGCCGGCCACGCCGAGCGGGCCCGGAGTCGGCGGCACAGTGTGGTGAGTCACCACCAGGCCACCCGCCAGCGCCACCCCCAGGGTGAGCAGGGAGCGCTTGCCGCTTTTCGCCAGCGCCTTGGCCACCGGATAGAGGATGACGAAGGCGGAGTCCACGAAGATGGGGATGCTGACGATGTAGCCGGTGATGGCCAGCGCCCACTCTTCACGCCGCTTGCCAAGCCACTTGATGAAGCTGTAGGCGATCTGCTCGGCGGCCCCCGACACCTCCAGCAGGCGGCCCATCATGACCCCGAGGCCAATGACGATGCCGATGCTGCCGAGGGTGGAACCAAAGCCCTGGGTGATGACTGTGAGGGTCTTGTCGATGCTCATGCCACCGGTGATCCCGGCGATGCAGGCCGCCGCCAGCATGGCGATCAGGGCGTGCACCCGGGTGCGGATGACCAGAAACACCAGCACGAAGACGGCGATGATGAGACCTATGATGGGGGTTGGGATGTCGCTCATGATGCCTCCTGCATGTCATGGGTGATGAAACTGTCGATGATCTCGGCAAACGTCCTGTCTGCCGCGAAGCCGAGGGCGCTGGCCCGCTGGTTGTCGATGCGTCCCGGCCAGCTCGCCACGATGCGCTCGATGGCCGGGTCGGCTGCAAATTGCACTCGATCCCGCGCCGCCTGGCCGCCTGCCTGGGTCAGCGCCGTCAGCATCTCGCCGACGGTGACGCTGATGCCGGGCAGGTTGATGCTGCGGGCATCCCCCTTTGGCAGGGTGGCGGCCAGCAGGAAGTTGGCCACCACGGTGGCGGGGCTCGAGAGCCAGAGGCGCAGCTCCGGGCTCACCGGGCAGAGGGCGTTCTCTCCTTGCAGCGGCTCGCGGATGATGCTGCTGACAAACGACGAGGCGGCGCGGTTCGGCTTGCCAGGCCGCACGCAGATGGTGGGCAGACGCAGCGCCAGGCCGTCGACGTAGCCCTTGCGGCTGTAGTCGTTGACCAATAGCTCCCCCATCGCCTTCTGGGCGCCGTAGGAGGAGGTCGGAGTGAGGGCGGTGCCGTCGTCCACCAGTTCCGGCAGCGGACCGCCGTAGACGGCCAGCGAGCTGGTGAACACGAAGCGGATGCCTGGGCGGGCGTGACGGCACGCCTCCAGCAGGCTGCGGGTGGTGTCCAGATTGACCTGCCAGCCGAGATCGAAGTCTTGCTCCGCGTGGCTGCTGACGATGGCGGCGAGGTGATAGACCACGGCGGTGCGTTCGCTGATGAGGGACTCGGCTACCCCGGGGGCGGTCAGATCCGCCTGCAGGCAGCGCACTCGCGGGTCGGCCAGGGTTGGTGGCTCCTGAATGTCAACCAGCAGCAGCTCGCTGAAGGGTAAGGAACTGTGCAACAGGGCGCGGGCCAGCTTCTGTCCCAGAAAGCCGCCTCCACCGGTGATGATGATCTGCATTTTGCTATCCTCAGACTCGTTCGTGTGTAGGGTCGTTATTGTTGTGCCAGCCAGGTCAGGCCTTGCCGGGTGTTGCCTCTGGGGTTGTATTCACAGCCGATCCAGTCGTGGTAGCCCGCCTGCTCCAGCACCTTGAACAGGTGCGGGTAGGCGATCTCCCCCTCGTCCGGCTCGTGGCGATCCGGTACCGAGGCGATCTGGACGTGGCCGATGGCCGGGCCCAGCTTGCCGATGAGACGGGTGAGATCTCCGTCCATGATCTGGGCGTGGTAGAGATCGAGCTGTACCCCCACGTTGGGCCTGTCTATCTCCTGCACCAGGGCCAGGGCGTCGAGCTGGTGGGCCAGGAAGTAGCCGGGTACATCCCGATCGTTGAGAGGCTCGAGCAGTACCTTGATACCGTCTTCGGCCAGGAAGTCGGCGGCGAAGCGGATGTTGTCGATCAGGGTCTGGCGGTGGGCTGCCAGGCTCTGTGCCGGATCCACGATGCCGCTCATGGCGTGCACCTTGCTGCAACCGAGCGCCAGAGCGTAGTCGCGCACGCTTGGCAGGTGGGCGCGAAATTCGGCCTCCCGCCCCGGGATGGCGGCCATGCCGCGCTCCCCTGCCGCCCAGTTGCCCGGCGGCATGTTGAACAGCGCTTGGGTCAGACCGTGCAGTTGCAACTGGCGCCCCAGCTCGGCGGCCGGCCACTCGTAAGGGAACAGAAACTCCACCGCGGCGAAGCCGGCCTCGCGGGCCGCCGCGAAGCGCTCCAGAAACGGCTGCTCGGTAAACAGCATGGTGAGGTTGGCGGCAAACTTGCTCATGATGTGATGCTCCTCAATACGTTGTTTTTGTATCGGGTCAGAGGGACGGACCAGAGTTGGCTCATGGCTTCAGACTCCTCAATTCGTCGATCTCGGGTTTGCTCAGGTAGCGGATCCGCTGGCCGTGCAGCAGCAGGGCGAGGCGGGCCGTCTCCTCCAGCTCCTCCATGTTGTTGACCGCGTCCACCAGATCCTTGCCGGTCACCACGGGGCCGTGGTTGGCCAGCAGGAAGGCGTTGCCTTCGGGGGCGCGGCGCCCTAGCTCCTCGGCGATGCGGGCATCCCCCGGCTTGTAGTAGGGAATGAGCGGCAGCTGGCCGACCCGCATCACGTAGTAGGGGGTGAAGGGGCGGATCACATTGGCCGGATCCAGTCCCTCCAGGCAGGAGAGGGCGGTCAGGTGGGTACAATGCAGGTGCACCACGGCCTGGCAGTCCGGCTTGTTGTGGTAGATGGCGAGGTGGAAGGCCACCTCCTTGGAGGGGCGATCGCCCCCCAGGTGCTCGCCACTCATGCTCACCCGGGCGAGACGCGCAGGATCGAGCCGGCCGAGGCAGGAGCCGGTCGGGGTGGCGAGCAGGGTGCCGTCCGGCAGTTTGGCGGAGAGGTTGCCGGCGCCGCCGGTGGCATAGCCTCGCTGGAAAAGGGATGCGCCCAGCATCACCATGGTGTCGCGTAGTGCCTGTTCAGTCATGGAAAAACTCCTGTGCCCGGCTGAAGAAGGTCTCGTCACCGAAGTTGCCCGATTTGAGGGCCAGCGAGAGGGGGGCGTCGGTGGCTCGCACCCAGGGCACGCCGGGGGCGATCTGCGGGCCTATGTGGAAGGCGGCGACGCCGAGGGCCTGGGTGACCCGGCTCGAGGTCTCGCCGCCGGCGATGATGAAGCTGTCTATGCCGGCGGCGCGCAGCAGCACGGCGAGGCGGGCAAAGCACTGCTCCACCGCCTCGCTCGCCGCGTCGCGGCCATGGCGGGCCTGGATCTCGGCCAGCCGATCCGGGCTGGTGGTTGCGTGGATCATGGGGGCGGGTGACGAAGGCTGATCCAGCACCCAGCGGGCCAGCTCGGCCGGGTAGTCGGCTTGCGTCAGGCAAGCGACCACGTCGAGGGCCAGTGCCGGTGCCAGCTCCCGATAGCGGGCCACCTGGCGATTGGTCATTTCTGAGCAGGAGCCCGACAGCACCACGGCGCGGGTGCCGAGCGGTCTTCCCGCGGCGCGGGCGGCGGCCGGATTGCCGTTGCCGAGCAACCTGGCCAGACCGATGGCGAGCCCGGAGCCGCCGGTCACCAGCGGCATCTCGATGGCGGCCGCGGCGATATCCAGCAGGTGCTGCTCGGTGAGGGTGTCGACCACGGCATAACGCACACCAGCTTGTGTTAGCTGCTCGAAGGCGTCGGCAATGGCATCAGGGCCCTGCGCTATGGTGGTGAAAGGCACCAGTCCGGCGCGGCCCGTCCCCTGGGCTTCCATCAACCGCAGCAGGTTGCTGTCGGTCATGGGGGTGATGGGGTGGTGGCGCATGCCCGACTCGGCCAGCGGCTGGGAGCCGACAAACAGGTTGCCCTGATAGACGGTGCGACCGTTCACCGGCAGGGCCGGGCAGATCAGGGTGAATCGGCTCTCCAGTGCCGCCAGCAGGGCATCGGTGACCGGACCAATGTTGCCGGCCGCCGTGCTGTCGAAGGTGGAGCAGTACTTCTGATAGATGCGCGGGCAGCCGCGCGCCTTGAGCCAGTCGAGGGCCGCCAGCGAGTCGCGTACCGCTTCGTCCGCCGGGCAGGAGCGGCTCTTGAGGCTGATCACCACGGCATCGATCCCGCTGAGATCCACCGCCGGCGGGATGCCGGCAAGCTGGAGGGTGGCGAGGCCGTTTTCCACCAGAAAACCGGCGATGTCGGTGGCCCCGGTAAAGTCATCTGCAATCACGCCCAGTTTCATCGTGCCTCCTCCGTGCCTGGCAGGGTGATGCCGTCGAAGATCTTGATGACGGCGCTGTCATCCTCCTTGCCGTGGCCGGCGTTGCTGGCGGCGAGGAACATGTTGAGGGCGGTGCTCGCCAGCGGCAGCGGGAAGCGCAGCTCTCGCGCCGTGTCGGCCACCAGGGTGAGATCCTTGACGAAGATGTCCACCGCCGAGCGGGCCTGATAGTCGCCGGTCAGCACCCGGGCCATGCGGTTTTCGAACATCCAGGAGTTGCCGGCGGCGTGGGTCACCACGTCGTACATGAGGTCGAGCGAGATGCCGGCCCGGCTGGCCAGCGCCATGGCCTCGGCGGCCACGGCGATGTGCACGCCGGCCAGCAACTGGTGAACGATCTTGACCGTGCTGCCCTGGCCCGGTTCGCTGCCGACCCGGTAGACCTTGCCGGCCACCGCATCGAGCACAGGAGCCAGCTTGTCGAAGGCGGCATCGGCGCCGGCGGCCATCACCGTCATCTCGCCGGCCTCGGCCTTGATGGCGCCGCCGGAGACCGGGGCGTCCAGCATCGGCAGATCCAGCTTGGCCAGCTCGCGGGCCAAGCTTGCGGCCTCTTCTGCGGCTATGGTGGAGGAGATCATGATGCCTGTGCCCGGTTTGAGATGTGCGGCGAGGCCGTGCTCGCCAAACAGGATCTTGCGCACCTGAACGGCATTGACCACCAGCAGCAACACCGCATCGAGCGTCTCCGCCAGGGGGCGGGCATCGGCCATGACGGCGGCGGCACCGGCCTGTTGCAGCCGGTTGCGCGCCTCTGCATTGAGATCGATGCCGTAGGTGGTGAGCCCGGCCCGCAGGCAGGAGCGGGCGGCGCCCATGCCCATGGCGCCCAGGCCGATGACGGCAACGTGATAGGGTCTGCTCATCTGTCAGTTCCTCGATTACAACGAATGAACCGATAGTAGGGGCTTGTGGTGGTGAAATATCAGGCAGGTGTCACAAAATTTAACTTCAATGGTGTTAATTTTTGTTATTAAAAGCGATGAGGAGCCGATTGAGTGACTTTGGTGGCGGTTATGATGTGATTTGTTGTGAACTGTGAGCCTTGATTTGCTTTTTTATCAAAATTTCCCATCCCGCTGGGGTAACATGGGTGCTCGTTTTAGCGTTACGGATTGCCCATGATCCCCGTAGAGAGACAGCAACAGATCCTGCACCTGCTGGCCGAGCGCGGTGCCGTCAGCATCACGGAACTGACCGAACGGCTGCAGGTATCCCACATGACCATCAGGCGCGATATCCAGAAGCTCGAAGAGCAGGGGCGAGTCCTCTCGGTGTCGGGGGGCGTGAGCCTCTCCGAGCGGATCAAGAGCGAGCCCTCCCACGCCACCAAGCGCAGCCTGATGCAGGAGGCGAAGCTCGCCATTGCGCACAGTGCCGCGGCGCAGGTGGCCGCGGGCAGCTCCGTCTATCTGGATGCGGGTACCACCTCCCTCGAGCTGGCCCGCGAGCTGGCGCCGCGGGAAGACTTGATGATAGTGACCAACGATTTCATGGTGTGCGCCTACCTGATCGAGCACGGCCGTGGCCGCCTCTACCACACCGGCGGGCAGGTCATTCGGGAGAACCAGTCCTGCGCCGGCGAGGCGACCGCCCACTTCCTGCGCAATCTGCACCTTGATGTGGCCTTCTTGTCGGCCTCCTCCTGGGATGCCCTGGGGATCTCCACTCCCAGCGAGCAGAAGGTGCCGGTCAAGCGCGCCGTGGTGGAGGCTGCAGCGACCCGAATACTTATCTGCGACTCCTCCAAATACGGCAAGGTGGGTACCTTCAACGTGGTGGGCTGGGAAGCAATCGATCAGGTCATCAGCGACGGGCAACTGCCCGAGAGTGCGCGCGAGGTGCTGGCCCAGCACGGTGTCAGGCTCACGTTGGTTCCGCTGGGAGGGGATGCACACTATTCCACTGAGCTGGCAGGCTAGTCCGGGCTGGGTCGGTGGCGACGGGCTGCCGACGTACTCGCCATCGGCCGAACGGCGGCCTTGGCCAAAAACGAGCAAGGGGTTGGCATCATGACGATGCCAACCCCTTGTTTTGTATGGCGTTCCCGACTGGAGTCGAACCAGTGGCCTGTCCCTTAGGAGTCCAGAAATTATTAGTTTCATATAGAATCAGTTGGTTTTATACGAAATGTTTTTTTGATTAAAAACAGCTGGTTACATAATATGTCTGTATCAAGGGGTTTCATAAAGTCTCACTCCAATGCACTGCACTGGAGGGGTACGGGGAGGGGTACGGATGGCGATAAGTAAAGACTTGGAGATCTCGTCACTCAAGCCAGTTGAAGGGGTTAAAGTGAAACGCTATGCGATTCAATCGAAGCATGGTGGCGGGCTCAAAATAGAAATCCGTGAAAGTGGCCTCAAGCGTTTTGTATATCGCTTCAAGATTGGTGGTAGTGAAGGAGAATTGTTGCTGGGGAGTTATCCTGCCCTGACTCTGGCTAAAGCCAGAGAGGAGCATGGGAAAGCGTTGCTGCTTGTGAAGCGGGGCATTGATCCCACCAAGTTTGCGGCGCAAGAAAAGGCTAAAAATGAAACGGCCCTGACGATGGATCAGTTGCTTGGACGATGGCTTGATGCACAGCGTGTTGCTCAGGTCGTCAAACCCAAAACCCTCCAATGCCATCAGGATCGTTGGAATCGTCATCTCAAGAAGACTCTGGGCAACATTCGCTTAATCGATCTGACTCGTGCCCACTTGGCACAAGCGTTAGAGATAACTAGGCGTGCAACAAAAGACGAAACCCGTAAAGGGTTGGGAACGCTTAACCAGATGTTAGATTATGCAGTGGTTCACTGTCTGCTTGAGGCCAACCCTGCGAGACTGTTGCGCCCAAAAGATTTTGGTGCCAGTGCTGGCTCGCCAAGAGAGCGATGGTTGACCGTCCCCGAATTGCGCAGGTTATGGAAGGCGATAGATGAGGATCTTGGGAGTGGTGGTAGCTTGGCGGCCGGAGGGCGTGGTGTTTCTCGCCATGCAACGATTTCTATACCTGCTGCGAATGCGATTAAGTTATTAATACTGACCGGATGTCGTAGAGGTGAAGTCGCTAATATGCGTTTTTCACAGATAAAAGATGATATATGGACTATACCTGAAACCAAAAATGGTAGAGCTCATACTGTCTTTATTTCCCCTCAGGCGAAATCGGTCATTGAAGAGCAGGCGCAGTATGCCAATGGTGATTTAGTATTCGAATCTGATCGTCCAAAAACAGATGAAATCGAGCCGATTTTAGTTGATTCCATTACTCGGGCTCTAAGGCGATTCATCGCACGATGTTTACCTGATATGGACCCATTTACTGTCCATGATTTGCGGCGTAGTGCGGCTACTAACTGGGCTGAAAGGCTAGGTGTTGAGGAAAGAGTTATTGAGCTTTGCTTGAATCACACCCCCATTAACAAACTTATTAGAACTTATCACCGTTCACGTCATACCGAGAAAACCCGACTTGTCTGGATTAATTGGGGGAGACTGGTAGCTGATGAGGTGATGCAAGATCCTGTTACTGAAGCAGCAGTTAATAACGTTGTGAAGGTGAGCTTTAATAGAAAGTAAATGTGGCTATGATGATTTTTAGTGATGGACTGAATGATTTAATCATTCAGTCCATTTTTTATATTGCGCACCGTTTTGCGTATGCCTCTCTAATCAACTCTTCTATGATGGTATTTTTATTTTTCTGTTCCATTTGGCTTAGTTCGTCAAGAATATTACCTATATCTTTACTCATGTTAATGCTGTATTGTTTCTTTTCTAGATTTTTATCACGATATACTTTTTGGCTCCATGCCTTCTTGATGTTGGAAACTAAAAGTTTATATCTATCAATATTAGTGATGCTTAATACATCTAAAAATGAAACAAGATCATCTTTTTGAGCTGATGTACCATTTAAAACTAATGGGACATAATCTATTTCTTTATGCTCAAGATATTTGTGTAGCCATGTTGTTTTTTCCTTGTTTTGTTTGTTAAGCCAAAACTTAACATCATCATTTTTCATTGCTGATTCAGCAGATTCGGATATGGCTCGTACTAATTTTTCCTTTTCTATTTTGTTGCAAGGTAGTCTGTTGATAAGTGCAGTTATATCCTGCGTACTTATTTCAGTATTCCATTTTTTATTAGTGTGTGTGTGCGTTTTTATGTTTTCATCGAGTATTGATGGGCTCAATAAAAACACGCACTTATGTTCTAGTTGTTGGTCTTTTTTTTCTATGGATATACCTAAGTGACTCAAAAATCTCCATGTGAAGTAATGCAGCCTCGTATTTTTATTATCTAGCCAGTAATAATGTTTTTCTGTAAGGCATCTTGTGTGAAATTCATCCAGTAAAGTGTCAATCCATTTTTCAAGTCCATTAGGTCGTTCATTTCTTACATTGTAGTTATGCATAAAAGCAAAAGCACTAGCAGTATTGCAGGCATCTTTTAAATTCTTGATTAGTATATGGCGAGGTGGTGTATCTACAGCTTGAGCTTGATTGATTTGACCTGTTCTATACCAGAGGTAGTCCACAAAAATAGGGTCATCTAATTTCTTATAAACTTGCACATCCACACCATTATCATGAATTGCCATAATACCCCCCCTTAATCTACATTGTAGTGTTTTGTGTTGATTTATGGTTGCGTTTAGTGTGTGATTTTTCATGGTATTTTTCAAGCTTTTATTGTTGCTTATGTTGGCGGGATGACCTGTGAGTGCATGGCTCAGGCTCTGCAATCTAACCTACTTAGTGGCATTGAAGCACTCTGGGAAAACTAGTGATTGTTTCTTCTGCATGGCTAATCGGCTTAGGGGCAATGTGAGAAGCTATAAACGTAAATATTAACATTGTTGGTCCAGCTATGGAAAAATAGCCGGATCCAAAAAATGAAACTAATCAAACTCAAAGAAGTCACGGAAATGACGACGCTATCCAAAGCGACAATTTATCGTTTGATGAGCAAAGGGGAGTTCCCTGGTGTCGTTCGTTTAGGGCCTAGAGCGGTCGCTTGGATGCAGAGTGAAGTAATAGAATGGATTGATTCGAAGGCATCTGCTAGATAGGAGAGGGCAAGCTAAGTTCAGAGTAATTTTCTTGCTTTAATAACCGGTATTACTGGGGTTTTATTTAAAATAATCACGTATTTCCCGGTGATTAAGGAGGTCGATAAGTCCGGTAATAGTAATATATACACACAAGGTGTATACCAAGGTAGAGGGTGTAGGAGATATATCGAGGGAGAGGGTGATACACCGTCAGAGTGTATCACAGAGTATACCAACGAGAACATGTGATATACACGAAGTGTATACCAATCAGATATACATCAGGCTTGTACGTCAGATACAAGCCATTAGCCGTATACATCGGCATAGCGCAGCATATGCAAAGCACAGAGTGCTAAATGCAGGTTGGTATATCAACCCACTAGGTTGATAATAGAGCAAGGTATCAGTTGGCTGTAAAGTTTTACGCAGCAGTCCTCATTAATGACGATGAGTACTGTCACCTGAGCATCTAACCAACTGGCATGGGTATTCCATGTAAATCATAGGGCCGTATATGAAATCAAATGGCGGGTATTGTTTAATAGGCAACGAGCTAGACAACTTGCAAGTTGTGGCTGAAGCCGAGCATGGTAAAATATCCTTGGAACAACTGAAAACATCCGTGGAGGTAATCATAAACTTTTTGAATAAACATCCACGAGTATTTGCTGTACGCGTTGATCTGCGTTTCCCTCATATACCAGTTATGGATGATCCGGACATGCCGACAAGCTTTCCACCGGAGGTAGAAGAGGAAAAGGTTATTACGCGCTTTATTGCTTCACTAAAAAGCCAGATACATGCGTTACGTCATCGTAAGGGTAAGACTGGTAAACCATTCTTCTTGGGTTATATCTGGGTAAAGGAGCAAGTAACAAGCCAGCACCCTCATTATCACGTGGTGCTACTATTTAACCGAGATGATTACGGTTATCTTGGTGATTACGCTAATTTTGATGCGGATAACATGGCTACGCGTATTCGTAAAGCTTGGTGCAGAGCATTGAGGCTTGCATACCCTGACTATGCGTCTTTGGTTCATTTCCCTCCTGACGCAGAGTATCGATTTGATCGCAGAGATGCAGTTCTGCACAATGAGAAATTTTATAAATTCTTGGAGAGGATTGGATATTTCTTTAAATTGCGTTCGAAAGTAGAAGGTGGACGTAATTACGGGCGTAGTGAACGGATAAGGTAATGTTCACACTTAATTCACTGGCTCTAGTGGGGATGCTTGGCCATTCAAATTCAATTCGGGAGTTTCTACTCCCGGATCTGTTGAGCAAATTCCCCTTGTTGACTGTCATCAGACACTTTAGCGTAGATGCTTGCCGTAAACTTGGTAATAAACTCCCGCCAAATCCTCAGGAGCTGAAGATCTAATCCACATGTTTTTATAGGTGTTAGAAGCCAGCAATTGTGAACCAGAGCAAGCCGCGTAAGCCCACAGTGGTATACCATGGTTTCATTTGATTATATCACAGCATGTGAGCCACAACGTATTCACATGACTTACAGCGCGTGCAAGCCCAGCGGTACAGGTGCTGGTTAGCTCTATCGGGAGAAATTGAATGCAGATTGAAAAGGTTCGGATTGAGGGATTCCGGCTCCTTCAAGATGTTGAAGTCATGCTAGAGAAAAGCTCCACGGTAATCGTAGGGCGCAACAACAGCGGAAAGACATCGTTCACCGATATTTTTGATCGTTTTACCGGAGAGACCGGGGCACGGTTTCGCTTGGAAGACTTCTCGGCTAGTCAGCGAGAACGATTCTTCGAGGCAAAGACGCTGAGAGAAGAGGGAGCAAAACCAGAAGATGTACTCGCCGTGCTCCCAAAGATCTCTCTTACGCTAACCTTTCGCTATGACTGTGCAGCTACGAATTTTGGGCCTCTTTCGCCATTCGTGATTGATTTGGATATTGACTCCACCACAGCCATTGTTCGCGTCGAGTACAAAGCGACGCTGGCAACCCTCCACACTCTGCTCGATGTACCTGCCGAGCCAGAAGGTGTCGAGTCAAGAACACACTTCTTCCGCTCATTACGCGGTACCTTGCCTAAGGCATACAACATTCACGTGTTCGCCATCGACCCCACGGATGATACCAATCGGCGTGATTTTGAGGGTACGGCCGCACTAGCGGCTTTACTGCAGTGCAATTTCGTTCGAGCACAAAGAACGCTCGACCATGCGAAGCATGGCGACGCAGATGTCATTGGCAAACTGCTCAGCGCGCTATTCAAGACCGCTTCCGCACCTACGGCCGCAGCAGGAGATCAGGATCTGGCGGCAAAGCTGAAGGCGTCAGTCGAAGGCATCGAACGCAGCATTCAAGGTAACTTCGATGAAATGCTGAAGAAGCTGCTGCCTGCCATGGAAGTTCTGGGCTTTCCAAGCCTCAACGATACCGAGCTTCGGCCCGAGACCTCATTGAATGTTGAGGCCCTGCTTTCGGACCACACAAAAGTGGTCTACACCGGCACAGACGGGGTACATCTTCCGGAAGGCTATAACGGCCTCGGCACTCGCAATCTGATCTACATGTTGTTGCAGCTCGAAAGCTACCACAAGGCCTACCGAGCCAAGGCAACCCGCCCAGCCACACATCTAATCTTCGTCGAAGAGCCTGAGGCTCATTTGCATCCGCAGATGCAAGAGGTTTTCATCAGTCAACTGAATGCCGCCATTAGAAAGCTGTCGGCGAGCTACCCCGAAGAAGCTGCGTGGAGCGTTCAGTTCGTCATCACGACGCATTCTCCGCATGTTGCAAATGCCGCATCGTTTGAAGCAGTACGGTATTTCCTAAATGAGTCGCCGAGCCAGGCAAATGCTCGTCAGACCAAGGTTAAAGATTTCAAGAAGGGCATGAGCAGTATCTCTCCCGACGACCAGAACTTCCTGCACCAGTACATGACATTGACCAAGTGCGATCTGTACTTTGCGGACAAGGCCATTATGGTCGAGGGGACGACGGAGCGGCTGCTGATGCCTCGGCTGTGCGAATTGGTTGATAGGTCGCTCGACGACAAGCACAAGCTGGCCAGACAGTACGTGACCTGCGTCGAGGTCGGCGGAGCTTATGCGCACATCTTCTATCCACTCCTCGACTTTCTCGAACTCAAGACCTTGGTCGTCACCGACCTGGACTCAACCAAACCTGTTGAAAAGCAGAACAAGAAAGGAAAAACGATTACGACTTGGGACAAGTGCCCTGTGGCTGAAGGCAAGCGGACGTCGAACGCGGCTATCAAGGAATGGTTTCGCCCCGAAGATACCGATGGAAAGGATGACTGGCAAATCACTCCTGCCGAGCTTATTGCCAAGACTGCCGAAGAGAAGCAAAGCGGTTACCGTCGCATTGCCTATCAGATAGCAGAGAAGCCTGGTACGAACGTATGCGCCCGCAGCTACGAAGACGCGCTCGTCTTAGCAAACCCGGATCGATTTGAGTGGCCAAAGGAACAGGACGAGGCCACTGAAGCGTGGGAGATCGCCCAGGGGCTCGCGAAAGCGGATACGGCCTTGCGGTTCGCCATTCGCGAGAAAGAATGGGTGGTACCCCGCTATATCCAGGAAGGCTTGGCATGGCTTTCCGCCCCTCCTCCTCCACCCACACAGAACGTTGAAGCGCCAGCCAAGGAGGAGGCAATATGACTAAACCTGACGAGAATCCCGCACTCATCGCTGCACAAGAGGCTCAAAGAAAGATCAATGAGGCTCTTGATGCGGGTCACAGCTTTCGCCTTGAAGCTGGTGCCGGCGCAGGCAAGACGTATTCCCTGGTCGCCGCGCTGAAGCGATTGATTGCGGAGCGAGGCCCAGCCTTGATCCGAGCGGGGCAAAAGGTAGCCTGCATCACCTACACCGAAGTTGCCCGTAATGAGATTGCTCAGGAGATTGAGGATCATCCCGCTATTCTGGTCAATACCATCCATGGCTTCTCGTGGGCATTCCTACGCCAGTTTCAGAAGGCGCTACGTGACCTCGTGGGGGAAATGGAGGATAGGAAAGAGAAAGTCGAACAAGGCGGAGGTATTGGCTCAAAGCCTGTGGATTACGACCTGGGATTCTTCGGCGTCGACATGGACAGAGTCACGCTGAGTCACGACGACATCCCAGAGATGATGGCCAAGCTTCTACAGAAGGAAAAATTTCGACGCATCTTGACCCAGCAGTTTCCAGTGATTTTTATCGACGAGTATCAAGATACCCATCGCCAATTCATGGAGGCGATTAACGAGCACTTTTTAAAGCCCGAAACCGGGCCCCTCGTTGGTCTATTTGGGGACCACTGGCAAACCATTTATCGAAGTGAATACGAGCTCGCGGAGTATCCGATCAAAGAAATTGCCAAAGGCTCCAACTTTCGGTCGGTTCCCGCAGTCGTAGATGTGCTGAATAAGCTGCGCCCTGAACTACACCAAGCCGTTCATGACCCCGAGGCAAAGGGCGAGGCGCGCTTCTTTCACACCAACGCTTACAAAGGTCAACGGACAAATGACAGGCACTCCAAAGAGGATCTGCCACCTGATTTGGCCCGATGCACTCGGGAAAATTTGATGCAACGGCTGCAAGCCGAGGGCTGGGACCTGAGCAGGACGAAGGTACTGATGCTTACCCACAACGTCCTAGCCGCTGAACAGGGCTATCCCAACCTCGCTGAGGTATTCAGTGGCCGTAACGATCTGTTCGTAAAAAAGGAAGACCCGACGATCAAGTTCTTTGCAGAAGTCGTTGAACCCATATGTGCAGCCTACGGCGCATCTCGCTACGGCGATATGTTCAGGGCATTCGGATCCGGTCCTGCGATAGCCAAACATGAAGACAAAGCCTGTTGGCGTCGCGACATGGATGCTCTCCAGAAGCTGCGTGCAGAAGGCACGGTCGGACAGGTCATTGACCACCTGAAGGTGACAAGACGTCCATCGCCACCAGACCGCGTATTGCGGCGTGACGAAGAACTCATCGCACTAAACGGCGACCCCATACCTGAGGATGCGTCCGCACTTATGCGGTACAGCAAGCTGCGGGACATTCCTTACGGAGAGGTCGTCGAGGTGATCAAGTTCATCGAAAAGCAAACCGCCTTTGCTACGCAACATAGCGTCAAGGGCTCGGAGTTTGAGAACGTTCTTGTAGTGCTGGGAGGCGGCTGGAACCACTATAACTGGCCACAACTACTCGAGCTAATTGAGACAAATGCGCTGAATGCAAAAAACACGAAGGGCTTCTATCGTGCTCGTAATCTCTTTTATGTATCCATCTCCCGACCTATGACGCGACTCGCCGTGCTGGCCACACAGAGCATGCCGGATACAGCTCTCGCAGCGGTGAATCGTCTTTTTGGACATGACAATATCGAAGAGCTTATTATTGCCGAATAGATGTTTCATACTGGCGTGCACAATTTCTTGTGTCGGCAAGTCGCAATGCGGATTGGCAAGTCGACCAGTACAGTGGAGAGAGCTGTTACCGTACTGGTCAAAGATGGGCGATTACGTTTTGTTGGGCCGCGTAAGTGCGGACGTTGGGAGGTATTGAATCCTGACGCGTAACCATCTAGCCCCATAGCTAATCGACTCGGGCTACCTCGCCACCGGCAGGTCCTCCCAGCGGGTGGTGTAACAGGGGCTCAGGTGCTCTTGTCGCATCATCCACTCAGGCGACCCAGTGCCTTGGCTGGCAAAGCCTACGCGCCCCAATCCCTTGGCTTTGATCTGGTCCATCACTGCCATCAGCGCATCTGATTGAGCGGAGGACGGGGCAAAGAGATCTGCCTGTTGTTGCCCCTTGGGGGTGAACTCACTCAGCATGACGCCCCCCTTCTGATAACGGTAACCGTCGCGCCAAATCTGCGGTAGCAGCACGTTCACTTGCTGCAGCAGCAACCGGGTATCATCGCTAGGGCAGACCAGCCGGACGCCAGCCTGCTCACTGTAGTAAGGGGCTCGTTCGTCAAAGGGGCTGGTTCGCACGAACAGGTGCACCCGCTGGCAACACATCCCCTCGGCCCGCAGCTTCTCGGCTGCGCGAGCCATAAAGCCTGACAACGCTTGGGCCATTTCTCCACGGTCAGTCACGCGCTCACCAAAGGAACGGCTCGAGAGGATCTGCAGCTTCGCCGCCGGTTCAACGGTCAGCTCTGCGCAAGGCAGGCCACGCAGCTCCTGTACGATCCGCTCGACCACCACGCCGTATTGGGCGCGTAACCCTTTGGCATCGCTAGCCACCAGGTCAGCCACGGTGTTGATGCCTTGTGCCACCAACTTGGCCCCCAAGCGCCGTCCTATGCCCCACACCTCGTCCACCGGGGTGATAGCCATCAGCCGGGCACGGCGCAGCTCGTCACGCAAGTCCACGACGCCGCCCGTGGCAGGCCACTTCTTGGCTGCATAGTTGGCCAGCTTGGCGAGGGTCTTGGTGGGGCCGATCCCAACCCCTACCGTGAGGCCGGTCCACTGCCAAACTCGCTGCCGGATCTGTTGCCCATAGGCTGTCAGGTCCCCGGCAAACGACTCTGACAGTGACAGGAATGCTTCATCGATGGAGTAGACCTCCAGCTCGGGGGCCATGGTCTCCAACGTGCTCATCACCCTGCCAGACATGTCTCCATAGAGCGCGTAGTTGGAGCTGAATGCCACACCGCCATGCGCCTCGAACTGCTCGCGGATCTTGAAGTAGGGCCCAGCCATCTTGATGCCCATCGCCTTGGCTTCGGGGCTGCGCGACACCACGCATCCATCGTTGTTGGAGAGCACCACGATCGGGCGGCCACGCAGCTCAGGGCGAAACAGCCGCTCACAGCTGGCGTAGAAGTTGTTTACATCAACGAGCGCTATAGCCATCACGCTGCCTCAGATTGCCAATCACATGGGTGACCACTCCGAACAACTCCAAAGAGAGGCTCATACAAGGGTCTATAGGCGCGAACGCCGGATTGGCTGGCAACAGCCGCAACCTCGGCTTGAGCTGCAAGGTCTTTACCGTGAAGCCGCCATCGAGTAGTGCAATTACCACATCTCCATGGCGCGGGGTCAGGCTCTTATCTACTACCAGCAAGTCACCGGGAAAGATGCCGACCCCTGTCATGCTCTCCCCCTCGGCACGCAGATAGAAGGTTGCTGCAGGGTGCGACACGCAGTGGGTGTTGAGGTCCAACTTCCCTTCCAGATAGTCGCTGGCTGGGCTGGGAAAGCCACAAGAGGCGCGGTGCAAGAACAGCGGGATGGTCACCTCGGCGGGTGATGGGTCTGGGGTTAACAGCTTCATGGCAAACACCTGTGTTTATATACAGCTATTATAGCGCACCACCTTTGAACCAGCGCAAGTCCCGCATGCCACTGATGGCGTACCATGGCGCCAACAAATAACAAAGAGATCAGTATGAGTCACAATCTGTGTGCCCTACCGAAAGAGCAGCAAGAACGGGTCGAGGTCGAGAAGGCTGCCGCATATGCCGTATGGAAAGAGCGCAACGGTCACTTGGCCAGCGCAGAAAGCGAAGCAAGCCAGCATAAGGGTGAGCTGGGCAGCTACTTTCTTGAGCAAGTGGGTAAATACAAACGAGGTTAATTATCTCAAGCTGGACTGAACGCGCCTCAGTGGACGTCTTGCCATCACGCATCCGCCTGAAAACACGACATGTTAAAAACCTCAGTATCGAGGCTGAGCGGCTGGCCCGGTATAGTCAATCGAGTTCACGTCAGAGGAGAGATGCAATGAGTCACCAACCCGGCTTTTGGCTAGCGACACGCCAGTGGTCGCTGGCCGCACTGCTGCTGAGCCTAACGCCGCAAGTCGTGTTTGCAGCCGACTGCACCTATCGAAAAGATGCATTGGGCCATACCCGCTATCAATGTGACGATGGCAAGCAGGGCACCTTACGTGAGGATGCGCTTGGCAACATCAAAGACTCGGGAACCGGAACGACCTGGCGTAAGGACGCGCTCGGCAATCTTAAGGGGAGCGATGGCACTACCTATCGGCAAGACACGCTGGGCAATATTCGCGGCAGCAATGCCAAAACCGGTGAACGGGTGACATGGCGTGAAGATGCACTTGGTCAGTTGCGTGCATCTGATGGCACCGTCTGTCGAACCAACGCGCTGGGGCAACTCAAATGCCGTGGCGAGAGCACACCGCCGGCCTTGCTGGAAGGCAAATGATGGCTTTTGCAGCAAACGATCTGCCTATCCGTCACTGATGTGATATCCACCATGGTTGCCACGGGGTCAAGTGGGTAAACTCGTTGGCAATCTCTGGCGTGCTCACCCGTATGGGTGCAAACAATCGCCTCTTTTCGTTTTCCATGCGCCCTTGGCGCAAACTGACTCTTATTGGAACCCTTTCCATGGCTATCAAGAAAAACGAACTCTACTCCTCCCTGTGGGCCAGTTGCGATGAACTGCGCGGCGGCATGGACGCCTCCCAGTACAAGGACTATGTGCTGACCCTGCTGTTTGTGAAGTACGTTTCCGACAAGGCCAAGGGCAACCCCTACGCCATGATTGAGGTGCCGCAAGGGGCCAGCTTTGACGACATGGTGGCGCTCAAGGGCGATAAGAATATCGGCGAGGCGATCAACCTCACCATCTCGGCGCTGGCCGAAGCCAATGATCTCAAAGGCGTGATCGACATCGCCGACTTCAACGATGAAGACAAGCTCGGCAAGGGCAAGGAGATGATCGACCGCCTGACCAAGCTGATCGGCATCTTCGAGGGGCTGGATCTCTCCGCCAACCGCACCGAGGGCGATGATCTGTTAGGCGATGCCTACGAATACCTGATGCGCCACTTCGCCACCGAATCGGGCAAGTCCAAGGGCCAGTTCTATACCCCGGCCGAGGTGTCGCGCATTCTGGCCAAGGTGATCGGCATCAGCCGCCAGACGCCGCAAGATGCCACCGTCTACGACCCTACCTGCGGCTCCGGCTCCTTGCTGCTCAAGGCCAGTGACGAGGCGGGACCCAAGGGGCTCACCATCTACGGTCAGGAGATGGATAACGCCACCAGCGCCTTGGCGCGCATGAACATGATCCTGCACGACAATCCGACCGCCAAGATCTGGAAGGGCAATACCCTGGCCGCGCCCCAGTGGAAGGAGGGCAACAACCAGCTCAAGTGCTTCGACTTTGCCGTCGCCAACCCGCCCTTTTCCAACAAGAACTGGACCAGCGGCCTGGATGCTGAGCACGATGAGTTTGGCCGCTTTGTCTGGGGCGTACCGCCGGAGAAAAATGGCGATTACGCCTTCTTGCTGCACATCATCAAGAGCCTCAACAGTCGCGGCAAGGGGGCGGTGATCCTGCCCCACGGCGTGCTGTTTCGTGGCAATGCCGAGGCGCGCATTCGCGAGAATCTGCTCAAACAAGGCTTTATCAAGGGCATTATCGGCCTGCCTGCCAACCTCTTCTACGGCACCGGCATTCCGGCCTGCATCATCGTCATCGACAAAGAGACGGCACACCAGCGCGCCATCCAGACCAGCGGCTACAGCAGCCAGAGCCTGTTTATGATCGATGCCAGCAAAGGCTTTATCAAAGATGGCAACAAGAACCGGCTGCGCGAGCAGGACATCCACAAGATCGTCGATACCTTTACCCGTGAGCAGCTGATCCCCCGTTACAGCCGCGCCGTGCCGCTCTCCGAGATCGCCGCCAACGACTACAACCTGAATATTCCGCGCTATATCGATGCCAGCGAGGCCGAGGATCTGCACGATCTGGCCGCGCACCTCAAAGGCGGCATTCCCAATCGGGATATCGACGCCCTGGGCGCTTACTGGCAGGTGTTCCCGACTCTGCGGGCCGATCTGTTTGCTCCGGCCCATGCCGGTTATAGCCATGCTCTGGTGGCGGCCGCCAAGGTCAAGGGCACCATACTGGCGCATCCCGAATTTGTCTGTTTTGCGTCTGCTTCACTCGAACCCTTCTCACGTTGGTTTACAGAGTGCCATCTGGCGGAGATTGAGCCGGGCGAATCGCCCAAGGCATTGATCGAGGAGATCAGCGAATCGCTGCTCGCCGCCTATGCGCCGCTGCCGCTGCTGGATAACTACGATATCTACCAACTGCTGCTGGACTACTGGCATGCCGTGATGCAGGACGATGTCTATGTGCTCTGCCAGGATGGCTGGGCGGCGGGCAAGGTGCTGCGCGAGCTTAAAGTCGACAAGGGCGAAAAGCTTAAAGAGACGCCGGATCTGGTGCTAGGCAAGAGCAAATACAAGGCCGAGCTGTTGCCACCGGCGCTGCTGGTGGCCCGCTTCTTTAGCGATGAGCAGGTCGACATCGACGCCCTGCAGGCCGCCGCGGATGAGGCAAGTCAACATCTGGAGAGCTATCTGGAAGAGCAGGGGGGCGAGGAGGGGCTGCTGAGTGACGCGGCCAACGACGCGGGCAAGATCAACGCCGCCAGCCTGAAGGCGCGGCTCAAGCAGGCCAGCGATGCCGAGGAAAAGGCGGCGCTAAAAACCGCCATCAAGCGGTTCGAAGCCGAAAGCCAGGCTAAAAAGGCGGTAAAAGAAGCGCAAGAGGCGCTGGATCGGGCCGTGGTTGCCCGTTACCCCAAGCTTACAGAGGGTGAGATCAAGCAACTGCTGGTGGAGGATAAGTGGCGCGCCAGCTTGCAGGCGGCCATCGAGGCGGAGATTGAGCGCATTACCCAGCAGCTGGCCAACCGCGTCAAGGAGTTGGAGGAGCGCTACCGCGCCACCCTGCCGCAGCTGACCCAGCAGGTCGCAGATCTGGAGGCCAAGGTGGCCGCGCATCTCAAAAGCATGGGGCTGGAGTGGGCATAATGGCAGAGCAGATGATGCAAGACGCAGCAGGCAAGGCGATCCCGGTAGGCTATAAGCAAACCGAAGTGGGGGTTATTCCTGAGGATTGGGAAATTAAGACATTAGGTGAGCTAGTTGATATATATAGCGGTGAAAGTCCATCAAAATTCAATTTCACGGAATCTGGTATTCCTTATTTTAAAGTAGAGCAGTTGAATGATGGATTAATGTATGCGGATGAAACGCCTTATTTTATCGACACACAAAAGACAGTTAGGGCGGGGAGTGTCATCTTTCCAAAGAGAGGTGCTTCAATTTTATTAAATAAAATAAGATTGCTTAAGCGCGACTCATTCATGGATACTAACTTAATGGCATTAACATGCTCATTTAGTTTAGATGCGCTATATTTGTACAATCAGTTGATATATAAAAAACTAAGCTCCGTTGCGGATACGACATCCATTCCCCAAATTAATAATAAGCATATAACTCCTTACGCAATCCCATTTCCTACTAAACAAGAACAAACCGCCATTGCCAATGTGTTGTCGGATAGCGATGCGCTGATCGATGCGCTGGAGCAGCTGATCGCCAAGAAACAGGCCATCAAGAGCGCCACCATGCAGCAACTGCTGACCGGTCGTACCCGCCTGCCCGCCTTCGCCCTGCGCCCCGATGGCACCCCCAAAGGCTACAAGCCCAGCGAACTGGGAGATATTCCGGACGATTGGGAGGTTGTGTCACTTGGAGATGTTATACAAAAAGTAACCGGAGGTGGTACTCCTAGTAGGGCCAATCCAACATATTGGGGTAATGAAATACCATGGGTAACCGTAAAGGATTTCGCTACTTTTAACCCGTCAATGGCTCAGGAATATATTACAAAAACAGGGCTTGCAAATAGCTCAAGTAATTTGATACCCCGAGGAACATTGATCACATCCACCCGAATGGCTTTGGGTAAAGCTGTTGTTTATGATGTTGATGTAGCTATTAATCAGGATTTGAAGGCAATTTTCCCAAACTCCGATGTTGTTGTCAGTTATTTGTTTTATTGGTTTGAGCTGAACGCAGTAAAAATTGATGATCTTGGAAGTGGGAGCACGGTAAAAGGCCTTTCGTTAGGTGATTTGCGAAATTTATCGTTTCTATTGTTAAGTTCAGAAGAACAAACCGCCATCGCAACTATTTTATCCGATATGGATAACGAGCTGCAGGCATTGACCCAAAAGCTGGACAAGGCCCGCGCCTTGAAGCAAGGCATGATGCAACAACTGCTGACCGGCAAAATCCGCCTGCCGCTGGCGGTGGGGGCATAGACGGGGGCATGAGTGCAGCCCAACCAGATGACCGCCTCTGCCGCGAGCCTGGCCACCGGAGCCACCCAGCGCCGGATTTGCTTGACTGTTGCGTGACTGGGGCGTTGTTAATTGGCGCGATAGATGTTTATCTATCTGAAAAGAAAGAGATACTTTTACTGTGAGTTGCTTGATGGCGTGCACAGCGGCCACCCGCATACGAAAAGCGGGTGGGGTCATCGTTGGCGTGTTTATCAAGCGCTGGGTATCGCAGGAGCTAGCCACCCATGGCCTATGACTATAGCCAGAGCCTGAATCCGCAGAAGGCGCTGATATTCCGGATCGTGCATCGGGATAACCTGGAATGGATCCTGACCCATGGCCTGTGGGCGGGGAATGGTCAGCAGCAAAACCCGCACTGGGTGCATATCGGGCTGCCGGAGCTGATTGCCAAGCGCGCACGCCATCCGGTGCCGCTGGCGCCTTACGGCGTGTTGAATGACTATGTACCCTTCTACTTCACGCCGTTTTCGCCCATGCTCAGCAATATTCACTCGGGGCGCGGTGTTCCCCGGCGTGAAAATGATGAAATCCTGATCCTGGTTTCCAGCCTGCATCGCATGGCTGAATTGGGGCTACCGTTTGTGTTTACCGATAGCCATGCCTATTACCAGTGGGCCAATTTCTATGTCGACCTTGGCGATCTGGGGCGGATTGACTGGCCACTGTTGCAGCGCCGTGACTTCAAGCGTGATGCGGACGATTTGAGCAAGCTGGAACGCTATCAGGCCGAGGCCTTGATCCATCAACATTGCCCCATCGAGGCGTTGCTGGGCGTGGTGTGTTACAACGAAGAAATAAAGAACAGCGTGGAACAATGCATGAATCGGGTCGGGATCGCGCGCCCCGTCTATGTCCGTGATGGGTGGTATTTCAGATGATTCGATATACAACAGGCAATCTGCTGGATGCTCCGGTGGAAGCGCTGGTGAATACCGTCAACACCGTCGGTGTCATGGGCAAGGGGATCGCCTTGATGTTCAAGGAGCGGTTCCCGGCCAATATGCGCGCCTATGCCGAGGCGTGCAAACAGTGTGATGTCGTCACCGGCAAGATGTTTATTACCCAGACGGGTGAGCTGCTGGGGCCGCGCTGGATCGTGAATTTTCCGACCAAACAGCACTGGCGCAATCCGGCACAGATGGCGTGGATCCAGGATGGTTTGCAGGATCTACGGGCCTGGTTACAGGCGCAGCAGGTCTCTTCGATTGCCATTCCGCCGCTGGGGGCTGGCAACGGTGGTCTGCCTTGGCCAGAGGTCAAACAGGCGATTGAAACGGCACTGGGCGATCTGGATATCGATATCCTGCTCTATGAGCCCAGTAGCCAATACCAAAATGTGGCCAAGCGGGGCGGGGTGGCGGAGCTGACTCCGGCTCGGGCCTTGATTGCTGAACTGGTACGCCGCTACTGGTTTTTAGGAATGGAGTGCAGCTTGCTGGAGATCCAGAAACTGGCCTGGTTTCTGGCTCGGGTCATTGGCCGTAACCCGCTGGGGGATCCGCTGCAGTTGCAGTTTAAGGCCCATCGTTATGGCCCTTATGCCAACAATCTGACCCATCTGCTCAATGCGATGGACGGCAGTTATCTGCAGTCCGACAAGCGCATTCCGGATAGCAAGCCGTTTGATGTCATCTGGTTTAATGAGGCCAAAAAACAAGAGCTTGCCGTTTATCTCCAGACCGAGGCCAAAGCATTTTTACCGATACTGGAGCAGACGACCGCGTTAATCGATGGTTTTGAGTCGCCCTATGGCATGGAGTTATTGGCCACGGTCGATTGGTTGATCGCCGAAGAGGGCTGTGCGCCGACGCTGAGCGCGCTGCGAGAGGGGTTGCATCGCTGGCCAGCGGGAACCCCGTGGGGTGAGCGCAAGGCGCGGCTGTTTGATGATCGCAGTCTGCAGATCGCCTTGAACCGTTTGCAGCAGGGATTGGTGTAACGACGTTGGTGTAACGAATAGCAGCGGCTGCGCGGTTGTCGCGGCGGCTTGAGAGAATAACAGGGATAGAGAGCATGATTTCAGTCGGCCAACGGGAGCGGGCAACCCAGAACCGCGTCATCAAGTTATTTCAAGCGGAGCTGGGCTATCGCTACCTGGGGGATTGGCATACACGGGAGAACAACCGCAATGTCGAGCCGGAACTGCTGACCGCCTGGCTGGTGGGGCGAGGAGTGGACGCGGCGCTGATCCCTAAGGTGCTCAGGCAACTGGATCGGGCGGCGAGCCTGGGCGAAGGGCGCATCCTCTATGACGCCAACAAGGAGGTCTATCGCCTGCTGCGTTATGGCGTGAAGGAAAAAGTAGGGGCAGGCGAGCAAAACCAGACCGTCTGGCTTGTTGACTGGACTAATCCGCAGGCCAACGACTTTGCCATTGCCGAAGAGGTGACGGTCAAAGGCGAGCATAAGAAACGGCCGGATCTGGTGCTCTATGTCAACGGCATTGCCCTTGGCGTCATTGAGCTCAAGCGCTCTACCGTCTCTGTCTCTGAAGGTATCCACCAGAACCTGGATAACCAGAAGAAGGATTTTATCCGTAACTTCTTCACCACCATGCAGTTGGTGATGGCGGGCAACGACACCCAAGGGGTGCGCTACGGCACTATCGAAACCCACGAGAAATACTATCTGGAGTGGAAAGAGCCAGCCGATCCAATCCATTCCGACCATGTCGATCTGCCGAGTGCCAATCTGCTGGACCAGCATCTGGCGCAGTTGTGCAGCAAGGCGCGCTTTCTGGAGCTGATCCACGACTTTATCGTATTTGATGCGGGTACCAAGAAGACCTGCCGCCATAACCAGTATTTCGGCATCCGTGCCGCCAAGGCCTCTATCCGCCGTCGGGATGGCGGCATCATCTGGCACACCCAAGGCAGCGGCAAGAGCCTGACCATGGTCTGGCTAGCCAAGTGGATCCGCGAAAATGTGACCGACAGCCGGGTGCTCATCATCACCGACCGCACCGAACTCGATGAGCAGATTGAGAAGGTGTTCAGCGGGGTGGAGGAGGAGATCTTGCGCACCAAAAGCGGGGCCGATCTGGTGACTCGTCTGCATGCCCATAACCCCTGGCTTATCTGCTCGCTGGTTCACAAGTTCGGTCGCACGCCTGAAGGCGAGTCGGATGACGAAGATGATGGCAGCTCGGATGATTTTATTGCCGATATGCGCCGCAGCTTGCCCTCGGACTTCAGCCCCAAGGGGCAGCTGTTTGTGTTTGTCGATGAGTGCCACCGCACCCAGTCCGGCAAGCTGCATGGGGCGATGAAGAGCCTGTTGCCAGAGGCGCTGTTTATCGGCTTTACCGGCACGCCGCTGATGAAGCAGGACAAGAAAAAATCCATCGAGGTCTTTGGCCCCTACATTCACACCTACAAGTTCAACGAGGCGGTGAGTGATGGCGTGGTGCTGGATCTGCGCTACGAGGCGCGGGATATCGATCAGCGGGTCAAATCCCAGAAGAAAGTGGATGAGTGGTTCGACACCAAGACCAAGGATCTCTCGCGGCTGGGCAAGCAGCAGCTTAAACAGAAGTGGGCCTCAATGCAGAAGCTGCTCTCCAGTCGTTCGCGGCTGGAGCAGATAGTGGCCGATATTCTGCTCGACTTCGAGCGCAAGCCCCGGCTGGCCGATGGTCGTGGCAATGCCATGCTGGTCTGCGCCAGCGTCTATCAAGCCTGCAAAAGTTACGAGATGTTCAGCCAGGCCGGTTTTGCTGGCAAGTGCGCCATCGTCACCAGTTACCAACCCAATGCCAGCGAGATCAAGGGCGAGGAGACGGGCGAGGGGCTGACGGAGAAGCTGGCCAAGTACAACATCTATCGCAAGATGCTGGCCGACTATTTCGAGCAGCCGGAGGATGAGGCGGCTAAGCGGGTCGAAGAGTTTGAAAAACTGGTCAAGCAGCGTTTTATTAAAGAGCCGGGCCAGATGCGGCTGCTCATTGTCGTGGATAAGCTGCTGACCGGTTTTGATGCCCCCTCTGCCACCTACCTCTATATCGACAAGAAGATGGCTGATCACAACCTGTTCCAAGCCATCTGTCGGGTGAATCGGCTGGATGGTGACGACAAGGAGTACGGCTACATCATCGATTACAAAGACCTGTTCAAGTCGCTGGAGAAGACGGTCAACGACTATACGGCCGAGGCCTTCGCGGGTTATGACAAGGAGGATGTGGCCGGGCTGCTCAAGGATCGACTGGCCCAGGCCAAAGAGGATCTGGATAACGCTCTGGAAGCCGTTCGTGCCTTGTGTGAGCCGGTGAAGGCGCCCAAGTCGCAACTCGATTATCAGCATTATTTCTGTTGTGAGCCGGGAGCCGATGAAGAGACGTTGAGCGAGAAAGAGGCATTGCGGCTGACCCTCTATCAGTTGGTGGCCAAGTTGATCCGCGCCTTTACCAATCTGGCGGGTGAGCTGGAGGAGGCGGGTTACAGCGCCTCGCAGGCCGCCTCGATTAAGCAGGAGGTCGAACACTTCGCCAAGGTCCGGGATGAGATCAAGCTGGCCAGTGGTGATCTGGTGGATATGAAGCAGTTCGAGCCGGGCATGCGCCAGATGCTGGATCTGTGGGTGGATGCCGATCCCAGCGAGACGCTGATGGACTTTGAGGAGCTGGGGCTGCTGGAGCTCATTATCCAGCGCGGCCCCGAGGCGCTGGATGGGTTGCCCAAGGAGATGCGCGACAATCAGGAGTCGATGGCCGAGGCGATTGAAAACAACGTGCGCCGGACCATCGTCGATGAGAACCCGGTCAACCCCAAATACTACGAGAGGATGTCGGTGCTGCTCGATGAGCTGATCGATCTGCGCCGCCAGCAGGCCATCTCCTATCAGGAGTATCTGGAAAAGGTCCGCGAGCTGGCCAAGCAGGTGAAATATCCACAGAGCCATAGCCAGAGCGCCTACCCAGAGAGCATAGACACGGCAGCCAAACGGGCACTCTATGACAATCTGGGCAAGGATGAGCTGCTGGTGGCCAGGATTGATACCGCCGTGCGTTATACCAAGAAGGCCGATTGGTATGGCGATCGCTTCAAGGAGCGGGAGATCGCGTTTGCCATTGCCGAAGAAACCAAGGGATACGATGTGACCGTTGCCGAGGTGATGGAGCTGGTGAAAGCGCAGCAGGAGTACCACTGATGCCCCTGATCACCATTGGTGAGCTCACGCTGGAGTTGCAGCATAAGGGGATCAAGAACCTGCACATCAATGTGCTGCCCCCTGATGGTCGCGTGCGCGTCTCGGCCCCGGCGTCGCTGTCACAGACGGCCATCAGAATGGCCGTGGTCAGACGCTTGCCGTGGATCCGGCAGCAACAGGCCCACTTTCAGGCGCAGCCACGTCAGAGCGAGCGCCAGATGTGCAGTGGCGAGACGCACTACCTTTGGGGACGGGGCTATAGATTGGAGGTGATCCCGGTTGAGGGAGCGCACAGCGTCAAGCTACAAGGGGGGTGGATCCGGATGCGGGTTCCCGCTCATTATGACGCCGCGAAGCGAGAAGCCTTGCTACTGGGCTGGTATCGCCAATTGCTACGCCAGCGGCTGCCGATATTGATGGCCAAGTGGCAGGCCTTGCTCAACGTCACCCCTTCGTTTGTCGGTATCAAACGGATGAAGACCATGTGGGGGAGCTGCAAAACAGATACATCCCGCATCTGGATCAACCTCGAATTAGTCAAGAAGCCCCCCGAATGCCTGGAATTTATTGTGGTGCACGAGCTGGTTCACCTGTTAGAGCGCAAACATAACCAGCGATTTATCACACTGATGGATACCCATCTGCCCAACTGGCGCGAGCATCGCGAGAAGCTCAACAAGATGCCGCTGGCGTTTAACCGGTGGGGGTATTAGGGAAAAGTAGTTAGGTAAGTTTGTGGTATGGTGCCGGCAAAACCAGATTGACGCGGCTCATCTGTTGAGCGGATTACTTTGTTTTTGTTCATTCGTTATCTCGACCTGGTCAAAACACTAGGTTAAAGACTGCCGGTTTTTTTCAAGAATCAGTTGAACATTTGGGATTAGACATGTGGGATTTACTTAAACACCTATGGCCTGACTTTAGCCAGATGCTGAATGGCACCACCAATGGAATCAGTGCATGGTTCTGGTCACTCACTTTCTTAATTTTTGCACTATCCCTGTTTTTTTTGTTCAAGCACTACCGCAACTTCATTGAAAAAAACAAAGCATTGAGATCCTTGCTGGATGGGCAGGATAGAGAAACATTGGCTGACTCCCGCAGAGAAACCCTTCAGAAAGCTAAAACGCTGAATGCCGATAATATTGGCCTTCTCTGGCAAGAATTTGATGAAAGCCTTGTCTTGTCTTCTGACAAGAAACAGCTCTTCAACACGATTGATGCGGAGCATTTCTTCAACGCAAAAAACCTTGCGACCGGCCTAACCTCTAGCCGTTTGCTGGCTGCCACCCCCAGCTTTCTGGTAGCGATAGGAGTACTTGGCACCTTTGTCGGATTAACTATCGGACTGGAAGGGCTAGTGGGGAACACAACCGAAATCGAAACCCTGAAGAGCGGGATCAACAAGCTGATCTCCGGCGCAGCTGTAGCGTTTATGACCTCTGTCTGGGGAGTGACCTTTAGTCTCCTGCTCAATCTACTTGAAAAGCTGTTTGAGCGGAGTGCGCTGAACCATATTCAAGACCTGCAAAACAAGATTGACTTCCTCTATCCAAGACTCCCTGCGGAACAATCCCTGGTACATATCGCCGAGCACAGCAAAGAAAGCAAGGAAGCACTACAAGAGCTGCACGAGCGAATTGGTGACAGGCTGCAGGAAAGCATCAATGGCATGAGCGAAGCTATGCAAAATGCCCTCACTGACACACTTAATAATATCATGGGGCCGGCCATCCAAACCCTAGTTCATTCCACTAATCAACAATCAAGCCAGGTGATGGAAAACCTGGTAAGCAGCTTTATGGAGGGTATGAGCTCGGCAGGCAGAGTACAGGGTGAACAGCTCGAAAAAGTGGCCGCGGATGTCAATATCGCCGTCAGCAGCATGGGCGAACGTCTTGAACAGCTGTTTAGTAAATTAAGCTCTCAACAGACTAGCAGCCTGGATGCTCAGGATGAGCAGTCCAAACGTTTCCAGGAGCAGTTGCAACAACTGGCCAATTCGGCAGACGAACGACAAGGCCAGTTGGAGAGTCGATTTGGTAAGATGATGGGTGACTTGGCCCAGCAACATGAGCAACAGCAAACCACGTTACTGGAGCAGCAACAAAAAATGCTGGGCAGTCTGGGCACCGCGAGCCAACAGCAAATCGAGGCTATGACCTCGGCCGTACAGCAACAACAGAACACATTGCAGGATGCCGTTGGCAAACTGCTGGATAACTTAAGTCAACAAGGTGCTCAGGCGGATGTTCGCGAACAGATTCGTCAGGATAAATTCCAACAGCAGCTGACTGACGTAACACAACAGCAGCAAGCGTTGTTGACCGCCTTAGCCGACTCAGTGCAAGCCGGTCAACAACAAAGCCGCCAAATGGCGGAACAGCACCAGCAATTGCTGACTCGCTTGCAGCAAGTGACCGATTCCGCAGCCCAGAGCAGCAAGCATATGGACAGCAGTGCCAATCAGCTAAGCCTGCTCTCCACCAATGTCCGTTCTGCCGCCGATCTACTGGGGCAGCGCTTGGAACAAGTGACACAACAAATTGAGCAAGCCGGTAGCCAAAATGCTGCACTTACTGATCAACTCAAGCAACAAGCCGAAATGCTGGCCAGATTGCAAGATGGCTTGCTGATGGGAGCAGAACGTTTCGAACAGGCTGCCAGTGAGGCTCGCCATGGCTTTGTTGAGATGAAGCAAACGCAGCAACAATTCCTGACAGGGGTGAGAACCGAATTCAATGCCTTAGGCGAGACGTTGCGTTCCCAAGTTGAAGCCATCGAAAAACAGGCTGAACAGTGGCTGCAAAAATACGCCAGCGAAGTCAGCACCCAGGTTCATGAGCGTATGGATCAGTGGAACAAGGTTTCTCTGGAATATGCCACCAAGATGTATCACACGGCCGAAGCCATGAGCAGTGTGCTGGATGAGCTGGAGCAACGCTGATGCAATTTCGTAAAGCTCAAACCACCAACGTTGACGAAGAAAATCCCTACTGGATGTCCTTTTCCGACATCATGTCCGCCCTGCTCGTCATCTTTATTATGGCCTCGGTGATCCTGATCCTGCAGCTGATGGAGATCCAAAAAGAGCTGGAGCATAAACAAGCCAAGTTTGAAGAAGAGATTGTCGCGCTAAAACAAGCCGAGCAAGTACGCCGCACAATTCTTGACGAAGCAGTAGAGACCCTGCGCAAGCGCGGCATCAAGGTAGAGGTCAGCCAGAATCACACCGTCTTGAGCATTCCCAACGAACTGCTCGGCTTTGAAACTGGCGCCTTTGATATAAGTCCGACCTATCAATCTCGGGCCAGGGAAATAGGCGAAGTGCTTAACATGGTAATCTCTCGTGACAATCGAGTGGAGTTCCTAGATACCATCTTCATCGAAGGACATACCGACAACCGTCCCCTGCAGGGCTTTATGGGCAAGGGTAACTGGGGGCTGTCAACCTTCCGCGCCATTTCCCTCTGGCAGTTTTGGGAAAAATCACTCATCGGTGATGAACAACTATCCCGGCTGAAAAATAGAGATGGCCATCCCCTCTTTTCGGTCAGTGGCTATGGAGAAACACGGCCAGCGGTGTCTAATCAAGTGACGGAGACAGATTTTAAGCGTAATCGTCGCATCGACATTCGTTTTACCATCCGCAGACCAGACAGCGCACAGTACGAACAAGTGAAGGAACGGCTGCAGGAGGAACTTCAGCAATGAAGTTGCCCGAGGCCAAATCCATGGCAACCTCTTGGGGCCTACCCACGGTAAACGCCTGGACCGAACTCCAGACGAAGGCTTCCAGGATGGAAGGGACAGCAGGGCACAACGACGCCTTCAGCCAGATGCTGACCTTGCTGCGCAACATGGCCATATCAGGCCGGTTTGAGGCATTACCTGGATTGCTGAAGCGCCGACTCACTGCTCGTGCACTCAGTTGGTTTTGGCTTAGTGGCGACCAGTATGCCGAACGGCTGCTCAGCCCCCAACTCCTCTCCGCGCTGTTGCATGCCCAACAACCCAGGCTGACTCGAATAACACTTCAGCAACTGGTACAGCTCTACTTTCGCCAATTCGACTTGCTAGACCAACATGATGGCTTTCGTGCTCTGCTGGAACAGGCACTGCTGTCACAACTGGAGCAACTGCCAGAACCTCGTATTGCCACCCTGCGGCCGAACCCGCTCATCAGCCTAAAACAAGAAGGGCACAAACTCCTTGGACTGAACGGCCCACGTCAGCTCGCCGAACAGACGCTACAAGCAGGACGCGAGCTTGGTGCGACATTTAGCGAACTAGGCCTGCAAGGCCTAGATGATGGCCGCTATGGCGATATCTGTCGGGCTCACTTCTATCTCGAGACCTTGCGCACTTTGTCACTGGACGAATGGTCACCTGTGATGGATGAGCTACTTAAACCCTCGGTCAGCAAGGCTCCCTTTGAGGGGGACCGCTGTATCGGCCATGCCGCGCTGGAGATCCTGATCGACCGTACAGGCCAGGAGCCCAGCGATGCCTGGCAAACCTTCATCCTCAACCTGGCAGGCGATCCCCGCATATCCAGCGCCGCCACAAATTACCGTCAATGGTGGCAACCACTGGGCGAGGCACGGATTCAAAAGGTCAGAGGCTGGCTATCCAAAGAGGATCTTCGCCTCTTTTTGCAGGCCGTTGAGCAATATGGGATCCAGAGTCATAACGACGAATTACAGCGGATGTTTCCCGCCAGAAAGCTGTTTCTGGAGGGCTTGTTCAAACTCAAACTGATCCGTAATACCCGTCTGCTACTCGGTAACCGGGCCCAGCAAATCGTTAAAGGGATTTTGGGTAAGGAAGTAAAAACCAGCTTCGCTCCCATGGATGGGGCTATGAGCGATAAAGCGGTGATCTATCTGGACTGTGGCGATTTCTACCTGATTGAAGGTTCCCACAGTTTCAAAATTTGGGTCTATTTGGCGCCCCCAAGTGACATACTGACCACTTATGAGAAACGGATATTCAGCCACGCCGCACTGACATCCACCATTCCTGCTGGCTACCAAAAACGATATGGCAATCTTCCTCTCGCCAGCATCGTCCACACACCACACACTTGGCAGCACAAGGTCTTCACCTTCTTGGCAGACAACGGCATCGGTCTGGATATGGAGCAACTACTGAGCCGCCAGGACTACCAATACCAGCTTCGCCGCTTTGGCATCCCTGCAGTCAATCCCAAACGGTCACCGGTGCCAACTCCCAGCCAGCCGACAGCCAAGTCATTTGTCGACACGATAACTCACCAGTCAGCTCTAACTAGTCTCAGTCCATCACCAGTAGATCAAGTCAGGGAGGCATCCCATCAGGCCAAGCTTTATGAAGAACCCCAGCAGCTCCCAGCGAATGCGTCACGTGCAGTGAACAAGTTATCAGCTGAGCAGCTTTCAAAGCTGAATGGCAGGTTCAAATACAAGAACAAACCCACTCCAGCAACACCCCATTCGGATGAAATAACCAGCGCTAACACTGTTGCGGAGCCTTCGCTCTCCGAACTCTGCCCCCGGGTTAGCCAGCTCAAACCGCTAGAGCTTAAGGTACTGCAATATTTTGCCAGCAATGCCGGTGACAGAGCTCGTCATGGCGCCAACGTCTTGGGCATGACAGTTCAAGAGATCAATCAACAGCTTTATGGGCCCCTTGGTACGCTCTGCTGGCAAAACAGCCAATATGGCTGGCACCTCACATCCGTAGCAGCCGCGGAATTAACCGCTTATGAAGAGCATCATAAAGGCCACTAAATGCGCTTAGTCGAATTCTTGCGATCCTTTATTGGCGACACGGACAACGCCATCAACAACCAGTTAGGTTTTCACAGCCAACCTGACTCCAGCGGGTTGAATTTTTTCCTGCCAGCAAGTGAGCTCAAATCACTGCAAGTAGGACAGGGGAACACCCGGCAAAAGGTGCAACTCATCTGCCTCAACATGTTGGCCGAGCAGGGTGTGGCCGAGACCACTGCTAATGGTTTTCATATTGAGGCAGAAGACATCACTGGTATGGATGGCGAACAAGCCGAGATCCTGGACCTGCCGCCCCGCTTCCCCGGGCAATTTGTCTCCACGATTCACGGCCGAACCGGTAACAGCGGCTTTCGGGTAGCCATTACCGCCAGTATGCCTGAAGGGGAAACCCCCTTTACCCGCAAAGGGCCCTTTCTGTACTTGGGTAGCCAAGAATGCTATTGGCTGACGCCAGCAGAATTAATGGGACTGATGGCTTGGGAGCAACACGAGACCCTGACAGCCGAGCTGCGAGGCGAAACCGCTAACCTGCGACTGATGGCCGAGCTGCAAACGGCGGCACGAAGTGGTATGCGCATCGACCTTAGTCATTTTGAGCGCCTTGACGTAGTGGTGCCGGACAACATAGGTATCATAGCCACCCGCATGCCGGATGGTAGCCTGCAGCTTTGCCCCTGTCTGGGAGAGGGATCCACGCCAGATCAATTGCAGAAGCGATGGGCGCAGATAGATATGAGCGCTAATGGCGGCGTGTTGCGAATAGATAATCGCGTAGTACTGCTGGACGAACCCCGGTTGGCCGGGATCCGCAACGTACTGGCCAATACACGCATTCCTGCCGACAAGGTCAATGAGTTTATTGCCACCCCTACCGCTTTTTTGGATGCCGCCTTGGTTAATCTCGAGGTTGGTTTCTCCATTAGGGTCGCAGGTGTAGGCCGACTACAGTACATGGACTTTGGCGGGCTGGATACCAACCAAAACAATTGGTTTGCTCTTGACTCCCGTCCATCACCCCCGGAGGTACTCAGCGGACTTATTCAGTCGCCTGAGGAATTGCAACGTTTTGAAGATCTATTGCAAGCGGCACGAGCCCAAGGCGCCAGCACTCTGACTTTTGGTGAACAGACGATCGACATCACCAACGTCGATGTAGTGGAAAAACAAGTTACCGCCATCAAGCAACGTCTTGCCGGCCATTCTGGCCTCGACTATGAACCAGCAGATGAATCAGTCACACTTGAGACACCAGTAGACGAAGAAAAAGTCAAAGAGCGCGTTGCCGTCATTCTCAAGGAGGCGGATGCCATCCATACCACCTTGTTGAACAAGACCAATTTCGCCACCCTGCCAGCCTCACCTGACTGGTCACGCTATGCGCGCACGCCCTTCTCTCACCAGCAAGAAGGCATCGAATGGATGCTAAAACTGCTGAATGTGGCCTTGCATGAAGATCCCGAGGATCTCTACCGACTGCAAGGCGGCCTGCTGGCCGATGACATGGGGTTGGGCAAAACCTATATGACCTTGGTGACCATCGGTGAATACCTGCATCGTCAACGCAGCCTGGGCCAGGCAGAAAAGCCCATTCTGGTGGTGGCGCCACTGAGTCTGCTGGAGAACTGGGAAGATGAGGTCGCCAAGACCTATAACAGCGTGCCGTTTCGCGACCAGGTGGTGTTGCAAGCAGGTCGTGATCTAGGGAGGTTTCGGATCCGAGGTGCAGAAAGAGAGTCGGTACAGTTGGCCTCGCTGGCAGATGAAAGCGGCATGCTAGATGAACAAAGCATCCGCTATGCCCTGGCCATAGGCCCAGAGGCCGGGATCCATCGGCTGGACATGGACAGACGGCTAGTACTCACCACTTATCAAACCTTGCGGGACTACCAGTTTTCACTCTGCCGCATCGACTGGGGTATGGTGATCTTCGATGAAGCGCAAAACATCAAGAACCCCAATGCCTTACAGACCCGTGCAGCCAAAGGCCTCAAGGCTGACTTCAAGCTGCTGGCAACCGGAACCCCAGTGGAGAACAGCCTGGGAGATTTTTGGTGTTTGCTGGATACCGCCCAACCCGGGCTGCTCGGTAGCTGGCAACACTACCGGGACAGCTGGATAAAACCCATTCTGAATGCCGAAGAGCAAGAACGCGACCTGATCCGTATCCAAATCGGCGAGCAATTACGCCGCACCGTAGGTACCTTCATGTTACGCCGAGTCAAAGAGGAGCAGCTCAAGGGACTACCCAGCAAGACCATATGTAGTGGTGTACAGCAAGCAGATAGCCAGCTGCAACGCTATCACCCCGAATTGAGCCGCGTCATGAGCGGCTTACAGTTGCAGGCCTATGATGCCGTACTCGATGAGTATAGCAGTCGCCGGGCTAGTGACGAAAACATGCAAGGAGCGGCCCTGGCTGCACTCTCCCGGCTCAGAAGCATCTCATTGCATCCAAGGCTGGATGACGAAGCTGCGCTCTACAGTCAGGATGCCAAGCAGGCCCGTCAGTACATGCAGGAATCCGGCAAGCTCACCATTGTTCTGCAGCTACTGGAGCAGATCCGTAGCCAGAACGAAAAAGTCATTCTGTTTATGATGACCAAGCGGTTGCAGCGAGTACTCAAGCTCTGGCTGGATCAGATCTATGGCCTGGATATCGCCATCATCAATGGCGACACCAAGGCGGTGGCCAGTAAAGTCGAGGATCTGACGCGCAAGAAGCTGATCAGCCAGTTCGAGGCTCAAGCCGGTTTCAATGTGATAATCATGTCCCCTGTGGCTGCAGGGGTCGGTCTGACCGTGGTCAGTGCCAACCATGTGATCCACTTGGAGCGTCACTGGAACCCAGCCAAAGAGGCCCAGGCCTCAGACCGGGTCTACCGCATCGGCCAGCAAAAACCAGTGTTTATCCACTTGCCGACCCTGACTCACCCGCGATTTGATGCGTTCGATGTCCATCTGGATCGCCTGTTGCGCGGCAAGCTGATGCTGAAAGATGCAGTGGTCACCCCCGAAGCCGTCAGCGAAAGAGAAATGACAAGTGCCATGGGTCTGTAGTAATGGAGTGGGCCATCGCCATAGACGCCGCAGCGATCCAAAAATAGGGAGACCCTGTTTCGTTCGACAATTGCACGTGCACCAAAACGTGGTTGAACTTGGGTGTGTAATCCCCAACTCGGTAATCCCCCCGAAAAACTGAGGTGCTCATAAGTAGAATTTTCTCGTATCTTGAACGCAGGAGGTTCTACATGAAAACATCACGCTTTAGCGATGCACAGATCATCGCCATCCTCAAGCAGGCCGAGTCTGGTTCACCCGTCCCTGAGCTCTGCCGTGAGCATGGCATCAGCTCCGCCACCTTCTACAAGTGGCGCTCCAAATTCGGTGGCATGGATGCCTCTCTCATGGCGCGCCTCAAAGAGCTGGAAGAGGAAAATCGTCGCCTTAAGAAGATGTATGCCGAGGAGCGCCTAAAGGCTGAGATCATCTCCGAGGCGATGGCAAAAAAGTGGTGACGCCATCTGCCCGCAGGGAGATGTCGACCAAGGCTGTGGCTCATTACGCCATTTCTATCCGTCTGGCTTGCCAGGTGTTCAAGGTGAGCGAGGGTTGCTACCGTTATCAGCCCGTGCTGGCTGATGAAAACCAGGAAATTGCCGACTGGCTGCTGCGCCTCACCGCCAACCAGCGCAACTGGGGTTTCGGACTGTGCTTCCTGTACCTGCGTAACGTCAAAGGCTTTGGCTGGAACCACAAGCGGGTCTACCGGATCTATCGGGCGCTAGAGCTCAATCTGCGGATAAAACCCAAGAAGCGGCTAGTGCGGGCCAAGCCGGAGCCGTTGGCAGTCCCTGACCAACCGAATCACTGTTGGTCGATGGACTTTATGCATGACCAGCTCAGCGATGGTCGTTCGGTGCGGTTGTTTAATGTGATCGATGACTTCAATCGCGAAGCACTGTGCATCGAGGTGGATTTTTCCTTGCCTGCCTCGCGAGTCAAACGGGTGCTGGAGCAGGTCATCGAGTGGCGGGGCAAACCAGCCGCAATCCGCTGTGATAATGGTCCGGAATACATCAGCGAAGAGCTCAAGCAATGGGCGCAGCAGAAGAGGATTGCGCTGAGGTATATCCAGCCAGGCAACCCGCAGCAGAATGCCTACATAGAGCGATTTAACCGCACTGTGCGTTACGACTGGTTGGGCCATTACCTGTTTGAGTCACTGAATGAGTTACAGGAATTTGCCACGAACTGGCTGTGGGTTTATAACCATGAGCGGCCCAATATGGCGCTGGGCGGCTACACGCCGAAACAGCGCTTGGCACAGGCCGCATGACCTCTACTTTTGAGTGCTCCAAAAAATGGGGGGATTACCCCGCATTGGCTTCTTTCATTTTAGGGAAGGTGCGAATAAGCGGGGAAATTCTTCTCGGCTGACTCAGTCATTTCATTTCTTCATGTTTGAGCCGATTTTTTCTCCCGTAAATGCCTTGAATCAGCCTATTTAGACCGTTTCTTCGCCATTTAAGGCGTTATTCCCAGTTTTTAGTGAGATCTCTCCCACTGACGTATCATCTGGTCCACCCGAAACAGGTTGGCCAGGGTGAATAACATCGCCAGTTGGTTATCGTTTTTCAGCAACCCCTTGTATCTGGCTTTCACGAAGCCGAACTGTCGCTTGATGATGCGAAACGGGTGCTCCACCTTGGCCCGGATGCTGGCTTTCATGTATTCGATGTTGATGGCCGTTTTGTTCTTGCGTGGATGCTGTTTCAAGGTTCTTACCTTGCCGGGGCGCTCGGCGATCAGCCAGTCCACATCCACCTCGGCCAGCTCCTCGCGCTGTGGCGCCCCTTGGTAGCCGGCATCGGCTGAGACAAATTGCTCCTCTCCATGCAGCAGATTACCCAGCTGATTGAGGTCATGCTCGTTGGCCGCGGTGGTGACTAGGCTGTGGGTCAGGCCACTCTTGGCATCGACACCAATGTGGGCCTTCATGCCAAAGTGCCACTGATTGCCTTTCTTGGTCTGATGCATCTGCGGATCGCGTTGCTGCTCTTTGTTCTTGGTAGAGCTGGGTGCCTCAATGATGGTGGCATCGACCAAGGTGCCTTGGGTCATCATGACGCCTGCTTCGGCCAGCCAGCGATTGATGGTCTTGAACAATTGGCGGGCCAGTTGATGCTGCTCCAGCAGGTGGCGGAAATTCATGATGGTGGTGCGGTCCGGCAAGGCGCTATCCAGGGATAACTGGGCAAACAGACGCATGGAGGCGATTTCGTACAGAGCATCTTCCATCGCGCCATCGCTCAGGTTGTACCAATGCTGCATGCAGTGAATGCGTAGCATGGTTTCCAGCGGATAGGGCCGTCGGCCATTGCCCGCCTTGGGATAAAACGGCTCGATGACAGCGGTCATATTCTGCCATGGCAGAATCTGCTCCATGCGGGAGAGGAAAATCTCTTTTCGGGTCTGACGGCGCTTAGTGCTGAATTCACTATCGGCGAAGGTGAGTTGATGGCTCATGATGTCCCTCTGGGATGCGCTCCGGATGAACATGATGATCTCATATCAGGAACTTGTTCGCACCTTCCCT
>NZ_JBFOCR010000007.1:0-6893 GCF_040907935.1 Aeromonas sp. s2 | reverse complement strand
AATACTGCTTCCGGTTTAATCATCGTTTTGACCTCAAGAGCATGTTGGTTGAATTGGGGCATGCAGTCGTGGCAAGCCCTCCGATGCCATATCGGCTCTTGAAGCTGGCTGAGGGTCATGGGTAATCAGGTTTAGTTATGGGGCGCGCGGCTTTTATGCGCGTCCCAGTGAGCGAAGCGAACGACTTAAACTATTTGTTGTGAGCTGCAACGAAGCTGGCTATGACAGCCGCTTGGGCAACAACGAAATTAAGCCGCTGAAACAGACTGGCCTGAGCAGCGTCACGAAGAATAGAACGCTGATTTACCCGAGCCAGACCAACCTGATAGAGCAAAGAACCGCAGCCGATACGGGCATGGTTCACGGCCAGAATTGGAACAAAGAAGAGCAGGGCGCTGATGCTGACGTTTAACCTAGACCGCTAACACCAAAGAAGAAAACAGCGCCATTGCTGGTATTCAAACTGAACTTAAATCGGCCACCAAGATGCTGCTGACAACGCATTGGTTTGGATGATTCACCCAACCTCAACGACCGAGCTTGAAAACCAGCAGGATTCAATATTGCCTGCTATCGCAACCGCTCTTGCCACTACAACTCAATTGCTTGGCAAACCGCACAACATTTTAGTTATGGGGCGCGCGGCTTTATCGCGCGTCCCAGTGAGCGAAGCGAACGACTTAAACTATTTGTTATACAAATCTAATTAGCGAGCCGCTCCGCTTTGCTTTCCAATAAGCATCACGGATTTCTTTGATGTAGTTTTTACCTAATGTGACATTGTATGTTGTCAGTAGGCCATCACACACAAGAATTCCGTTAAATGGGATTAGTGCGGTATTAACCACGGCAAACTCTTTGGATAGTTCTTCGATGCGCGTTGTTAATGCAAATGCCATATAGAAAGCACCTGTCTCTATATGCATAAAAGCATAACCATCTTTATAATTTTTAAGATATATGAATTTTCCATAAACTGCACGTCTCAGGTTGTTCACAAAATCGCCACCAACAACACCTGACATTGCATCATTAATTTCATCAAGGCAGTTATAAATTTCAGGTCGAATGACTGCAAACTCCAAAGCGCCATTTGGAAGCAATCCACCATTCAAGTACATCATCACCGCTTGATATTTATATAATAAATCATCTGCAATACTTCGTTGAATAAGCATTCATGAGTACCATTTGTATCGTATAACGTGGAAGTGAGCGGCCTGCGCGGTTTTTGCGCAGGTCCGCTCGACTGAAGGGTTATGCATCATTTTCGTAGCGACTTCACTTCGTTAAGCATTTGGGTTGGTGAAATAGCACCCAACGCCACGAGCATAAGTAGCAAGCCACCAATGACTACAATGCCCGTTGCCCATGCGTGCTTAAAACGTAGCTGAACCACCGTTGCCAACCACACAATGGCCGTGCAGCCGATGAGAAATATGAATGTCTGATGGCCTTGCTTCAGAGACTCCAGCAATGTCAGAGCACCAAGGGACGCGACAACACAAAAAGCTGGAACGACGAGCCATAACGTTCCAATCGGAGCCTCTTGTATTTGGAAATAGTCGCTGGCCTTCAAGCCGTTGTCCTGGAAGAACCCGGTAATTTCTTCCTTTGTACCTTCAATTGGCCCGAGCTTCATTTTTGCCCCCTTCTATGGGGAGCAAGCACTGATGCCACGTCTTTCTCGGCTGCCGTATCGGACCACTCTTGGCTAGAACCTTCCTTGATAAAGATGATGCGATCTTGCTCAAGGATTACGTTCGTACCTCCGAAAGTGAAGCCGTCGAGATTTCCACCAAACGCACGCTGTTCAATCTGAGATAGCGCGCGCCCGAGAGACGGGTATGCCGGATGATACTTGTCGTCGTTTTCGACGTTTGGCCCGATTCGAAAGACCAAGACCGCGCCACCATCAACTGCGGGATAGACGTTGCAATCTAGGCCAATTCCTGGACGAAGAAATGGTGCCAGCCGTCTCCGGAAATTGTTTATGTAAGCCTGAACCTTTGATTGCTCAGTCATTCAGTCCTCGCGTAATTGAGCCAATGATGCATAACGTTTGACATGAGCGGCGCGACCCGGCTTGCCGGGGCACGTCCGCTCGATGGAAGGGTTAGCCGCCACCTGCGGAGAGACGAATGGATGCTGGAGAGAGGACTTGCACAGAGATTGTGTCCATTGCGCTTGCACTCTCTTGAAACCAGTCGCGCAGCGCTGTGCCACCCATAATTCTCGGCGTTCCGTTGCTATTAGCTCTACGGTTTATGGTGCCCAGAACCGGCTGTGCCGCATCTCCCAAGAACAACTCGATCGTTTCTCCATCCGAGGCAATGTGCTTCTGTGAAGATACACCCACATTGAAGAAGCCCGAACGAAAGTATGTCGGCTGCAGCGTGAAGTGAAATCTCTCGGTTGCGGTTGGTGTCAGCTCTGGGAGCGACTCCGCGGACTCAGTCTCGGGCTCAAGAGGCTTTTCAGGCTTTCCGCCGTTCCACGGAGGATTAAGCTTCCGAATGATGTCGTCCTCCAGCGCTGCGGCGAGATTGAGATGGAACATTCCATAGTGAAGGAGGCCGTTGTCGGGCAACGCTAATATCTCGATAGCTGCTCCGCGCGCAAGCAAATCGAGTATGCGGCGGTTGTTATTCACGTTGGTCGTTTGTGTTCTAGTCGGCGTCCTGTAGCCCGACATGCGGACTGCGAGGGTTCGAACCGTTTTCCCCACGTACATGACCTCCGCATCGCAGACGAAAGCATAAAGGATGTTCGTTTGTGTGGCATGCCGCGTGAGGTCGAACTTGAGCTTCCCGTTGACGAGTAGCCAGTGACCGGCGGGTTGGAATCCAATTTGAAGTAGGCGGTTCATGGCTGTCCGTGGAGGCTAACGCCTGAATTAAGCCGCGCCGCGAAGCGGCGTCGGCTTGAATGAATTGTTAGACGACTTTTGCGTCATCAATGTCTCATCATGCGATTCATGTCATCAAGAACGCGCTTTGTTACATCTGAGTCACGCTCGACGGTGATAATGGTTCCGCCGCTTGTGTCTCGGATGAAGACGACGAAATAGACGGCGGCATCTATTACGACTTTTGCGGATGCACTCTCACGATCAGCAGCGGTGGCTCCCTTTGAGATGGCATACGATTTTGCTGCCTCATAGTAGAGGTCTGGGAAGGTTGAGTAGCCTACGCCAGATGAAACCATTCGTTTGACCCTTGACTCGACTGCTGTATCTCTCCGTGTCTTGGAAGATGCGAAAAGGTACACAATGCCAGCAACGGCGAGGATGAGAAGTAAGACCCCCATGCTTATCGGCGCCTCATGTATTGGCGAATAGAGGAGAACGCAACACGATCTTCGTTGCTGGATATGCGAGTGCCAGAAAGAGACTCAAAGCCTTTGAACTTGAAGACCATAAAGGTTTTGATCTTTAGGCTAGTTATGTAGGATGAATCATCTGGGCAGACAACCATTATTTTCATAATCCCGCCTTGGCAAATCACATCTATGGACTCATCAAACCAATGGCTTCGCCCACAGGCGCATTGGAAGTTGTCGCGGTAGATGGACATGTTCATGCTGTTTGGCGCAGCTTTGCCAAAATCATTCATGAAGCCTTCGAAGCTCAACATCTTCATCTTTGCTGTTTCCCCTTCAGGTGCGGCGAACTTGCCTAAGTCGTCTAACGCCTGGCACAGCTGCCGACAAAATTGGCGCTTGTTTTGCCGGCTTTTTGGCAAAACAAGTGACACTTTTGGCGGTCAGTTGCTGCCACTTGTTAACCCTTTTGCCAGATTTGGTAACTATAATTTATGTTAGACACGAAGTCTTGGCTAAAAACTGGCCTAAAACTACCGGGGATTTCTGGAAAATAGACATCACCTTCTGGCTCAATGTCGATTGTTGAAATATGTAAAGTATCAGCTTTATCGATCAGGCTTTTGTATATTTCACCACCACCAGACACAATCACATGATCCGTTATCGTCTTCAGATGATTTAGCGCTTCATCGATAGATGGAAATACCAATACATTCTCATCACTGGAAGTGAAGCTTGAACGAGTTACAACGGCATATTTTCGGTTGGGTAAAGCCCCCATTGACTCAAAAGTCTTTCGGCCTACCAAAAGCCACTGATTATAGGTAATCGCTTTGAAGAGTAATTGTTCCCCTTTGGCACTCCATGGAATATCTGGGCCATTTCCGATAACTCCATTCTTCGAAATTGCTGCCATTAGTGATAGTTTCACGATACTTCCTTAGGGGTTAACAATTTATTGTACGGAATCTATCCGTGATTTTGGGGTGGATCGGGTCGTCATAGTCTGGTGTGAGACTATGTACCGGAAGCTTGAAAATCCCGGATAAAGCCCGCTTTGGCAATGTTTTTGTACCGCATAGATTATGCAAAAATGCGGAAAGTTTCTTCATAGTCAGCAATGGGACTTGCTCGTGTATATACTGTTTATATATACATATGGAGGTGACTCATGCGCAAGCCTCATTCGCCGTTTTTGGCAAGCATCTATGAGCAGATGTTGATGCTGCGTTACGCGATGGCAACCGTTGAAGCCTATCTGCACTGGATCAAGGCATTTATCCGTTTTTCCCGGATGAAGCATCCGGTCGAGCTGGGTGAGGCGGAGGTTCAGCAATTTTTGTCCTATCTGGTCACCGAGCGCCATGTGGCTGTCAAGACTCAGGCCCAGGCGTTGAATGCGCTGGTCTTCTTGTATCGCACTGTCTTGTTACGGCCTCTGCAGCTCGAGATGAAATTTACGCGCAGCCAGCGCCCTCCCAAACTGCCAACTGTTTTGACGCAAAGTGAAGTCCGAGCCTTGTTGCTGGCTATGCCAGTTCATCTTCGTCTCTTGGCGCAACTGATGTATGGCAGCGGACTCAGGCTGATGGAGGTGATGCGCCTGCGGGTGCAGGATATCGACTTCAACTACCTCTGCCTGATGGTCTGGAATGGCAAAGGGGGCAAGCACAGGCGTGTGACTCTGGCCTCGGAACTCATTCCGGCCCTGCGGGAGCAAATTGCCTACGTCCAGCGCTTTTATATGACGGACTGCTTAAACGACGCGTATGCCGGGGTGGCCTTGCCGACGGCATTGGCGCGCAAGTATCCGGCCGCCAGCAAAGAGCTGGGTTGGCACTACCTGTTTCCGGCATCCCATCTGAGTCGCGATCCTGTCGATGGGGCCTTGCGTCGACATCATCTGGATCCAACCACCCTGCAAAAAGCGGTTCGTGCCACGGCGCGTCAGTTGCAGCTGGGAAAACCGGTCACCTGTCATACCTTGCGCCATTCCTTTGCCACCCATTTGCTGGCGCGGGGGGCGGATATTCGAACCGTGCAGGAGCAACTGGGCCATTCTGATGTTCGAACCACACAAATTTATACCCATGTGCTGCAAAACGCCGCCAATGGGGTACGTAGCCCTTTGTCTGATCTGTAATGGTTGGGGGGCGGGACGCTCGGTTTTTCAGAACGAGTGGCCTGACGCAGGCACGCTACCGCCCTTAGGTTACAGCTCCTAGAGGCTGACATCCGTTTCAGGTGGTGGCTTGTTACCCGGGCCATTTTCATCCTGATGGCCTGTTCTTTTCGTCAAACTATGCTACGGATTTCAGTTTCATATGGAAATAAATAATCGACGGGATTTGCAAAAATGTGCGATAGACAGGGAAGGTGCGAACAAGTTCCTGATATGAGATCATCATGTTCATCCGGAGCGCATCCCAGAGGGACATCATGAGCCATCAACTCACCTTCGCCGATAGTGAATTCAGCACTAAGCGCCGTCAGACCCGAAAAGAGATTTTCCTCTCCCGCATGGAGCAGATTCTGCCATGGCAGAATATGACCGCTGTCATCGAGCCGTTTTATCCCAAGGCGGGCAATGGCCGACGGCCCTATCCGCTGGAAACCATGCTACGCATTCACTGCATGCAGCATTGGTACAACCTGAGCGATGGCGCGATGGAAGATGCTCTGTACGAAATCGCCTCCATGCGTCTGTTTGCCCAGTTATCCCTGGATAGCGCCTTGCCGGACCGCACCACCATCATGAATTTCCGCCACCTGCTGGAGCAGCATCAACTGGCCCGCCAATTGTTCAAGACCATCAATCGCTGGCTGGCCGAAGCAGGCGTCATGATGACCCAAGGCACCTTGGTCGATGCCACCATCATTGAGGCACCCAGCTCTACCAAGAACAAAGAGCAGCAACGCGATCCGCAGATGCATCAGACCAAGAAAGGCAATCAGTGGCACTTTGGCATGAAGGCCCACATTGGTGTCGATGCCAAGAGTGGCCTGACCCACAGCCTAGTCACCACCGCGGCCAACGAGCATGACCTCAATCAGCTGGGTAATCTGCTGCATGGAGAGGAGCAATTTGTCTCAGCCGATGCCGGCTACCAAGGGGCGCCACAGCGCGAGGAGCTGGCCGAGGTGGATGTGGACTGGCTGATCGCCGAGCGCCCCGGCAAGGTAAGAACCTTGAAACAGCATCCACGCAAGAACAAAACGGCCATCAACATCGAATACATGAAAGCCAGCATCCGGGCCAAGGTGGAGCACCCGTTTCGCATCATCAAGCGACAGTTCGGCTTCGTGAAAGCCAGATACAAGGGGTTGCTGAAAAACGATAACCAACTGGCGATGTTATTCACCCTGGCCAACCTGTTTCGGGTGGACCAGATGATACGTCAGTGGGAGAGATCTCACTAAAAACTGGGAATAACGCCTTAAATGGCGAAGAAACGGTCTAAATAGGCTGATTCAAGGCATTTACGGGAGAAAAAATCGGCTCAAACATGAAGAAATGAAATGACTGAGTCAGCCGAGAAGAATTTCCCCGCTTATTCGCACCTTCCCTA
>NZ_JBFOCR010000006.1:0-20957 GCF_040907935.1 Aeromonas sp. s2 | reverse complement strand
GGCACTGTTGCAAAGTTAGCGATGAGGCAGCCTTTTGTCTTATTCAAAGGCCTTACATTTCAAAAACTCTGCTTACCAGGCGCATTTCGCCCAGGGGATCACCATAATAAAATGCTGAGGCCTGGCCTTTGCGTAGTGCACGCATCACCTCAATACCTTTGATGGTGGCGTAAGCCGTCTTCATGGATTTAAATCCCAGCGTGGCGCCGATTATCCGTTTCAGTTTGCCATGATCGCATTCAATCACGTTGTTCCGGTACTTAATCTGTCGGTGTTCAACGTCAGACGGGCACCGGCCTTCGCGTTTGAGCAGAGCAAGCGCGCGACCATAGGCGGGCGCTTTATCCGTGTTGATGAATCGCGGGATCTGCCACTTCTTCACGTTGTTGAGGATTTTACCCAGAAACCGGTATGCAGCTTTGCTGTTACGACGGGAGGAGAGATAAAAATCGACAGTGCGGCCCCGGCTGTCGACGGCCCGGTACAGATACGCCCAGCGGCCATTGACCTTCACGTAGGTTTCATCCATGTGCCACGGGCAAAGATCGGAAGGGTTACGCCAGTACCAGCGCAGCCGTTTTTCCATTTCAGGCGCATAACGCTGAACCCAGCGGTAAATCGTGGAGTGATCGACATTCACTCCGCGTTCAGCCAGCATCTCCTGCAGCTCACGGTAACTGATGCCGTATTTGCAGTACCAGCGTACGGCCCACAGAATGATGTCACGCTGAAAATGCCGGCCTTTGAATGGGTTCATGTGCAGCTCCATCAGCAAAAGGGGATGATAAGTTTATCACCACCGACTATTTGCAACAGTGCCCCGTAGAACAAGCAGGCATCACGAAGCCCGCCACACCGCACACCCTCCGCCACTCGTTCGCGACGGCCTTGCTCCGCAGCGGTTACGACATTCGAACCGTGCAGGATCTGCTCGGCCATTCCGACGTCTCTACGACGATGATTTACACGCATGTGCTGAAAGTTGGCGGTGCCGGAGTGCGCTCACCGCTTGATGCGCTGCCGCCCCTCACTAGTGAGAGGTAGGGCAGCGCAAGTCAATCCTGGCGGATTCACTACCCCTGCGCGAAGGCCATCGGTGCCGCATCGAACGGCCGGTTGCGGAAAGTCCTCCCTGCGTCCGCTGATGGCCGGCAGCAGCCCGTCGTTGCCTGATGGATCCAACCCCTCCGCTGCTATAGTGCAGTCGGCTTCTGACGTTCAGTGCAGCCGTCTTCTGAAAACGACAAGCGCCATCGCTAAAGTCACAGGACTCTCTCGCAATACCGTTCGCAAATACCTTCGCCAACCTCCCTCCGAACCGCCCAAGTACCGCCGTCCACAGCCAGCCAGGCCCAAGCTCGGTGAATTCGAGTCGACACTGACCCAGTGGCTGGACCTCGATGCCAAGCGGCCCAAGCGACAACGCCGCTGTGCCAGGCAACTCTTCGAAGACCTACAACGCCTGGGCTACCAGGGGGCCTACGACAGCGTCCAGCGCTTCGTCCGTGACTATAAACAGCAGTCAGCCAAAGTGGCTGCCTTTGTCCCCCTGACGTTCGCGGCTGGTGAGGCCTATCAGTTTGACTGGAGCGAGGAAGAGGTGGAGATCGGCGGCGTGGTGCAGCGGGTCAAGGCTGCCCATTTTCGCCTCACCCACAGCCGCCAGCCCTTCGTCATGGTGTTTCCTCGCGAAACCCAGGAGATGGTGTTTGCCGCTCACGATGCGGCCTTTCACTACTGGGGCGGCGTGCCACGCCAGGGCATCTACGACAACCTCAAGACCTGTATCGACCAAGTACTTGAGGGGAAAGAGCGCCGCTTCAATCCCCGCTTCCTGGCGCTGATGAGCCATTACGTCATTGAGCCGGTAGCCTGCACCCCTGCCTCGGGTTGGGAAAAGGGCCAGGTTGAGAAACAGGTTCAGGATGTGCGCCGGCGCTGCTTTACACCCCGGCGCAAGGTCGACAGCCTGGCCGAGCTCAACCGTCGGCTTATCCAGGAGCTGGAGCAGGCAGCACAAACACGCCCCCACCCGGACGACCCCTCGCAAACAGTGTGGCAGCGCTTCGAGCAGGAACGGACCACCCTGCGCCCCCTGGCTGCGCGCTTCAATGGCTATGTGGAGCGGGAGCTGCGGGTTGACAGCACCTGCCTCATCCACTTCGACCGCAACACCTACAGTGTCGACAGCCGTTACGCCCATCGTCATGTCACAGCCCGGGTCTTCGCTGACCGGCTCCAGGTGTATGCCCAGAGCGAGCTTATTGCCGAGCATCCCCGCCAGTTTGGCCGGGACAAGACCCAGTTCGACCCCTGGCATTACCTCGGCCTGCTCGAGCACAAACCCGGCGCGCTGCGCCACGGTGCTCCCTTCAAGGAGTGGGTGTTACCGCCGGCTTTGAGCCGCTTACAGCAGCAACTGCTGAGCCGCAAGGGCGGTGACCGGGACATGGTCAAGCTACTGTTGGCTGCCCGGCAGGACGGACTCGACCTGTTGGAGCAAGCCTGCCAGCAGGTACTGCTGCTGGGCGGCAGCTCGGCCGAGCTGGTACTCAACCACCTGCAGCGGCTGCGCCGCCCCGTCGAGGTGCCACAGCTCCATGCTCAGGTGGTGCCGCTTGCACAGCCGCCGCAGGCCAACTGCCAACGCTATGACAGCCTGTTACCGGGAGGTCAGCATGTCAGCCGATGAAATTTACCAGCGCCTGCAGGGGTTGAAACTGTTTGGTATGGCGGCGCTGTGCGACGAGCTGCTGGCGCATCGGGAGCGTCCCTTACCACCGCCGGAGCAGTGGCTCAAACGGATGATCGAAGCCGAAGAATCCGAACGTCAGTGCCGCTCGATCCGCTATCAGATGGGCATCGCCAAGTTCCCGCTGGCCAGGGACCTGGACAGCTTCGAGACCGCAGACACCCCGGTCAGCCCCGTGCACCTGTCCGCGCTGGATAGAGATGACTTCCTGGAGCAGAAGCGCAATCTGCTGCTGATAGGCGGAACCGGGACGGGTAAAACCCATCTGGCCATCGCCCTGGGGCGCAATGCCGTGCGCCGGGGCAAGCGAGTGCGTTTCTACGGCGTGGTGGATCTGGTCAACCAACTGGAGCAGGAGAAGGCGGCAGGCAAAGCCGGGCAGCTTGCCAACCGGCTGGTCAATGTCGATGCGGTTATCCTGGACGAACTGGGCTACTTGCCGTTTGCCGAAAGCGGTGGCGCCCTGCTATTTCACCTGATCAGCAAGCTGTACGAGCGCACCAGCCTGATCCTGACCACCAACCTAGCCTTCAGCGAATGGAGCAAGGTATTTACGGATGAGAAGATGACAACGGCGATGTTGGATAGGATCACCCATCACTGCGAGATCATCGAGACAGGAAACGACTCCTACCGCTTCAAACAGAGGATGAAATCAGCCAGCTAACCCTGGTCAATTTTGGACGCTGAACCCTGGTCATTTTTCGATGCTGATTGACATCGGTGGATTTCAGCATGAACAGAGCCTTTGCAGGAAGTTAATTTGATATTTGCTTAGAAAATACACGTTACTGAGTTTGCAGGCACTGATGAGAAAATGGGTACCGTCCTTGTAACAGCCTGAATTAGACCTGGGTATGCATATACCGGTGTAGTGATAAGGAAGCAAGGCTCGGATGACATCATGGCGAGGGAGTTGATCCCATCATTAACGCCGGATATATGGTCGCAAACCGTATCAGCTCAGTTCTTGCACAACCCAGGGGCGTCCATATATAGTCTAATCACTCTACGAAAATACAACGGTCAGGTATGAGAAGTGATGGCGTATGTGAGCGCGATAAACAAACTGAACAACCTTAGTTTGCCAGTAAGAAAGCCCCGAGTGTCACGGCCATCAGGGTTTGGGGAAGTCAGGCTGATTTAGGCAACAGCGCCACATCCACACACGTACAAAGCTACGTCCATTTAAATGCCATCCTCAATGCAAGTTTATGACCAGGTTTGTTTGATGGCATATAAAGGGTCTATTGCCATAACATGGCAATTTTTATCGAACATTTTTCCATGCTTACAGCTATGATTTCATCATGTACACAAACCCTACTCATTAAAAAATATAGTTTTAAAAAACAATCTGTTAGGTGAATTAAACTACTATCTAAATGTCAAAAACTTGTGCCACAATATGGCAATGAGCATTTGGCGCTGCCATATTTTGGCAGACACTCCCACATCTCCCCTTACTGAACCGGCTTATCACACAGATAACTCAGAAAATTCATTAAAATATGAACAAATAGTGACTAAACATGCAATTACAATCACTTAAACACTCATCTCATTGTCTTGTCCCACGATAGTACAATGGGATACCATTAATTATAACCAGGCCCCCTTAACGAGCCTCAAACGCTCCCCTGCACTGAGGGGGCTTTATTATGTATATTGTGTAGCCTTCGGCGCTATATTATAGATGTTCAATAATTATACCTTTTCATTCTGGCTTTCATTTACATCTCACTCTAAATATGTATTTCAGGATGAAATGTTCTCTATATAGAGAACCTCTTAAATAATATTAATGCTGAGTGATAGCATTACGATTCCATTCACTGGCGGAGAAAAAATAAAGAAAACACCTCTCCCCCCAGAATAAAAATTGAAGAAACCTGATTCTGAAATTTAATAATATATGCAGCTCTCATCAATGTTGTATTCTGGTGATTCCATTATCCAGACTTGTTCAACTTGGCAGCTCTGGAGTAAAGCAACCGAAAGTTGGTAAACACAGACGGAAAACGGGGTCAGTTTTTTCGGACACTACATCTCGGCATTCCAACTCCCCTCTGCACCATACCTTACAGAAATTTCCATTTTTTGCCCCCTGTTAGATGGCTTCATTTTTCATACATTGTCGCTATCCAGTACATCCACTGGAGATGACAAGGAGATCTATGATGAGCAACAGCAAAAAACCAATGACCACAGAAGCCGTATCTCGTATCCATAGTGCTGAAGCGCGGAGTAACGGAGGTGGTGTGAGTAAAGACAGTTTCACCGCGCGTGCACAAAAAACCGCTGCAGTCACCCCGCCAAAACCGGAAACTAAAAAGTAAGGAAACAACATGTCTAAAAAAGATGACGACGATAACCGCTCGCGTCAATTAAACCCCGAGCACGATGCCTACTGGCAGAGTCGGGGCTACGATGAGCGCCCTGATGATGAAGATGATGAATGACTTTTTCAGGGAGCCTATGGCTCCCTGCTGCCTATAGCTTCATTATAAAATCGATTGTAATGGCTAAAACATGTAACAACCTCATGATCCAGTTCTGGATCACCCGTTACATGAATCCATCCAGATAATATATCCGCTACGCCCCACATCGGCTCACAATAGTGAAGAACCTCCTCGACATCAAAATATTCTGTCTTGGCTAACTCTTCAAGTGCTCCACGTAACCATTCTCTAACCGTTTTAAATTTTAGATTTCGTTTTCTTGCATAAAACTGACGTAAACTGGTTGCGATAGAATCTTCATTGCAACCCGCGTACTTGGCAAAAGCCTGATAGCCTATTGACTTGGATACAAAACGTTTCAGAAGAGGTTCAAACAATCCAGACCTATGAGGCACCCACTTATCTAGTGGGGATGTAGGCATCATTTTGAGAAATATCGATTGTTTGTGTTCCATCGACACATGGCGGTTAAAATCAGCATCAAACGCCGCTAGCATCTTAATAAAAAGATATATATTGAAATAATGTAGAGTTCTAAACAGGACCCTGTTTTGTTCAGGCCCCATGTTAAAATCGCTATCATTGACTCGCAACTCTACATTCAACTCCATTAGACTAGCTCTCAGCCAGTCGTTCTCTAAAACTTTCTTGGCTCGACTTCTCCCACGAAGACCATCTAGGCTATCCAATAAAATCTGCAATTCATATAGGAAACTTTCTGCTTGCGCACACGTTTGTGGGTAATAACCTGTGATTTGAAGGCCTTTGAAGATGCTTGGCCATTTCACACGAATCGCAAATTGCGATATTAGTATGGGTTCAGATGGCGTATCAAAAAAATCAGCACTAACACCCCTAGTTACTGAGATATCCTTCAATCTTTTGATGAATTTTTCTGACTGAGTACTGTGGCACTCATCCCCTGATGATAAAAAATACTTGTTTAGTGTTTTGGCACATGGAGGATACAGCTTGTCTTTATTTATGCTAGGGGAAGTAAACACGCCTCGAAAAAATTCCCCTTGTGAAGGAAAACCAAGCCATTCGATAAACTGCGATGGATCATAAAGAAACATTTAATACCCCCACCGATTAAACGCCAGCGGCATCTTGTTGAGCTTCTCGCGGTGCTCTCGCCAATTTGGCAGGTGCAGATCCATCAGGGAGATAAATCGCTGGTTATGCTTGCGCTCTAATAGATGCACCATCTCGTGAACCACAATAAATTCCAGGCATTCAGGGGGCTTCTTGACCAACTCGAGGTTGATCCAGATGCGAGCAGTATCTGTTTTGCAGCTACCCCACATGGTTTTCATGCGTTTGATACCCACAAAGGAAGGTGACACCTTTAACGTCTCCTGCCACTTAGCGATAAGATCTGGCAAGCGCTGGCGTAGCAACTGGCGGTACCACTCAAGGAGCAACACCTCGCGGCGGTCTGCGTCATAGTGTGCAGGCACCCGCATACGGATCCAGCCGCCCTGTAACTTGACGCTATGGTCACCATCGGTCTGAATCACATCCAGCCGGTAACCTCGTCCCCAAAGATAATGGGTCTCTCCGCTACACATCTTGCGCTCGCTCTGGCGCGGCTGGGCAACAAACGCCGCCTGCTGCTGTCGAATCCAGGCCAGTCTTCGCACCACTGCAACTCGAATGGCGGTATCTGACAAAGAAGCAGGCGCGGATACACGCACCCGTCCATCAGGGGGTAATACATTGATGTGCAAGTTTTTGATGCCCTTGCGCTGCAACTCGAACGTCAGCTCACCGAAGGTAACCAACGCCATCAATGGTACTCCGGCTGGGCTTTTACCAGGGTCATCACATCCGCGACGGTCACATCGTACTCTTTGATCTCTTCGGCAATAGCAAAGGCAACCTCCCGCTCTTTGAAGCGATCACCGAGCCAGTCCGCTTTTTTGGTATATCTGACGGCAGTATCGATCTTGGTCACCAGCACTTCATCGCAGCCCAAATTGTCATATAGCGCGCGCTTGGCTGAGGTATCTACACTCGCAGGGTAGGTCTGTGCCCCCCCGCTGGCTGGACGTTTCACCTTCATGGCCAGCTCGCGCACCTTTTCCAGATACTCTTGGTAAGAGATAGCCTGAGAGCGACGCAGCTCAATCAGCTCATCGAGCAGCACCGACATCTTTTCGTAGTACTTGGGGTTAACCGGATTCTCGTCGACGATGGTCCGTCGCACGTTGTTTTCAATCGCCTCAGCCATAGCCTCGGGGTCTTTACGCAGTCCCTCAGGCGCCCCCTCAAGCCCTTCAGCTCCCCGCTCGATGATCAGCTCCAGCAATCCCAGCTCTTCAAAGTCCATAAGGGTTTCACTGGGGTCAGCATCAATATAGAGATCCAGCATCTGGCGCATCGCCGGCTCGAATTGCTTCATATCGACGTGATCACTACTGGCTACTTTGATCATGTCGCGCACCTTGCTGTAGTGCTCCACCTCACGACGGATTACAGCAGCCTGGCTCGCGCTATAACCGGCCTCTTCCATCTCCCCCGCCAACGCGGTGAACGCACGGATAAGCTTGGCGACATATTGATAAAGGGTTAGACGCAGCGCCTCCTTGTCGAGCAGCTCATCTTCGTTTGCCCCCGGAGCACAGCAGAAGTAGTGCTGATAATCCAACTCCTCGCGGGGAGCCTTGACCGGTTCGCAGAGCGTTCGCACTACCTCCAGAGCGTCGTCAAGATCCTGCCGTCCTTGCGCCAAGCGATCTTTGAGTAACCCAGCGACATCCTCCTTGTCATAGCCTTCAAACGCCTCGGCCGTATAATCCTTGACGGTCTTCTCAAGAGAGCGAAACAGATCCTTGTAATCGACGATGTAGCCATACTCCTTATCGGCACCATCGAGCCGGTTGACCCGACAGATAGCTTGAAAAAGGTTGTGATCGGCCATCTTTTTATCGATGTAAAGGTAGGTCGCCGACGGCGCATCGAAACCGGTCAACAGCTTGTCCACGACAATCAGCAGCCGCATCCGACCAGGCTCCTTGATAAAGCGCTGTTTGACCGTTTTCTCAAACTCCTCCACCCGCTTGCCAGCCTCATCCTCGCTCTGGCCGAAAAAGTTCGCCAGCATCTTGCGATAGATATGGTATTTCGCCAGCTTTTCGGTCAACCCAGCACCGGTCGTCTGTCCTTTGATGTTACTGGCATTAGGCTGATAGCTGGTGATGATGGCACACTTGTCAGCAAATCCTGCCTGACTGAACAGCTCATAGCTTTTGCAAGCCTGATAGACACTGGAGCACACCAACATGGCATTGCCACGGCCATCCGCCAGGCGCTGTTTACGGTCAAAATCGAGCAGGATATCGGCCACGATCTGCTCGAGTCGTGAGCGGCTCGAGAGCAGCTTCTGCATCGAGGCCCACTTCTCTTTTAACTGCTGGCGACCAAGTCGGGAGAGCGCCTTGGTCTTCACCTCGAACCATTCATCCACCTTGGCCTGGGACTTGACCCGTTGGTCAATGTCGCGGGCCTCATAACGCAAGTCCAGCACCACCCCATCGCTCACCGCCTCGTCAAACTTGTAGGTGTGAATGAAGGGTCCAAACACCTCTACCGACTTCTTCTTATCCTTCTTCATCAGGGGTGTGCCGGTGAAGCCAATAAAAAGTGCCTCGGGCAATATGCTCTTCATGGCCCCATGCAACTTGCCCGACTGGGTACGGTGGCACTCATCCACAAACACAAAGAGTTTGCCCTTGGCCGCAAAATCAGCCGGCAGGCTGGCTTTGAGCTCGGCGATAAATTCATCGTCATCTCGCTCAGCCGTCTCATCTTCTTCTTCCGTGTGTCGGCCAAATTTGTGTACCAAAGAGCAAAGCAGCCAAGGGTGTGCCTCGTTAAGACGGCGTACCAGATCGGCCCCACTCTTGGTGCGCAGGATCTCCTCTTCAACCCCGGCAAATACTTTCTCTATCTGCTCATCGAGCTCGGTACGGTCAGTGATGATCAAGACCCGACTATCAGCGACATTCTCTCGGATCCACTTGGCCAGCCACACCATGGTCAGGCTTTTACCGCTGCCCTGGGTATGCCAGATGATCCCGCCCTCATGACGTTCAATAAACCGCTTGGCTGCCGAGATCCCGAAATACTGGTTATGGCGACAGGTTTTCTTAACCCCACTATCGAAGACAATAAAGTTGTGAATTAACTCAAGAAAGCGCCCCTTCTCGCAGAGCTGGGCCAGGTGGCGATCCAACGGATTTTCATCCTGCGAAGAACCGGCCTCTTTCCACTCCAGATAATATTTCTCAGGGGTTTCGATGGTACCGTACCGCAAGCCCTGGCTGTCGTTGCCTGCCATGAGCAACTGTTGAGTGGTGAAAAAATTGCGAATGAAATCCTGTTGCTGGTTGTCGAGGTTTTGCCGGATCCCTTCACCGATAGAGACGGTGGATCGCTTGAGCTCGATCACCCCTAGCGCAATACCGTTAACGTAGAGCACCAGATCCGGCCGCTTGGTATTCTCCCCCGCGACCGTCACCTCCTCGGCGATGGCAAAGTCGTTAGCCTCAGGATTGGCCCAATCTACCAGCCAGACGGTCTGATGCTGCTCACCCGCCCCGCTCTTCTCCTTCACGCCATAGCGCAACAAGCGGTAGACCTCTTTATTGGCATCATAGAGCTGACGCCCCTCCCCCAGGCTGGCCGCCCGTTCGAGCTGACGCAGGACTCGGGGAATAAGCGCAGCATCCACCCCACTGCCCATCAACCAGTCAGTCAGCAGAGCAGGTTCGACATTACGATTGTTGGGGCGGGTGTGCCAGTTACCCAAATAGCGATAGCCCAGATCCTCAATAAAAAACCTGACTACTCGTTGTTGGGTGGCGCGTTCACGTTGACCGACAGCTGTCACTGTTTAATTACCTCTGCTTATGCCAATCCAGGCTCGAACGTAGCATCATCCGCTTCAACATCAGCACCATCGATTAATGCCAGCACCTGATCAAGAAAACGTTGTGCTTCATGTACATCTGTTGCTTGCCGTAAGTAGTGTGGTATCCGCTCAACAAATTCGGAGCGTGATAGAGGCTGATGCTCAAGCAATGCCTCGAGCATGGCTGGCCGCAACAAACGGCGATCATCATCAACATCCGGTAGCGCAACAGCGATGACATGCTTGGCAAAATACCGAAGCTGTTCCTTGAGTCCCAGCTCTGGTATAGGAGATGTCTCTTGGTGATCCTCTGCCTCTGCAGAAGGCTCGCTCTCCTCCATATACTCATATGAAGGCATTGTAACCTCAGGCTCCAACGTCTTGAGCTGATGGAGTTTCCGGATAATCGGGGAGAGCACCTCGTCAGGATTACTGAACCAGTCTGTGGACCAGATGCGGCTAATTTTCCAACCTAAACGCTCCAGAACCTCCTGACGCAGCCGATCTCTGTCTCGGGCAGACTTGGCCGAGTGATAGGTAGCACCATCACACTCGATACCCATCAAGTACCGACCCGGACAGCCAGGGTCTTTCACCGCCAAATCAATAAAGAATCCGGCCACCCCGACCTGAGGCTCACACTCGAACCCGGCTTTCCTAAGCGCCTCCATTACGGCAACTTCGAAGTCGCTATCTGGTGCCTTCCCTGTATGGGTGATTTGTGAGTCCAGTGTTCCTTTTTCAGCAAACTGGAGGAAACCTCGCAAAGAAACGACTCCAAGTTTACTGGTCTCACTCGTCAGCACATCCTCTGAGCGCATCGAGCTGAAGACATGCATCCGCTTCTTCGAACGCGTGAAGAGTACGTTCAGACGGCGCCAGCCTACATCGGAATTTATTGGCCCAAAACGTTGATAAACCTTCCCACCATGTTCGGCAGGTCCATAGGTAAAGGAAATAAAGATCACATCGCGCTCGTCACCCTGCACGTTCTCAAGGTTTTTAATGAAAAGCGGCTCTTCCATGGCATACAAACCATCGATAACACGATCGACTTCCGGCCTACTGCGGCGCAGTTCATCAATAGCACGTTCGATCTGGTCGCGCTGTTTTGAACTCATCGCAACTACACCAAGTGATTCACCCGGTCTGTGCTGCGCATGATGAAGCACAGCCTCTGCCACGGCCTGTGCCTCTTCGATGTTATGCTGGTTGGAGAAACGTCCTTTCGAAACATAGGTAAATTTGATCCCATACTCCGGAGACTCCGCATAAGGAGAGGGGAATATTACCAGATCGCTGTTATAAAAATGGCGGTTGGAGTAGGCGATCAGCTTCTCGTGCCGGGAACGATAGTGCCAACGCAAACGCCGCATGGGGAACAGCGGCAATGCGGCATCCAGGATACTGTCCGTATCGCTGAGCGCGGCGGCATCATCGTCATCCTCACTCTCCACACTTCGATCAAAGAAACTGGTTGGCGGCAACTGCTTGGGATCCCCCACCACCACCAATTGCTTGCCCCTGGCGATAACTCCCAACGCATCCTCTGGCTTTACCTGGGATGCTTCATCCATTACCACCAAGTCGAATTCCATCCGTCCAGGTTCAAGGTAATGAGCTACGGACATTGGCCCCATCATGAAACAGGGCTTTATAGCAACCAGAGCACTACAGGCTCGGTTGACCAACTGCCGAATTGGAATATGTCTTGCTTTTTTGCCCAGCTCATTCTTGATCAGTGCCAGTTCGGTGTATTCACTCTTCTTACCTCCCGCGTTTCCCTCCGGGACATGGCGACGAGCAATCTGCGCAGCAATGCGCTGACGCTGCAACGTAATCAGCTTTTTGTCGTACTCCTTGAATGATGCTTGCAAGGCATTGCGTTGGGTACCAGAGATCCTCATCAATTCAGGATGGGCCTGAATAACCTCGCGGGCCAACTGGTCATGGAGTGCCAAGGCCAAACCCAGTTCAATTTTTTCCACAGGGAGCGTTCCGGCAAGGACTGCAGACCAGATCCGTTGCAATCCACGTTCCTGCATCTGTTCGTAGCAACGAATAAAGTTGACCCACCCATTCAACCAGCGAGGCTGTTGAATCGCCTTTTCGTTCCGCTCCAGCAATGCGTTCAGTGAACAGTCTGTCGACTTGAGCCACTGACCGTTATCCAACATTGTTTCTTGTGCAAATCGCACAGCATGCTGCTCCTGGTCATGCCATTTCAGGCCAACTTCAGCACCATCACGGCAAAGTAACGCATACTCGCTCGCATTATCCAGATGCCTGACCCTGGTGGCCAAAGAGGCACACTTTATGTCTCCAACCAGTTGATCAGCCAGATTCAGCGTGTCGCCGATAATGGTTAGTGCCTGTCGATTATCTTTATTCAACCCAAAAGCCAACGGGACTGATTGCGCAAAGACACCCAACTCCGGTTTCTTATTTTCAAGGTCAATCTGCAAGGCAGACATTTTTTGCAAGAGATCGGAGAAATGTGTCATCTGACCCAGTGATACATCTGTATTGACAAACCACCCCTGTAAAGCAGTCAGCGTCGCTTGCACTTGTTGGCAAGCCTGTCTCAATGCTCCTTGTTCACCTAGCCAGACAGGATGATCTTTCAGTTGGTGGGCAATGCGCGGCAGCAACTTGGTCTCATTTTCTGCCTGCTTCACCAAGGCCATTATTTTCGTGCTGAACTGTGACTTCTCAATCTGATGGACGCCTTTAATGATTTCGCCATCCAGAGCCATCACATCAGAGCCTATCGCAACCCGCTTTCCAAAGCCGATGCCGTAACAAGCGCGGACCTGCTTGTACCAATCGCGCAATTGCATCAACTGCACGCAATCCGTGTCCAGTCCACGGTATGCGCTGCCGAGTTGATTACCGAAGGCTCTTTGCTCAAACCGCTGCAGTAACTCCGTGTACTTCACCAGGTTAGTTGACCAACGTTTCAACTCGGCAAACTTGGTTCCTGGCTGTCGAGACAACCCTGTGAGCAAGGCCTTGGCATTACGCCAATCACTCTTGAACCATGAGAAGAAACCACCCTGCTGAATAATCGCAACAGCACGAGCAAGTTGCTCTTGGGACGGTAGTCTGTCCAACTGATACAGCTCGGACAAGTTATCCCTGAGGGGACGCAACTCTTCAATCTGCTGAACCAGCTCGAGCAGTACAGCATCGAGGCCATCATCATCAAACAGTGGATCACGTACCCTGATGAGCTCTGCCGGCAAGGCCCCCACAATAGACAGCAATTCTGCACAGAATACCAAGCCAGGTTGGGTATCATTGATGTGTGCAGAGAGGCTGCCAGGTAACGCACTCTTGAAGTCGCTCAGCTGACCAGAGAGGGATGACAACTCATCTTCGATGCATCGAACAGACTCGAGCCACTTGATCAAGTCACGAAGAGAGAAATGTTCAGCAACACCGTACTTTGCCAACTCCTCACTGGGAAAGTCGCATTGCTCCCCTCGCTCTAATAGACGGAGTTTCTCGGGTTCAATGGCTTGACTCAAGGTGTCATAGTAGCCTTGAAGGGTGTCAAATCTCGCCAGATAGTGACGAACGCGTGCTATCGCATCCGAGGTATCCATCCCGGGAAGTGCGGCGAATAATTCCGATCCGCTCAAGCTAGGTAGATGCTTCTGATCCTGTACCAGTTGCTCAATATGGGAGAGCGTATCGAGCCCCTCACCTTCCAGAGCCCATTTGTCTAAAAAACCTTGATAATGATGATGAAAATGGAGGATAGACGCCTGCCAAGCTTGTAACAAATCAACTATACGAGCGCTGTCAAACAGCTGGATTTGGGTGTTATTCACACCACTCCAAGGGTGCTCATATATTTCTGCATCGGCCCCCACCTGCTCCCGCACCTCCTTGTAGATACGGCTAAACTCCACCACTTGGTCGCTCAGTCGTAGCTGAGCCACCTTGTCCAGTTTTTTACCAGATAAGTTCTCAATATGGAGTGCTGTTGCATCTATATCCAATTTGTGGCGATAGCGCGTCGCACCACTCAGGAGCTGATGGATAGTCCTTCCCGTGAGCTCCCAAGGGGTGTTTATCAATGCTGCATATTCATTGAGCTGCCTCTTGAGCTCTTCATAACGCGTAATCTGGGCGTCAATTTCTTCCGTCGTCGGCATTGTTGCCTGACGCATCATGCGGGCTTCAATATCCTCCAGCACCTTACGCTTATGCGTCTTGTGGCTGTGCAACTCCAAGCAGAACTCACCCAGACCGGCGCGATCCAGACGACGCTTGACGACCTCCAAGGCCGCCATTTTCTCTGCCACGAACAGCACCTTCTTGCCATTGAGCAGGGCCGCAGCAATCAAGTTGGTAATCGTCTGTGATTTGCCGCTGCCGGGAGGGCCTTCAATGACCAGATTTTTCCCATGGATGGCATCGATCAACGCACTGTGTTGCGAACTATCCGCATCATCGATCAGCGGGATCTTGTCATGGATCTCAGGGTAACTATCGATGCAATACTCATGTTGGCTTAATCCACCTGTTGAGTCGGCATTGTTTTCGCCGCCCCCCTGACTGGTGAAAAAGCGACGGATCACCTCATGAGACAAAATGTTGCGTTTGTCCTGAGGCCAACGAGCAGGATCGAGATCCAGATACATCATCATCTTGCCAAAGTTGAGCAAGCTCAGCGCCCCGTAGCGTTTCACCGACCACCTGGGTTTATGCTTCCCAACGACTTTGGTCACCGCAGCGAGATAGGACTCAGGTGTCTGCTCTTCGTCAAACATAGGAAGAGCCAGCCCAAAGTCAGCCTGTAATTTCTCCTTCAAGGAGAGATTGGGCAGGATATCTTCACCCGTGTAATGGATCTGGTATTTGTAGAGGCCATCCTTGGGATCCAGCTTGCCACGCTCACATCGCACAGGAATGGTGAACAAGGGGGCAAAGCGTGCTTTATCCGAAGTATCGCTCTCGTACCATTCGAGGAATCCCAGCGCCAGATACAGGATATTGGCGCCACTCTCTTCTATGGCCGTTTGAGCCTTGTTGTGGATGGCCCGCAGACGCGCCTCGAGCTCTCCGGGGAAGAGCAGAACCTGTATCCGCTTATCGTCATGACCGGGGTAGGATGGCGATATAGTGAGCGCCTTACCTATCTTGGCCTGACGTTCAAAGTCCTCAAGCCCTTCATAACCCGCCAGGTTGCAGGCTGTGGTCAGTTCTGACAAATTGAGGCCTTGTTTAGCGTACTGGGTCCGGATACCGGTCAGTTTTCCATCTCTGGCCTGGCCATATTGATAGATAAACTCATGGGCCTGCTCCAGCAGTGGCCGGTTTACTTCTGAGGCATGCACCCGCTGGCCAGTGGGTAAATCGAATTCGGTGCTGACCCCCAAAACCTGTGCCCAATCCTTGGCCGTCGGAAGGGCCCTTAGCTGGACATCCTTACCATCCTCACCAACCTTCAGATAGCCATGCTCCAACAGTTGTTGGCGGGTTGGTTCAGGGACTGGCGCAAACTCCATTGCGACTTCCGCGCAGAGTGTTTCATAGAGCTGCTCTGGCAGCTCATCAACAATACGTAGTGCGGAACCTTTATTGGTGAGGGGAAAGTTGAGCAGACGATTGCGAGAGGTGAGATCCAATAACTTCTTTCGCATCGCCTCAAGGGAGGTTAATACAAAAGGATCCACCCCCTCTATCACTCCACCTGTGGATGATGCTTCTACAACCGACATACAGCTCTCCAATTATTTTTTGAACTCTCAACCCAGGCCAATAAAAAGGCCACATTGAGTCCTCACAAAATCTATTTTTCAGTAATACTTAGCGGCGCATGATCGCCACTGATAACACAACCATCAACAACAAGGTCTCGATATTGCGGTTTTTCTGAATGGCGTTCCAGTGCCACAGACCGTGACCCCCATACCGCTCACATAAACCGGACCATCCAATCTTGGGCAGCATGTTCTCGCTGTCCAACCGTACTCATGGTTGTTCCCTCATCTTGGCAGCCTCTGCAGCCAGCACGGCTAGCATCTGCTCCTGGTGTTCTTCGATCTCGGTTTCCTGCCAGCGACCTTTCTCTTTCATCAGCCGGACCATGGCGAGCAACTTGAGGCTATCAATCTGGTTGTTGGCAAGGCTCGCTTCAAAGTGCTCCTGCTTCTGTTGCGGCTGGAAGTTACTCAGGCGCGAGTTCTTGCTGTGGCTGATAAGGCAAAGGTTGCCAAACGAATGAAGTGCACTCTGCTCGACCGGTTTATAACCATCCATCGGATGCTGGGGTGAGAAGTGTTCCACCGAACTGCGGAATGTAAACTCGAAACGGCGATACAACTCCATATCACGATCTTTATCTTGATTTCGATTCGTAACCCACAGCAGGTAGTCGAGGAAATTGAAGACAAAGTTGTTCTCGATATGACCGAAGCGAAGTTTGGATGTAATCACCTTGTGCAAGCTCTCATCCACATTGATGGCAGGCAAAAGGGCGTTATCAAGGTAGAGCATCTGGTAATAGGAAGCCCCTTCACCCGGCGCCAAAAAGCGCTGGAAGACAAAGCGGCGAGCCTGACTCTCCAGATAGGACAGATAAGCCCCTGCCTCTACCGGTTGAGCAGGGTGACAATTGTCGAACAGATATCTCAGTGCACCATTCAGCCAATGTTTGTAAACCAGGGTCGGGGTCGACACATGAAACGCCGACAGCAACATCAGGATCCGCCGGTTAACACCAGAGAAACCATTCTCATTTTCATCCTTATCAAAGGTATTGATGTAACTGACGCTCTTTTCCGAATACCAGTGCAGCCGCTTCAGACTCCAACCATCCTTGCCATCGGCAAACTCGCGCTTGATGATGAACTGATCAAACAGATACTTGCTCTTTAACAGGCCATAGATAAAACGCTTAACTGCCGCTACTGGATCCGGTTGCCTTATCACTCGGATCTCAAACTGATCAACCAGTTGTTTATCATCAAGCGGCACCCCCTCCGTATCACCCGGGTCGCGGCTAACGAGTCGCAGCACATGGAGCAAGAAGTTGGAGAAGTTGATGACGCTGTTAAAGCGTTCGGAGCCTGCGCTCTCCTCCTCCACCGTCTGCTCACCATCGAGCTTGTCATCCTGCAAAATGGCCAACAAGGTACGCCCCTGGCTACCGGCAGTGGCCCCGTTTTTATCGGCAGCGTCGGCCGTGTTAGGGGACCCTAGCAGATCAAGCAGATGGGCAAAATCACGGGGCACAAACTGGCCCCAGTCGCTCTCACCAAACAGACGGTGGCGCTCTTGCGGGGTAAAGCCGTACTGGATATAGCGCTCCATATTGGCGCAGGCATCCCATACCCGGGTCAGGATATGAATACTTTGGCGACGATGCTCTTCCTCGGGTATCTGGTTCAGCGTCTCCATCAGCCGCGCCTTGATCACTTCATGCTTTTCCAACTGCTCGCCGCGATTGTTCATCGCCTCGAAGAAGTGATTGAGATCGGTATCCTTGGGTACCTCAATACGAGAGATCTGCACATGCGTGAAGAGGTAGTCACAAAAGGCTGTCAGTTTAGCCCCCACCAAACCAAGATCCGCCATTGCCTTGCCAATCAGCTCAAAACCGTTCACCAGACCTTCATTGAAGGTACTCCCCCGCAAATCGTGGGGGGCAACACCCTGCCATAAGCGCTCGAAGGTATGGCTCGATATCGGGCGACTCTCAAAAGCGAGGTTGATGGTCTGATACCAGCTCATATCCACCGAATCTATCGCGTGATGTTTGAGCCAATTGGCCAGCAGAGAGAGGGTAGTAAAGCGCTGCTGGCCATCGATTACCTCGAAACTGCCATCGTCCCGGGCAAATACCACCAAGGTGCCGATATAGTAGGTTTGCTGTTCCTTGGCTCCGACCGATTTTTGCTGATAATCCAGCACATCCTGCAGCAGCTGGGTGATCTCTCCCTCTCCCCAGGCGTAGTTGCGCTGGTACATGGGCACCAGATAGCGGGCGCGATCTTCAAGCAGTGCACGAATGGAAAAGGGGTGGACGCCTGCATCACTCATAATATTTCATCTCCCGAAACAGCCCGACCAGTTCATCTTCGGCGCCGTTGCGATTGTTCTTGTTCTCTCGACTGCTCATGCTAGGCAAAGGGAAGCCGTGCAGGTCTCCCGGCAGACGGGCATCACGAATGGCACGGATCAGATTGTGCTCCAGCACGTAGTTATCCATGGTCGCCAGTTGCACCACCTGCTGGCGAATACGGCAGCGATAGGCCCAGATAAAGCACTTCTCGATGGCCAGTGACAGCCCCTGGCTGCCGAACTTGTCGATATAGAAGATCAGGGCGCAGTCGAACATGGCCCTCACATAACGATCCCCGGTGCGGTGGCGACGCTCGTAGCTGCCCAGGGTCGAGAGCACCTTGCTGGCCATCGGCGTCAGCGTTTCGCCGAGCAGGGTGGCTGATTGCGTCTTGCCGGAATCAGACTCCTCGGCCACGATGGCGGCGACCCGCGTCTGGTAGTACTCGGCCATCTCGAAAAAGCGACGGCCATTGATGATCATCTGGTCGAGATGAAAGGGAAACGCCATGCGCTGGCCGTCAATCTTGCGCTGGTACTGGCTGTTGTACTCATCGACAAAGTGGTGGGCGATACGCAGCGACTCCACGTAAGGGAAGTGCCCCACCCGGTCGAGATTGACCCCCTTGAAGAGATCCACCTCCCCCTTGCCAAAGTAGCGGGCCGACTTGCCCTCGGCCCACTGACGTACCCGATAGAGATAGAGGGCGAACAGATTGGCCAGCTCGTCGCTTGGCAGGCGCTCCCAATGGGCGACCGCCTCGGCCTTGAGGTTGGCCTCATGACCGGCAAACTCGCGCAGGTGAAATGCCTTGAGCAGATCGTGAGGAGCCAGATCGCGCCCCCGGGCATTTTGCGAATCGAAGAACTGGAACGCCTCCGAGATATCCTGCAGCACAAAGCAGACTACCTGACAGCGGTTAAGCAGAAAGTCGATTTGCTGCTCGTCAAACTCTGGACGGGCCACCAGCCGACGCAACTCCAGATAGTTGCGTCTGAGGTTGAACTCCGAATCCCGGCTGGGGAAGCGCTGGCGCTGCATAAACGCATCGATAGGTCCACGCAAGGCCTGCAATTGCTCACGCAGATCCTGACGTTGAAACCGGATACTCTTCTCTTTGCCACTGCGAGTTTCATTATCCAGCACCTCGATCAGCGCCTTGACGGTCAACATCAGGGTCAGGGTGCGTTGCTGGCCATCGACGATATCAAGCATCTCGCCCTGCTCACTATCGGTGTGCTGATGAAACACCACCGAGCCCAGCCGATAGGCGCTCTTGTCCTGATGGGTCGCCAGATCACTGAAGAGATCCGAGATATTCTTGGAGCCCCAGCGGTACGGTCGCTGATAGCTTGGGATGGCCAGTTTGGGAATGGCCAGCAACTGGCGTACCGACCGCACCTGATTATTGATGCTCTCCATCACGCCTCCTTGGATAGCGGCAGGCGGATACGGCCGGTCAACAACTGCTGCATCATCCCCTGCTTCACATCACGGGCCTTGGCCAGCTTCTGCTCCAGTGCAGCGAGCTCGCTATCCATATCAGAAAGGGAAGGTGCGAACAAGTTCCTGATATGAGATCATCATGTTCATCCGGAGCGCATCCCAGAGGGACATCATGAGCCATCAACTCACCTTCGCCGATAGTGAATTCAGCACTAAGCGCCGTCAGACCCGAAAAGAGATTTTCCTCTCCCGCATGGAGCAGATTCTGCCATGGCAGAATATGACCGCTGTCATCGAGCCGTTTTATCCCAAGGCGGGCAATGGCCGACGGCCCTATCCGCTGGAAACCATGCTACGCATTCACTGCATGCAGCATTGGTACAACCTGAGCGATGGCGCGATGGAAGATGCTCTGTACGAAATCGCCTCCATGCGTCTGTTTGCCCAGTTATCCCTGGATAGCGCCTTGCCGGACCGCACCACCATCATGAATTTCCGCCACCTGCTGGAGCAGCATCAACTGGCCCGCCAATTGTTCAAGACCATCAATCGCTGGCTGGCCGAAGCAGGCGTCATGATGACCCAAGGCACCTTGGTCGATGCCACCATCATTGAGGCACCCAGCTCTACCAAGAACAAAGAGCAGCAACGCGATCCGCAGATGCATCAGACCAAGAAAGGCAATCAGTGGCACTTTGGCATGAAGGCCCACATTGGTGTCGATGCCAAGAGTGGCCTGACCCACAGCCTAGTCACCACCGCGGCCAACGAGCATGACCTCAATCAGCTGGGTAATCTGCTGCATGGAGAGGAGCAATTTGTCTCAGCCGATGCCGGCTACCAAGGGGCGCCACAGCGCGAGGAGCTGGCCGAGGTGGATGTGGACTGGCTGATCGCCGAGCGCCCCGGCAAGGTAAGAACCTTGAAACAGCATCCACGCAAGAACAAAACGGCCATCAACATCGAATACATGAAAGCCAGCATCCGGGCCAAGGTGGAGCACCCGTTTCGCATCATCAAGCGACAGTTCGGCTTCGTGAAAGCCAGATACAAGGGGTTGCTGAAAAACGATAACCAACTGGCGATGTTATTCACCCTGGCCAACCTGTTTCGGGTGGACCAGATGATACGTCAGTGGGAGAGATCTCACTAAAAACTGGGAATAACGCCTTAAATGGCGAAGAAACGGTCTAAATAGGCTGATTCAAGGCATTTACGGGAGAAAAAATCGGCTCAAACATGAAGAAATGAAATGACTGAGTCAGCCGAGAAGAATTTCCCCGCTTATTCGCACCTTCCCTA